>JBMNUI010000046.1:0-15439 GCA_050946195.1 Eubacteriales bacterium
AATCCACCCGCCGCTGGTTTTTGTTGCCTACAGCGCCATGGCGGCCTTGTTTTCGCTTGCGGGCGCGCCGAAGGATGACAAGGCGACGGTCGTCAAGACCCGGCTATGGATAAAGGTCAGCTGGTTTTTTCTTGGTACCGGGATTTTGTGCGGGAGCGTGTGGGCATACAGGGCGCTGGGCTGGGGCGGATACTGGGCATGGGACCCGATTGAAAACGCCGCGTTTGTCCCCTGGCTCATACTGACCGGTTACCTGCACCAGAGAGACCTGTCGGGGAGAAATGTGTGTGTTGTGCCCTTTTTGCTTGCATGCATCGGGGTTTTCCTGACCCGCAGCGGGATACTCGCCTCAATGTCGGCACACGCCTACACCGAGGGAGATATCCTGATTTCGGTCATTATCTCCAGCGCAATAGTGGGCATTGCGGCATTTCTATTAATTTCTAAAATCAAAAAAACCGATAAAAAAGAAACCGGCAAAAAAGCAAAAGCAGATATCACCAAAATTTCGATATACACGATAAATACATACGCGGCACTGGTTTTTCTCGGCACTGTCGCCCCGATTGTGCTGCGGACCACGACTCCGATGGCCTACTACACAGCAATAAGTACCGCCTTTGCCCTCGCATATTCGGCGCTGCTGCTTGCGCGGGACTTTGAAATATTAAAGCGGCTAAATATCCCGATGATTCTTTTCAGCGCGGCGCTCACCGCAGGCATTGCGGTACTCGCCCGCACAACCAACCTTTTCTGGCTTTTTGTTATCTGGGCGGCGCTCATGCCGCTCTCGCTCTGGCTGGCTGACCGCTTCAGGCAGTCGGGCATGCGGTATTATTTAAGACATCTGGGGGTTCTGCTCATAATTGTCGGCGGCGTGGCGTCGACTGCCTTTGCCGAGAATAGGTACGCTGTCGCCGAGTTTGACGGCGAGAACATCTCATTTGAGGGAGTGAGCATCAGCCGGCATGAACTTGCGGAAAAGGAAATGATTATAGTCACTCAACTGCACCGGGATTTGATAATTCAGACCTCCCGGGTTCTGCCCTCGCCCACCGGCGGCCTTGTTGTCCACTATACCGAAAAGCCGCTTATGCTGTTGTTCTGGTTGGGGTGTGTCCTGGTGGTGATACCGGTTTTTCAGCAGAAAACAAAAGAAGAAATCCTTCATATGAAAACTATTTCTCGCCATTTGTTTTACTGAAAACTTTTAATTCTTGTTCATTTCTTTGCCCGTGCAAAGAAACGAACCAAAGAAACACGCTCAGGTGGAAACCTACGGTTTCCGCCCTGAGAACCCCCTTCCTCTTGCCGCGGACGAAGTGGACTATAATGATAAAGTGCATCGGGGATTTTAAAAAAAGCAATCGTCGGAGTTCAGCGAACATCGCGGCGGATTTTGGACTAAAAGCGCCGAAAGATACCGGCAAACCGGCTTGCAGGTAGAAGTTATACGCCGATTTGCCTACATTGAGTGGTGTCGAAGGGGGGATCTGTAGGCCGCGTACATGAGTTTTGCTTCGGTCTGTGTATAAACTTAGGAAAGCCGCAGTGCTTTAATTTGGACTGTAGGGGCGATCTGTGATCGCCCGTGCACCCCTTCCACGAGTCAGCCGGTGTACTAATGGCAGCATAGCGCGGGATGTGGGATCCGCGTTACTTTATTTGCGATATAGGTGGGAAGTTTTTGGGATTCTTAAGGGGCTTTTCCCAAAAGCCCCTTAAGTGGGGGGGCGGGGGCAAAGCCCCTGCATGAATAGCGGGGGCATGGGGGCGGAGCCCCCGGAAGAAAACCGGGGTGCGGGGCGGAGCCCCCGAAAAAGCGCTCCGCGCGGTGAATTTTTGAAATATTGCATACCATGTAAAACTGTGATATAATAATTAATCATAAAATGTCAATTTCTCCGCCCATAAGGGCGAATTCTGTTGATGGGGCATGGCCTGACATGAGCGACACAGCTGTTCACATAGAAAATTTGTCGGTTTATTACGGGCACACAAGGGCGCTGTCGGATGTCTGCCTTGACGTTGCTGTCGGCGAGTTCCTCGGGATAATAGGACCGAACGGCGGCGGCAAGACCACGCTGCTCAGAGCCATGCTGGGGCTGGTCTCTTATTGCGGGCGGGTGGAGATCTTCGGCGGGCCGCCGCAGAAAAACCGGCCGCAGCTCGGCTATGTGCCGCAGTTTGCCGCGGTGGACAGGCAGTTTCCGATAACCGTCTTTGAGGTGGTGCTGACCGGCCGGCTTGACCCGGGGCTCAGGCCCTTTTACAGGTACAGTAAAAAGGACAAGCAGATTGCCGAGGAGCTGCTTGGCCGGGTGGGGCTTGCCGACATCGTGGGGCGCAGGATATCTGAGCTCTCGGGCGGTCAGTTTCAAAAAATGCTGATAGCCAGGGCTCTGGCAAGAGAGCCGCGGCTGCTGCTGCTTGACGAGCCGACGGCGAGCGTCGACGCGGTATCCCGCCAGCAGATATTCGACCTTCTGGCCGAGCTCAACCGCGACATGACAATAATCCTTGTCACGCATGACCTTTTTGCTATTTCATCACAGATAAAAAGGCTTGCCTGCCTGAGTGGCAGGCTTGTTTATCACGGCGAGCCCGAGCTGACCGACAGTATCGTGCAAAACCTTTACGGCTGCCCGGTTGACCTAATCGCACACGGCGTGCCCCACCGGGTACTCCGGGAACACGGGGAGGAATCAGACAAAGATGATTCAAGCCATATTTGAATATCAGTTCCTCCAGCGGGCGCTGCTCGCCTGCCTGCTCGCAAGTATCGTGTGCGGGATAATCGGGGTTATCATAATTGAGAAAAAGCTTGTCATGATGTGCGGCGGGATAGCCCACGCCTCGTATGGCGGCGTAGGTCTCGGCTTTTGGCTGGGCTTTGAGCCGATTCTCGGCGCCTTTGCCTTCTCGCTGCTCGCCGCACTCGGCATCGGATACTTAAGCCGCAGGGGCAGCGGCAAATCCGAGGTGCTCAGCGGACTGCTCTGGTCGCTCGGCATGGCGCTCGGCATTGTCTTTATTTCGCTGATGCCGGGCTATCCCCCGAACCTCGGCACTTATCTCTTCGGCAACGTGCTCTCGGTGACAGGTCCCGAAATAACTCTCACGCTCCTCCTCACGATTGTCGTTCTGCTTGTCTTCATAATCTTCTACAACTACTGGAAAGCATATCTGTTTGACGAGGAATTTGCCGCGGTCGCCGGAGTGAGGTGTGCTCTGCTTGAATACCTGCTGCTTGTTCTGGTGGCAATGGCGGTGGTGGTGCTTATCCGCGTCGTCGGGATAATAATGATACTTGCACTCCTGCTCGCCCCCGCGGCCACGGCCGGGCTGCTCTCCTCCGACCTGAAAAACCGGATGATAATATCGGTGGTGCTTGGCTGGCTGTACTGTTTTCTCGGTCTGTGGATTTCTTATGAGGCCGACTTCGCCTCGGGCGCCTTAATTGTTATGGTCTCGGTGCTGCTTTACCTGCTTGCTGCCGCGGTGTGCGCTTTGCGAAACAAGCCGGGTAGCAGGAGCGCCCCGACGCAGGACGGTTCCGCTGACTGACGGGCGGGAAAGCAAAAAGACCTGAAAGGAAAACCCATGAAAAGCAGGCTCAAAGATATTTTTGTTTTGTTTGTCACCTTTTTTAAAATCGGCGCCTTCACCTTCGGCGGCGGCTATGCCATGATTCCGCTGATTGAGCGCGAGATTATCGAAAACCGCAAATATATAGATAAAAAAGATGTTCTGGATATAATCGCGGTCTCGGCTTCGATGCCCGGGGCTATTGCAATCAATATCGCCACCTTCATCGGCTACCGGGTGGCGGGCTATGCCGGCTCGGTTGCCTCGATACTCGGCTGCGTGCTGCCCTCGTTTTGCATTATTTACGCAATATCCTCGCTGCTGCGGCAGTTCGGGGACATTGAAGTCGTAAAATTTGCCTTTGCCGGGGTCCGGGTGGCGGTGGTCGTGCTGATCTCAAAAGCGCTGCTCTCGCTTTGGAAAAAATCCCCCAAGGGAATATTACCCTACATCATAATGGGCGCGGCCTTTGTATGCGTTGCGCTCTTTCGGGTCAGCGCAATTTATGTCATCATCGCCGGGGCGGGGGTGGGGCTTGCCGCAAGCCTTATCGCTATGCGGGGAAAGGAAGGCGGCGCACAGTGATTTATCTTGAGCTTATCTGGACCTTTATAAAAATCGGTGCCTTTACCTTCGGCGGCGGGTATGCCATGATTCCGCTGATTCAGTCCGAGGTCACTGCCCGCGGCTGGATGAGCACCGAAGAAATACTCAATTTCATAGCGGTAAGCGAGTCGACGCCCGGCCCATTTGCCATAAACATGGCGACCTATATCGGCACCGAGACGGCCGGGTTTTGGGGCGCGGTCTGCGCCACGTTTGCCGTGGTTCTGCCGTCATTCGTCATTATTCTGATAATTGCCCGGATTTACTCGGTTTTTCAGACCAACAGGTATGTGGCGGGTTGCATGTCGGGCATCAAGCCGGTGGTTATCGGGCTTATTGCCAGCGCCCTGTATATGACGGCGAAGGCAGTCTTTTTCCCGCAGGGACTCAACATCGGGATGTTTGCCGACACGGCCACATGGTTCTCGCTTGTGATACTGGCGCTTGACGTTTTTCTTGCGGTGAAAAAAATCCACCCGATAACAATAATCGCGGTGTCTGCCGTCCTCGGGATTGCCTTCGGCTATGCCGACAAGCTCTTAATTTAGCTTTTATTCGCCCTCCGGTATATATTGCCTGAGTTCAGCCAATATATGACTTGACAACCATATAAATATGATTTATAATTATTATGCATAAATCTGCCCGAATTGGTTTTCCGTATAATGTACTGTGGGGACGACCCAAGCTCAAAACTCAGTCAAAATATTCAAGGAGGAGTGCGAACATGAAGAGAATAGCGGCAATCTTATTGTGCCTGATTCTTGTAATCCCGACAGCCGCCGGCTGCGCCCGGAACCTGGAACCCGGCACTCAGAAAGACACCACAACCTCCGCAATACATGACACCTCATCCCCCGACAACACCACAACCGAGACCGGGCTGGTTGATGACGATTTAGGCGAGGATATTGACTTTGGCGGAGAGAGAATCGGGATTCTGTACTGGTCGGACGTGCAGAACGCCGAGTTTGAGATTTAGGAGATATCCGGAGACCTGATTAAAGATGCCATATATGAGCGCAATAGAGCTATTGAGGAGCGCTTGGGAGTCGAGCTGGAGTGGATTGGTGTGTCCGGCAACTATGATAACCAGGCCGGCTTTGTTTCGACGGCCCAAACCGATGTGCTTGCCGGCGGTGTGTCGTATGACATTTTCGCGGGCTACAGCATGACCGCCGCGACTCTGGCGCTCAGAGGCTGCACTCAAAACCTCTTGGCGCTCGATTACCTGAACTTTGAAAAGCCCTGGTGGCCCGACAGCCTGATTGAACAGTCGACAATTTCCGAGAAGCTCTTCTTCTGTTTGGGTGACATATCCTGCAACCTGCTCTACATGATGTATTGCGTCTACTTTAACAAGGACCTGATAACCAAACACGACCTTGAAAACCCCTATGAACTGGTTTACGACAACAGATGGAATGTCGACAAGTTGATTGAGATGAGCAAAGGCCTCTACGAGGACCTCAACGGAAACAGCACAAGTGACCAGGGCGACCGCTTCGGCCTTGTAACGATGAATGTCTTTTACGACTCCTTTTTCTGGGGCTCGGGGCTTACCGAAATTGAGAAAGATGCAAACGGCAATCTGGTAATCTCCGAGAGATGGAACAGCGAAAAGACACTCCGTCTTCTTGAAAAACTCTGCCCCTTTTTCCATGAGAGCGGCGATACCTTTACCACAAACAGCGCGGGTATACATACGATTTTCGATTCGGGCAATGCGCTGTTTGCCTTGACCGAGGCGCAGTACAGCATCAAGGGCTTTGCAGCGTCAGGCGTGAACTACGGCGTGGTTCCGGTTCCGAAATACGATTCCGATCAAAAAAACCACGTAACCATACTTTCATTCCCCTATACAATGTATTCTATTTCCTTTGCAACCCAAAAGGCTAATATTGCCTCGGCAGTACTTGAGTGCGATGCTTCGGAATCCTACCGCAAGGTGACACCGGCAATTTTTGAAATTTCGTTTAAGTACAAATACTCAAGCGGCAGCGACGACGTCGTTATGTGGGACCTTATCAGGGAGAGCGTTTCATTTGAGCTGGGCAGGATATTTACCACGAGCTTAAACAACCTCAGCTACAAACTCTTCCGCGATGCCGCAGTCAACAATGCAGCCGCGTCCTGGACAACCAATTTCCAAGTCAACCGCAGGGTTCTGGAAAGGATGATTGACACCATTCAGAATACCATAAACTCGCTCGAGTAAGAATTTAGGGATCAAGGCGGAAAAGATTAAAAGTAAAAAACGAGACGGCAACAAAACCCAAAGGCCAGATTTTTTGTTAATTAAGAATGATATGCCAGTTGCTATTTGTGAAGTTAAGGATATTGAAGACTCTAATGATATGCCAGTTGCTATTTGTGAAGTTAAGGATATTGAAGACTCTGAAGATTATTCTGATCAAACTAAACCGGGCAGATTATTGCAACCATATAAGATGCCGAATCCTGTTAATAAAATATTAACTAAAATCCATGAAGCAGCGGGTCAAGTTAAGGCATATGACCCAGAACATGAATATATACGAATACTCGCGCTGTATTGCTTGCGGTGGGACTATGACGGCAATGATTTGTTTAATGCTTTATGTGGCTATGTCAAATATTCGAGCGGAATAAAAGTGGTTAGAAAAAGGGGAGAAGCAGATTTTAGGAATGAACAGAATAAAGATTCCTGCCAATTTGATATTTTCATGTTTTACAATGTGTTTTTAGATGAAATTAACACTATTTACAATGTTAGTAGGTTTAAACTTGTTAAATTGAAAGAGCTTACTAAAGGAGGAAACACCATGGAAATGAAGTTTTACAGATGCCGGCATTGCGGCAACATAATCGCCTATGTCAAAAACTCGGGAGTGGCGGTTGTTTGCTGCGGCGAGAAGATGCAGGAGCTGGTTGCCAACACCGTCGAGGCATCGTATGAAAAGCACATCCCGGTGGTAAAGGTCGAGGGTGACCGGGTCGAAGTCAGGGTCGGGAGTATCGACCACCCGATGATACCCGAGCACTACATCGAATGGATTGCCCTGCAGACCAAACAGGGCAACCAGAGAAAGGCGCTGAACCCCGGTGACGAGCCTGCGGTATGCTTTGCTATTTGCCCGGGCGACGAGGTCGAGGCGGTCTACGAATACTGCAACCTGCACGGGTTGTGGAAGGCCTGAATGTTACATAAGAAGGGAAACACTGGCATGAAATACGTTTGCAGTCTTTGCGGCTGGGAGTATGACGAGGAAGTCGGCCTGCCCGAGCAGGGTGTTGCTCCCGGAACGAAATTCGAGGATCTTCCCGAGGACTTTGTCTGCCCGATCTGCGGCGCGGAAAAGGATGCCTTCGAGAAGGCGGAAAACTGAAAAAACAGCCGGCGGAGTGCCCGCCGGCTGTTTTTGTGGAGTGTTGCCCCACGCCCCGGTTTTTCTACGGGACTCCGCCCCCGAACCCCCGCTCAAGGAATTTTATTGAAAGAAAAGTTCCTTGAGAATCCTCAAAAAACTTTACAAAAAATATCGCCACTCTTTAACCGCTCAGAAAAATAAAACAAAAAAAGCAGAAAAGCACCAATACCGGCGCTTTCAGAGCATATGTCAGGCAGGTCTGGATATCACAGGTTTCTGCTGAATTATTTGCAGGTTGAATAAGATTTGGGGGCATGTTAGAATGTTTTTGCAGGACAAAAAGCTTTGGCGGCCGGGGAAAACATCAATTGAGAAAAGGCAAATTCGGCTGCCGGCAAAAAGTGAAAGGAGTGTGTATACATATGAAAAAGAGAATTCTGCCTCTGGTAATGGCGGCAATGCTGCTGGTATCGGTCGCGGCATTTCTTATCCCGTCAGCCGCCGCAGCGCCGGAAATCAGGGTCAGCTATAACGGGAGAGAGATAACAAACCCAAAAAGCCTGCTTATCAATTCGGTTACACATGTTCCGCTCAGGGCTTTCAGCGAGATGATGGGCGTATACAACATCACATGGAACCAAAACACCCAGACCGCTGCCATAAGCACAAACGGCCTTCAGCTCTCGGCCAAAGTCGGAACCCTCTACATAACCGCAAACGACAGATGTTTTTACACGGTCGAGAAAATTCTTAATATAGGCGGCAGGGTTTATGTTCCGGTCCGCCCGCTGGCCCGCGCCTTCGGGCTTGACGTCCACTGGGACGGCGCTACATACAGCGTAAAGCTCACAAACAACGGCAGCGGGTACTGCAAAAGCGGCAGCGCATACTACGATAGCGACAGCCTTTACTGGCTTTCAAGGATAATCAGCGCCGAGGCCGAAGTCGAATCGTTTCTCGGCAAAATCGCGGTGGGTAACGTGGTGCTCAACCGCGTGTCAAGCCGGGACTATCCCAACTACGTATATGGCGTAATATTCGACAGAAAGAACGGTACTCAGTTCACCCCGGCCGCAACCGGGACGATTTACAACACGCCATCTCAGGAGAGCATTGTCGCGGCCAAGATCTGCCTTGAGGGCTACAGACTCTCGGACGAAATACTGTTTTTCTTCAATCCCAGAATTGCGACCACAAACTGGATTGCCAGAAACCGGCCTTATGTGATGACAATCGGAAACCACGAGTTCTACAAATAAGCCCGAAAAGGCAAAGCAAAAGCCCGGCGGCCGCCGGGTTTTTGCTTTGCAGTCAGGCAGAGTGAGTCTCCCGGATACTGCAAGAAAATTTTATCAGACAAAAGACAAATTTTTAGTCTGCCAAAAAACAAATTCCTGAATTTCCCTTATGTGTGCCGGTACATAAAGGCGGCAAGGTCGGCAAAGAATATGTGCGAGCGGAGATTTTCCGGTTTTAATAAAATAAAGAAAGGAAACTCACAATAATGGTGATTGACAGAATCGCACTGGTTATAGCAATAATAGGCGCTCTTAACTGGGGCAGCATCGGTCTTTTTGATTTCGATGTTGTCGCTTGGCTCTGTGGCGGACAGGACGCTCTGCTCAGCCGGATTATATACACTATAGTAGCGCTCTCGGGTATTTGGCTTATATCACTTTTATTCCGGACAAGAGAAAGAATTGAGCGGATTGAGGAGTAAACCGACGGCACACGCACAGCGGCTCTCCGCAAGGAGAGTCTCTGTGCGGTTATCTTTTGTTCCATACTAATCCCGCATTGGCGCAAGACAAAAAAAGACCCCGGAACGCAGCAGCATGCAGCGCTCCGGGGTGCTTTATGCCGGGGGTATTTGTTTGTCTTCAGCCGCCGGCCCCGGATATATCAGGCTGCTTTCGGTCTTTCCGTAATGTGTCAACCTGTAAAATAACGCCCCGCCGGGGTAGACAGATACATTCTCAAAGCCGCGCTGCATGAGAATCCGCGCGGCATTGTAAGCCCGCACCCCTATGGCGCACATGATGATTATGTGCCTTGAACTATCGAGCTCATCAGCGCGGCGGCGCAGCTCGCCGAGCGGTATATGGACGGCTTCGAGCAGCGAGAAGGCTTTGAGCTCATCTTTCTCACGGACATCGAGCAACAGCGAGTCACTGTTGTTTTCAATCGCGTCCCATTCGCAGAAACGGACTTTTCCCGACAAAACATTCCCGGCGACAAAGCCCAGCATGTTGACCGGGTCTTTGGCCGACGAATATGGGGGAGAATATGCGAACTCAAGCTTCGCAAGGTCAAAAACCGAAGCGCCGAGCCGCATTGCCGTGCCTATTGTGTCGATGCGCTTGTCGACACCCTCCCGCCCGACTATCTGGGCGCCGAATATTTTTTTGCCGTCGGTTGAGAATAACAGCTTCAGGGTCATGGGCCGGGCGCCGGGGTAATAGCCGGCGTGCGGGTTCTGGGTGATGATGGCGACCTCGTAATCCCGCCCCCTGACAAGCCCGCGCCGGGTAAGCTGCTTTTCGTTTGTCCCGGTGACCGCGGCGGTCAGGTTGAACACCCTGACGATTGCCGAGCCCTGCACCGCACTGAAGGAGTCCTTGATCCCTGCAATATTGTTGGCCGCAACCCGCCCCTGCTTGTTGGCCGGGCCGGCAAGCGGCACCATGGCAGGCTCTCCGAAGACAAAATCCCTGACCTCCGCCGCGTCTCCCACGGCGTATATGTCGGGGTCTGAGGTGAGCATGCTTTCATTTACCACTATTCCGCCCCGCTCGCCGATTTTCAGCCCCGCAGCCCGCGCAAGCTTATTGTTCGGTCGGACGCCGACCGACAGTATTACAATATCGGCCTCAATTGTCCTGCCGCTGCTCAGCCGCAGCTCCAAATATCTGTCCCTGTCCGAAAATTCGGCAACCCCGTCGCCGAGGTACAGCTCCACGCCCTTTGAGGCGAGGTGCCGGTGCAACAGTTGCGCCATTTCAAAGTCAAGCGGCGGCATGACCTGATTGCCGAGCTCTACTATCGAGACCTCAAGCCCGGCGCGGTGAAGGTTCTCGGCGGCCTCAAGCCCGATAAACCCGCCGCCGACCACCACCGCGCGGCGAGCGTTGTCCTGTATAAACCTCTTTATTGCGTCGGTATCGGGCAGGGTCGTGAGCGTGCAGACCCGCGGGGAGTCAATACCCGGAATCGGCGGTCTGAGAGGCGAGGAGCCGGTTGAGATCACCAGCTTGTCGTAGCTTTCTTCATACTGCTCGCCGGTCTCAAGCCGTCTGACAGTGAGCGTTTTCTTTTCTCTGTTGATGGCGACAACCTCGTGCCGTATTCTCACGTCAATGTTGAGTTTCCGGCTCATTTCCTCGGGGGTCTGTAGCAGCAGGTCGTCCCTGTCTTCGATAACCCCGCCGATATAATAGGGCAGCCCGCAGTTGGCAAAGGAGATGTAATCGCCCCGCTCCAAAACCACAATCTGCGCGTTCTCGTCCAGCCGGCGAAGCCTTGCGGCACAGGTCGCGCCCCCTGCAACACCGCCGATTATCACTGTTTTCATTCCATCACCCTCCATGCTAGAATAAGCAAAGGTCACCTCAAAACGCCTGCTGTCTGCAGCAAACCGCCCTCGTTTCTGTTCTGATATGATAGTATATCATAAAAAACCGGTTTTTTCTATCTCCGAAAGCCGCCGCCGGCGGCTTGGCGAGAATATTTCCGTAAAAAATGTTTTTTGTACTTGACAAAACAAAAAAGTCATGATAAAATTACACTACTCACACCACCCAAAGGCGATGATCGGAAAAAATAATACGGAAAACGCCAAAAGAGAGCTGTCGGTCGGTGCGAGACAGCGGCAAGTAGCGTATTTGGTTCGTTCCGGGAGCTGCGTACTGAAAGGCGGACAGGAGCCGTCAAGTAGGATACGACGGGCGCGACCGTTATATCGCAGGGACGTTATTATGCGCCCCGTGAGGCTGCATCCGTGAGGCTGTGGCAAAACAGAGTGGTACCACGATATTATACGGCTACCGTGTGCCGGATAATCGTCTCTGTATTGTAAAAATACAGAGACTTTTTGTTTTGTTAAATTTCGCTGCCCCGTGCAGACCCCTGCGCGGCGTGCCGCGAATAAAAATATTATTTTAGGAGAGAGCAGAAAATGAAACCGAAAATCTCACGTGTGCTCATTTGCATCCTTGCCGGAATTCTCCTGCTTGGACTGATTTCCTGCGGCAGGGAAGCCGGCTACAACATCCCGATAGTCTGCGGCGAGACAAATATGAACAACGTCTGCGGGATTGCAACCTATGGTGTCAACTACTACAACCTTGGCGTGAAGGCCGGCGACATGGCCGCCGATATCCTGCTTGAGGGCGCCGATGTCTCAAAGATGCCGGTCCAGTTCGACCCCAACCCGGCACTCTCTGTCAACACCGCCGTGGCTGAGGAAATCGGCTTTAAGATTCCCGAGGGCGTGCTGGCAAAAGTGACCGATGACTCCACACTTGATGTCACGAGGGTTGATTCGGCCATCGTGTCATCGGGAGGCGACTTTACGGTCGGCATTCTCCAGCTTGTCCAGCATATCGCGCTTGACGAGGCCAACTGGGGCTTTCAGGACCAGCTTTCGGTGAGAATGGCCTCCGCCGGCAAGACTGTCACCATCCTGAGTGAAAACGCCGCCGGCGAGCAGTCGAACAACATAACAATTGCCGAGACCTTTGTGGGCATGAAGGTTGACCTCATCTACACTATCGCCACCTCCTCCTCACAGGCGTCGGCTGCGGCGACAGAGGAGATTCCCATTGTGTTCTGCGCGGTCACCAACCCGATTGAAGCCGGCCTTGTGGAATCGCTGGAGAACCCCGGGCGCAATGTCACCGGAGTGTCTGACATCAACCCGGTAGCCGACCAGATAGACCTTATCGCCGAGCTGCTCGGCAAGGAAAAAATCACAATCGGCCTGCTCTACACCGCCTCCGAGACCAACTCCGAATACCAGATAAGGCTTGCCAAGCAGCACTGCGAGGCCAAGGGCTATAGCTATGTGGTCAAGGGCATAAATGACCTAAATGACATTCAGAACGCCTTTATCGCCCTGAAAGATGTAGACGCCATCTACATACCGACCGACAATGTGCTGGCCAGCGGTGCGGCGACCGTTCATTCGATAAACATCGGGGGAGAGTAAGGCTTGCCCGAAGCGGCCGCGGCATCCGCGGCCGCCCTCAAAAACTTTTGATAAGGTATGTAAAAAATGCTTGATACTTTACTCGCCGGGGTGTGCCAGGGGCTTATTTGGGCGGTGTTGGCCCTTGGGATGTACATATCTTTCCGGATACTTAATTTTGCAGACCTCACCTGCGAAGGCTGCATAACCCTGGGCGCCTCGATATCGGCCATGCTTATATGGAAGGAGTTGAATCCCTTCCTGTCGGTGCTTGTTGCCTTTCTTGCCGGCAGCATTGCCGGAACGGTCACCGGCCTGCTCAACACCAAGCTCAAAATCCCGCCGATACTCTCGGGTATCCTTACCATGATTTCGCTATATTCAATCAATATCCACATCATGAGCCTGGCGACCGGTACCGGGGGGACCGCCAACCTCTCGCTGCTCACCTTCAGGAGCAACACTGCATACGCGCGGGTAAGCTCGCTTCTGGGGCTGGGGAAAGTTTACTCCTCGCTGATATTCGGCGTCGTGGTGGTGCTGGCAGTGAGCGGCATACTTTACTGGTTTTTCGGGACCGAGCTGGGCTGCGCAATCCGGGCTACCGGGGCAAACACCACAATGTGCCGCGCGCAGGGCATTAACACCGACCTGACCAAGCTCTGCGGTCTTGCGCTCTCAAACGGCCTTATTGCCGCTTCGGGCGCGCTGCTCTGCCAGTATCAGAATTACGCCGATGTGAACATGGGGGTAGGCTCGATAATCATCGGTCTGGCGTCTATCATCATAGGCGAGACGCTTTTTATGAAATTTAAAAATTTCTATATGAAGCTTACCGGTGTCATCGCGGGTGCCGTGATATACCGGGTGGTAGTCGCTTTTGTAATTTACTCGGGCATGCCCTCGACCGACCTGAAAATAATGACCGCCGGAATTGTTACTGTGGCGCTAGCGCTCCCGACCATCCGCAAATTCATTGGCTCAAGCCGCCTGTTCAAAAAAGTGCGCCGCCGGGAGAAAATGGCCGAGACAATGCTCGAACTGCGTTCCGTGTCCAAAACCTTCAACCCCGGAACAGTCAACGAAAAAAAGGCGATAGACCGGGTTTCGCTGAATGTCCGCCGCGGCGATTTCATTACGATCATCGGGGGCAACGGTGCCGGGAAATCCACGCTGATAAACGCGATAACCGGTGTGTTCCAAATTGACGAAGGTGAAATAATTCTTGACGGCGCCGACATAATCGGCCTGTCCGAGCACAAGCGGGCAAAGCATTTCGGCCGGGTGTTTCAGGACCCGATGCTGGGGACCGCACCCAACATGACAATTGAGGAAAACATGGCGCTGGCATACCGCCGCGGCAAGCGGCATAGCCTGCGCTGGGGGATTTCGCCCCGCGAGAGGGCGTTTTACCGCGAGCAGTTAAAGCAGCTCGAACTCGGTCTCGAGGACCGGATGATCCAAAAGGTCGGGCTGCTCTCGGGCGGCCAGCGGCAGGCGCTGACCCTGCTCATGGCGACCCTTATCCGGCCTAAGATGCTGCTACTCGACGAGCATACCGCGGCGCTCGACCCGAAAACCGCCAAAAAGGTGCTCAAAATCACAGAGGAACTTGTCCGCAAGGACAATCTCACAACCCTCATGGTCACGCACAACATGAAAAATGCCATCGAGTACGGCAACCGGCTGATAATGATGAACGACGGGCGGATAATTCTCGACATTGACGGCGAGGAAAAGAAAAAACTGACAGTCGAGATGCTGCTTGAAAAATTCTCCAAAGTCAGCGGCAGCGAGTTTACAAGCGACCGTGCGCTGCTGTCGTAGATGCTTCGGGGGCTCTGCCCCCGAACCCCCGCTCAAGACCCATATTGAAAAAAGAGCCTTGAGAATTCCCAAAAACTTCTAATACGTGGGGCTCTGCCCCGCACCCCGGGTCAGACTCTTTTTGAAAAAGGCTCAAAAACCCCGAAAACTTCACAAAACAAATTGCTGAAAGAAAGCGCGGGCTCACGTCCCGCGCTTTTTAGCCTTTATATAAGATTATTTTCAGCAGTCCGACGTAATTTTAAAATATTTATATTTTTATCTTGATTTTGCATGGTAAATATTGTATAATGTTTCTAATCGACAGCTTTCCCCGTGCCACGCCTGAAAATGACCCGATTTGGATTCCTCGTTAATTTTTGACGTATTCATTAAAATCTCACAAAAAACCTTGATTTTCTTTATGACCTCATGTATAATTAATGAACATAAAAGTGGAGGAAGGATCATGGATTTCGAAAAAGCCGGAATCGACGGGCCGGCCTTAATCGAAAAACTGGATGACGCCGTCGACCATGTCCTTTTGTCGGGCAGGAGCGACGACAACAACCGATGTACCCTGCTTTACGTAAGAAGCCTCCCCGGCACTCCGGCAGAAGACAGCATAACAGCCCTTCTCAGCCGGCTTGCCGGCAGGGAAGGAGAGGCTGAGTGCGAAATCAGATTCCGCTTCTGCGACAGCGAGGGTGAGTCTGTCTGGTTCAGAGCTAAAATGAAGCTGCTCGGATACACCGACAAAAGCCATTCATTTGCCGCTGAATTTGAAAACATCACAACCAAAAAGGCGCTTGAGACCCTGCGCCGGAATCAGGCGCTGCAGGCGGCGCTCGAGGCGGCTCACAAGGATTCCTCCACCGGAGTTTACAACAAGTATTTCACCGAA
>JBMNUI010000047.1:0-15224 GCA_050946195.1 Eubacteriales bacterium
CAGCGCCCCCGAAAGAAAAACGGGGGGGGGCGGAACTCCGCCAGCATTCTTAAGTCGGGTCACGGGGCAGAGCCCCCGTTGTTCCCGGTTTTTTGTCGGGATACATATTGTGACATTATTTGCATAAAGTATATGGTAGAATGAAGCCTGAAAAAGGGTTGTCCGGAGCGGAGTGCTGCGGAGAGGATAAGACCTCTAATATGGTCGTCGTTTTTTTGATGTTGCATATAACAGAGCAAAAGCAGCAAGTTACATATCACCGGGAGCGGGGGCAAGGATGTAAAAATGATGAAGAACAACTGCGGGTTTGAGCATGAATACATTGAAGGCGAGCTTTTTGTACGGCTCCGGGGCGAGATTGACCACCACAGCGCCGCCATGCTGCGCGGCGACATTGACGCGCTGATATATGAGAAACGTCCACAGCGGCTGCTGCTCGATTTGTCGGGCGTGGGATTTATGGACAGCTCGGGGCTCGGGCTGATTATGGGCAGGTACTCGCTTGTGCGTGAGCTCGGGGGTAGCATGGCGATACTCGACCCGACCGAGCCGATAATGAAAATACTGAACCTTGCCGGAGTCAAGCGGATAATTGCCATAGAAAAAACGAAAGGGGCAAAGAAGAAATGAGGAACAAGGGCTTTTCGTCGGTTGTCAAAAACCAGATGAAGCTGACGCTGCCGTCCTGCTCGGTCAACGAAGGGGTGGCGCGTGCGGTCGTCGCGGCCTTCTGCGCGCAGCTCGACCCGGCGGCCTCGGAACTGGCCGATGTCAAGTGCGCGGTATCCGAGGCGGTCACAAACTGCATAGTCCACGCATACCGGGATAGTGTCGGCTCGATTTACATAACCGTGAAAATACTTGAAGGGAACGGAGTGCGGATTGAGGTGCGCGACCGCGGCTGCGGAATAACCGACGTCAAGGCCGCCCGGCAACCTCTGTTTACCACCGACCCCTCGGGCGAGCGGAGCGGCATGGGATTTACCGTTATGGAGAATTTCATGGATATTCTGCGCGTGAGGTCCAAGCCCGGCAAGGGGACGGTTGTCATTATGTTCAAGCGCTTTGCCGGCAAGGGAGAGAATAAATAGACTGGTAAGCAGGTCAGTCATGATAAAAGACGTGCATGCCCCGGTAGATGAGTATTACATATCTGAAAACAAACCGATGCCGGAGGCGGAAATGGCTGAAGAACAGAATGTATACGCGCAGAACCGCGAGCTGATTGAGCGTGCACAGAAGGGAGACGAGGAGGCCGCCGCAAAGCTTGTGGAGCTTAACGGCGGGCTTGTGCGGAGCATTGCTATAAGATTTCGCGACCGGGGGACCGAGATTGAGGACCTGATCCAGATCGGGATGATCGGTATGATCAAAGCAGTACATTCGTTTGACACCTCGCGGGGGACCGCTTTCTCAACCTACGCGGTGCCGCTGATAATCGGCGAGATCCGCCGGCACCTGCGCGACGCCGGCATAATCAAGGTCAGCAGGAGCTACAAAAAGCTGGGTATGACGCTCATGCGCGAGCGAAGCCGGATTTTGTCCGACAAGGGAAGGGAGCCGCATATCAGCGAGCTGGCGTCGGCCTGCGGGGTCAGCCCCGAGGACGCGGCGGTCGCTCTTGACGCGATGACGCCGGTATCCTCGCTTTCGGATGCCGTGTTCGGCGATGACGGGATGCTACTTGAAAACACCATTGCCGACGACGAAAACGACATCGAGCGGTTGTCAGACAACATCGCGCTCTCGCAGTCGATATCGAAAATGCAGCCGCTCTGGCGCAGGATAGTCCTGCTCCGCTACTACCGCAACCTGACCCAGCAGCAGACCGCCGACTGCCTCGGGCTCAGTCAGGTCAAGGTGTCACGCGAGGAAAAAAAGATTCTTGACTTCCTTCGGTCGGAGATGATAAACTGACTTGTGAGCACAGATTTGTTTTTACTTGGCTAAATGAATTACATGGTATAAACGGCTATTGCATTATCCCGAAAAAGGTGTTTGAGGAGCAAACATAAAAACAAGGCAGCCCGCGTTTTCTGTGGGCTGCTGTTTTTTTCGACTTTTTTATATCTCAAAAAATTTGATTGCCTTGACTGCAGGGCCTGACGGGTAGCTCATGACTTCGCCGAGCGCGAAGAAGCTGCCCGACTCATCAGCAAGGCGCACGCGCTGTCCGACAGGCAAAGATACCGCGATTTTACTCAAATAAATTTCACAACCCGACCTGCAGAGACGCGAATAAAAGGCCGGCAACCGTAGTCTGGGGAGCGAGCTGAAAAGTCTTTCAACCGGAAGTAACAGTTTAAGCCGCTCCTCGGGCTGGGTGGCCAGAAGGGTGTCTGTAGTTATTGCCATGTCAAGACCGAAGTCGCCTGACCTCGTGCGGCGAAGAGCGGCCATGACCCCACCGCAGCCCAGTTTTTTGCCTATATCGGCGCAGAGCGTGCGGATATAGGTTCCCGACGAGCAGACCACCTCGAGAGAATAATCGCCCGGCTGCCCGGCTGGTTTGCAGTCAAGGCTGAAGATTTCAACCTCAACCGGCCGGCGCTCGATAATTTTGCCCTCGCGGGCAAGCTCGTAAAGTCTTCTGCCGCCGGCTTTTTTGGCGCTGTACATCGGCGGAGTCTGCAAGATTTTGCCGACAAAACTCACGCAGGCGTCAGAAACAGCCTCATATGGCGGAATATTAGCTGATTGTGATGTGATATTGCCGGTGATATCCTCGGTGTCGGTGGTAATTCCCAGCCTGAGTGTGGCGGTGTAGTGTTTTCGGTCTGAGGCAAGATACTCGGCGGTCTTGGCCGCCCGCCCGACAAGCACTACCAAAACGCCGGTGGCAATAGGGTCGAGCGTGCCGGTGTGGCCCACCCGGCGCAGCCCGTACGCCCGGCGGACAATATTGACAATGTCGTGAGAGGTTGCCCCGGCGTGCTTGTCTATTACCAGCACGCCCGAGGTCTCGCTTGTGTTTTGCAGGACCGTATCCATTATTTGATTATTATATCCTCAAGTGTCCTTTTCGGCACGTAATGAACGCCGCCCTCGCGATAGTAGGCGACATTTCCGTCAACAGCCTCGATTAATTGTACTTTTTCGTCAGGCTTGCCGAGCGCCAGCACCAGTATCGGCCTGTACTTTTCGGGGATTTTCAGCGCTGCGCTGACCTTCTCGGGGGTAAAGCTGCCGATCATGCAGCCGCCGAGCCCGGCCTCGGTCGCCGCGAGCATTATGGTCTGGGCGCATATGCCGACATCGCGCAGCGCCCTTGTGGTGTCAGGCTCGACCGTCGTGTCGCAGCAGATGACAATATAAGCCGTCGGCGCGTGGCCCTCGGGCGGGAGCTTGACATTGACCAACGCCGCCCAGCCGGTGAGCGGCAGCAGGGTGTCGCATTCCTCCTTTGTGTGGACAAGCCGGTAGCAGAGCGGCTGCCGGTTGCGGGCCGAAGGCGTGCGCCGAGCTATGTCGACAAAGCCGAGCAGTTCTTCACGTGTGATTTTCCGGCTCTCGTCAAACGAGCGGTAGCTGCGGTTTTTCATCACAAGATCATAAAGCATAGCAAAAACTCCTTTCTGACATTGTAATTATGAGCATGCACGTAAATTAAGCCCTTGATTAAGGGGTGGTTTTCAGTACCACCTCAGCCATGCAGATCGGCACGCCCTTCACGGTGAAGGCCCTTTCATACTCGGTCATGATATTGCCGGCAGCATAAGGAGAGCGGCTAAGGTCCCGGGTCTCTGCGACCACCTCAAAGCCCTCGGCGGCAAATTGCTCGAGGCTGAACTCAAAAAACCCGGCATTGTCGGTCTTCATAACTATCTTGCCTTCGGGGACAAGCAGGTGTTTGTAAATTTTGAGGAATTCGGGATGTGTCAGGCGGCGCTTGGCATGGCGCTTTTTGGGCCACGGGTCGCTGAAATTGAGGTAGATGCACTCAATGCTTTTTTCAGGCAGCCATTCGCTCAGCTTTTGCGCGTCGCCGATGATAAAGCGCAGGTTGTCGGCCTGTCTGTGTTCGCTCTCTGCCACGGCACGTTCGAGTGCAAGGCAGACAACGTCGGGGACGCGCTCAAGGGCGATGAGGTTGACATCTGGTCTTGCCGCGGCAAGACCGCAGGCAAAGGCGCCCTTGCCGCAGCCTATCTCAAGGTGAAGCGGCCTTGCCACGCCGAATGGGGCCGACGGATCGGACATAAGGCTCTCGGGGTTTGATATCAGCAGGTGCGCACAGGCGGCAATCCGCTCGGCACAGTGATTTTTGCGTCTCATTCTCATGCATAACACCTCAAACGTTAAACCTGAACAGAACGACGTCGCCGTCTTTAATTACATAATCTTTTCCCTCACTGCGGACAAGTCCGGCCTCTCTTGCGGCAGCCATGCTGCCGGCCCGGGCGAGGTCCTCAAATGCCACCACCTCGGCGCGGATAAAACCGCGCTCAAAGTCGCTGTGGATTTTCCCGGCGGCCTGTGGTGCTTTCGTACCTTTTTTTATAGTCCATGCCCTGACCTCCTTCGGGCCGGCGGTGAGAAAGCTGATAAGCCCGAGCAGCGAATAGCCGGCGCGAATGAGGCTGTCAAGCCCGCTCTCGGCAATGCCGAGTTCAGAAAGGAAGGCTGCTTTTTCCCCGGGCTCGAGTTCGGCAATCTCAGCCTCGACCTGGGCGCAAACCGCGACAATCCCGGCGCCCTCGGCCTCGGCTCTCTCCTTCAGTCTTTGATAGTAGGGATTCTCAGCCGGCGCGCCGATGTCGTCCTCTCCGATATTGGCGACATAAATTACCGGCTTGAGCGTGAGCAGCGGAATGTCGCCGAGCAGTTCCAGCCCTTTTTCATCCAGCCCGGCCGCCCGCGCCGGTATTCCGGCGTTGAATTTTTCCAACAGACCTTCAAGAACCTCAAGTTCAGGCTCAAGCGTGCGGTCGCCTTTAAGTGCCTTTCTGACGCGGTCAATCCTCCGCTCCAGCAGCTCCATGTCTGCGAAAATGAGCTCGGTATCAATAGTCTCGACATCGCGCAGCGGGTCGACGCCGCCCTCGACATGGATTATGTTATCGTCCTCAAAGCAGCGTACCACATGGGCAATCGCGTCGACCTCCCGTATATGCGAGAGGAATTTGTTGCCAAGCCCCTCGCCCTTTGAGGCGCCGCGCACCAGGCCGGCTATGTCGACAAACTCAATTGTGGCGGGAGTGTATTTCTCGGGATGATACATCCCGGCCAGAAAATCAAGCCGCCGGTCGGGGACCGGGACAATGCCAATGTTGGGGTCAATGGTGCAGAATGGATAGTTCGCCGATTCTGCCCGGGCGCATGTGAGCGCGTTGAAAAGCGTGCTTTTGCCTACATTCGGAAGGCCGACTATACCGATTTTCATGTATTTTAGTAATCCTTTTTATTTGATTTGGAGGAGCGCTTGGGAGAAACTTCTTGAAAGAAGTTCTCCCAAACCCTCTTCAAGAACTTTTCAAAAAATTACTTGATTCGCCAATCAAGCAGCGCGGACCCCACATCCCGTGCTTGTCTTCCATCAGCCCGGCGGCTGACTCGGGTGTGGAAGCACGGGGGACACGCGGGCGACCGTAGGTCGCCCCTACGTTACATAAATACAAGCAAACCTACCGTAGTAGTTTGACAGGAGACCACATTCGAGACCACTCAACTTGAAAAAAGCATCAGAATGGCGAGCCTTTCATGATCAAACCGTCGCGAGTGCACGAATCTTCGACAACTGTACCCTATGATAGACCCGCTAAACTGCTGCATCATTCTGATTACTAAGCGCGGTGGCAGGAGGGAAGGGGGTTCTCAGGGCGGAAGCCTCAGGTTTCCACCTCTACGCTTTCTTTGGTTCATTTCTTTGTGCGCACAAAGAAATGAACCAGAATAGAAGTCAAAGAGCCGCTGTACTTCATTCAGTCGGATGTGTCGCGATTGTATGTTCGCATTTTTTATAATTATATCTCCAAAACTCAATTTTGGCAATACCGCACCCCCTCACCGCGCAAAAAAACGGTCAAAACTAAAAAAAGGTCTTTGCAAAAAATTAATTAAGTGGTATAATGAATACAACTGTAGGTGTATTGATAAAACTCCAAGCCAGATATACGGCCCCGGTTTTTATATAAATGTAATAATGTAATGAGGAGGAAACATAATGGTTGACACCAAAATATTGGTGGTGGATGATGACCCCAACATCTGCGAGCTGCTACGCCTTTATTTTGAAAACGAACAATATCAGGTGAAGACCGCAAATGACGGTGCTGAGGGAGTGCAGACCTTTAAGGCCTTCGAGCCCGATCTTGTGCTGCTCGACGTTATGCTTCCGAAAAAAGACGGTTGGCAGGTCCTGCGCGAGATTCGCGAAATGTCCTCGAAGCCGGTTATCATGATAACCGCAAAGGGCGAGGTTTTTGATAAGGTGCTCGGTCTTGAGCTTGGAGCCGACGACTTTGTCGTCAAGCCCTTTGATATGAAGGAGCTGTCGGCCCGCGTCAAGGCGGTGCTCCGCCGCTACTCGTCGCAGGGCAGGACCGATGACGACGATGACGTAATCAGGTTTGAAAATATCGAGATAAGCAAGAAGAGATATGAGCTGAAGATACGCGGCAAGCCGGTGGATATCCCCCCAAAGGAGCTTGAGCTGTTGTATTTTCTGGCCTCAAACGCCAACCGGGTTTTCACCCGCGACCAGCTGCTCGACAAGGTCTGGGGATTTGATTACTTAGGCGATTCAAGAACGGTTGACGTGCACATAAAACGCCTGCGCGAAAAGCTTGAGGGCGTGTCGGATAAGTGGTCGCTCAAGACCGTCTGGTGCGTGGGCTACAAATTCGAGGTGTTAAGCTGAACCGGCACCAAAACCAAGGCCCATATGGGTGCGGGGCGGCGTCCGGCTCATTTTCGGGATATTCCGGGATATGCCAACTTTAGATTTACGCCAATGCCGCCGGCATTGGCGTAATCCGTGATGGGGACGACCGATGTTCAAGAGCATATTTTCAAAATACATAACCGTCTTTATGCTGATAATCGTTATCAGCTTTGTTGCGCTGGTCGGAATTATCACCTCGACGGTCAACAGGTATTCGGCATCGGCAAAGTCAGAGTTGGTCGAGGGAACCGCGCGCTCGGTGGCGCTCTACCTTGAGGACAGGCTGGCACATACCGGGCTTTCGGACTTTTCGTCTTACATAATCCTCAATGAGCCGGATATCAGCGCGGTGATGAAGGTTATTACCGCCAACTCAAACGACATTACAATACTTGTCACCGACACTGCGGGGAACATAATATACTATACCGACAGCGCGGTCTCGCGGGTAAATACCGGAGTCAGCATACCGAAAACCTTAATGGATGAACTCATGACCGGGGTGGAAATCTCGCAGCTTGACTACCTCGAAGGGGTTTTCGACCGACGGCACATGATTTACGCCGTGCCGGTATATAATTCGAATAACTACATATGCGGCGCCGTTTTCGTCTGCTCGGCATCGGTGACCCTGAGCGACCTGCTTGAGGCGATGATAAAAACCATACTTGTGGCAAGCCTTTGGATTATGATTGTCGCGCTGATTGCCGTTTACTTTATCAGCGAGATGGTAATCGGGCCGCTGAAGAACATGAGCCGCGCGGCGAAGAGCTTTGCGGCCGGGCGCTTTGACGTGCGGGTTCCGGTAAAGGGCAGCGACGAGGTGGCCGAGCTGGCGGTGGCCTTCAATAACATGGCCGAATCGCTCGCCAACCTCGAGAACATGAGAAACACCTTCATGGCCAACGTCTCCCACGACCTGCGCACCCCGATGACCACAATAGCCGGCTTTATTGACGGGATACTTGCCGGCGCGATTCCCCCCGACAAGCACGAATACTATCTCGGGATTATAGCTTCCGAGGTGCGCCGGCTGTCGAGGCTTGTGGCCTCGCTGCTCGATATTTCAAGAATGCAGGCCGGCGACCGCAAGTTTACGATGACGCGCTTTGACATCTGCGAGATGGCCCGGCAGATTCTTATATCCTTCGAGCAGAAAATCGACGCAAAACACCTTGAGGTCGAGTTCGAGTGCGAGAGCGAGTACATGACGGTCAAGGCCGACCGCGACGCAATCTATCAAATTCTGTATAATATTTGCGATAATGCGGTAAAATTCTCACGAGAGGGCGGCGTGCTGCGCGTTACCATTATGCGCTACAAGGAGAAAAGGCTCCTGATATCGGTTTTCAACGAGGGTCAGGGTATCCCGCCCGAGGATGTTCCCTTTGTGTTCGAGCGCTTCTATAAGATCGACAAGAGCCGCGGGCTTGACAAGACCGGTGTCGGTCTCGGACTGTTTATAGCCAAGACAATAATCCAGGCGCATAATCAGGACATCTGGGTCAAGAGCAACTACGGGAAGAACTGCGAGTTCTGCTTTACCCTCGAAGAAGATACCACACCAAGCGGGCATTAATGCGGACCCCGGCGGTTCTGCCGAAGGCCGCAAACCGCTGAAAGGAACGCTATGGAAGATATTAGAACACCCAAGAGTCAAAGCGGCGAGCCGAAGTCGCCCGAAGGCCCCCCGAAAAGACCGGCTTTGCCGGATGAGCCCCCCGAGAGCACTCCCGAGAATATTCCCGAGATGCCTCCAGACGAGGCACCCGGGTCGACTCCGCAGAACCCGACAGAAACACCCCCAACCACCGGAGATGTGGTTGGTCCCGAAATTGAACTGCCCGGCGAGCACCCGCGCCCGAATATTGAGCTTCCGCCCCGCCCGCACGGGCCTCGGATTATAAGCGAGGGGCAAAACACCACGGGGCAGGCATACCGCTGGACATACGGGGAAGAATCCCCCGCTGAAAACACAAAACGCCGGGAAACCGGCGTACTTACCTATGCTATTGTAATGACAATAGCCTTTGCAGTATGCTTTACCCTTTTGCTCGGCGTGCTGCTGTATGACAGACAGGGCAACACAAGGACGGTATTTGTCCGGGATTTGGCAAACGACAGCGGGGTGCTGACTATTCCCGAGATATCCGAGAAGATCAGACCTTCGGTGGTTTGCATTACCGTCGAATACGGGGGCATTGCCGGAATAAGCGTCGGCACCGGCATTATTATGACCGAGGACGGTTATATCGCCACCAATTACCATGTTGTTGAAAACGGGAAGAGAATAACGGTTACGGCCGGCAGGAACGAATATCCCGCCGAAGTGGTAGGTTACGACGCGCTGTCCGACCTTGCGGTACTCAAAATAGACGCGACAGGCCTTACCCCGGCCGAATTCGGGGACTCGGACAGCCTGATTGTCGGCGAGCCGGCGGTCGCCATCGGCACGCCTGCCGGGCTTGATTATGCCGAGACCGTGACAAACGGCATTATTTCGGCGATAAACAGGAATGTAAAGATATACGACAGAAGCGGGGTCATGGTCAAAAAAATGACCCTGATACAGACAAACGCAACCGTCAACCCCGGCAACTCGGGCGGTCCGCTTATAAACGAGTACGGGCAGGTTATCGGGATTGTCACCATGAAGCTTGCCGACGATTTCGAGGGCATCGGATTCGCAATTCCCATCAACGGAGCGCTGGCTGTCCTGAACGAAATAATCGAGACCGGCTCGGTAAGCAACTCGACGCAGGTAGCACAGCGGCGCGCAATTCTCGGCATTGTCGCCCGTGGGATATTTGAAGGCCAGTCCTACGAGCTTGACGACGAGAGGACGATTAAGGCCGGCACCACCGGCGTTATCGTGGCCTCGGTTACACCCGGATACGGCGCCGAGGGCAAGCTGCTCCCCGGCGACATCATAACTCAGGTGGACGGGAATGATGTTATTTCGGTCAACGAAATAATGGACATAGTCAACGACAAGTCGGTTGGCGACAGTGTGCTTGTAAGGTTCTACCGGGACGGCCGGTATCATGAGGTGACGGTGCAGCTATTGCCCGAGGAGCCGTAAAGGATCTATTGTATCGCGGTTTTTCAATCATTTTCATGTCAGAGTACTATCATGAGCGGAGAGGTAGCATTATGCCTGAAAATAGCAGCGGTAATGCAAAGAAGTTCGCCCCGAAGAAAATTCGTCTGTCAAGGACAATTGCCAGACTGGTGATTTTCGGCGTAACAGCCGTCGTATGCTACATTCTCAATGAAAACGGGGTACATCTCTTTGAGTTCGTAAAGCCGGCGGATGGCGAAGCGGTCTTAAAAAGCACGACCCTGATGTTCTACATCTCGTTTGCCTCCTTTTGCGTGGCCGGGTATTCGTTGGCGTCACTCCTGACACTATTAACGATAAAGTCAAAGAAGGGCACAAGCGGCGAGGTTTTTATGATAACCCGCCTTTTCAAGGTGGCGGCGGTTATCGCCGGACTGATTGGTATCACGATTGTTTTCGGAAAGTTCGGTCAGCTCACTACCGCTATGTCGGCCTTTGCGGGCATGATGCTCGGCTGGTCGCTTCAGGCGCCGGTCAGCGGCATTGCCGCGTGGATACTTGTGACCATAACACGACCGTACAAAATCGGAGACAGAATACAGCTTCCGAGTTATGGCCTGACCGGCGATATCGTCAAGTTCTCGCCCCTGTACCTGTCGCTCAATCAGGTCGGGGGAAGTGTGGCCGGCGAGGAGCCGTCGGGAAGAATTTTACATGTCCCGAATGCGGTGCTCTTCAGCGCGATTATCGTCAACTCCACCTATCAGCAAAAGGAAGCCTCGCAGGCCTATATACTGGATGAGGTAATTTTCAGGGTGACGCTTGACTCCGACTGGGATACCGTCGAGAACATAATACTGAACGCGGCCCGAAAGGCTACCGCAGACATTATCATGGCAACAGGGAAAGAGCCCTACGTCCGTGCCGAGACCTGGGATTACGGTACGATATTCAGGGTGCGATATATGACCGATGCTACCGACCGGCCGAAGTATATGCACGAAATTGTCAAGACCGCCACAAAAGAGTTCCAGCGGAACAAGAATGTCGACCTGACTATACCCTATCTCTACTCCTTCAAGCGCGGCTCTGCCACCAAAAGGATAAACGAGCTTGACAGAATCGAAAACATACCCGTCTCCCTTATCTCGGGCGGTGACATCCCGCTCGAGCAGATACAGTTTGAGCATCAGGCCGAAATTGACAGCATAGCCAAAAGCATTATGACAAAAGGCCTGATTCAGCCGATTGTGGTCAGGAGAAGCACCGAGGAGTCCGATAAGTATATTATCATGTTCGGCGAGAAGCGTTTCCTTGCCTGCCGGCAGCTTGGCTGGGTGAGGGTGCCCTGTATTGTGAATAACCCGCTCGGAACCGAGCTGAGCCCGCCGCCCGAGCTTGATGAAATAGTTGAACCCGCAAGGCAGCCCCAAAGCCCCGGGCCTGTTTACGATACTCCGCTCGCTCCGTATGTGTCAGAGGAGCATAAAGAGGATCATACATAAAACAAAGGCCCGCTCCGGCGGGTCTTTTCAATGCGGGGCTCCGCCCCGCATCCCTGCTTTTCTTGGCGGGGCTTCGCCCCGCACCCCGCTCAAGGAACTATTTTGAAAAAAGTTCCTTGAGAATCCCCAAAAAACCTATAATCATAACTAACAAAGCGCAGTTTACACAGCCTGCGCTTTGTTAGTTTCTAATATTTATTAGGCATTAGTGGATGCGGGAATGCAAGAGGCAATAGCACATGGCACGACAAGGTCGCCCCTGCAGTCAGCCCGCAAAGGGGTTTTCCTCGGCAATCTTAAACATTTTCGATATAACCGCCGAGGGTTTTGCAGCCCCGAAAATGGTCGAGCCCGACACAATAACATTGGCACCGGCCCGGGTGGCAAGCCCTATATTGTCAAGTGTTATCCCGCCGTCGACCTCAATGTCAAGCTCAAGATTGCGGGAGTTTGCATACCGACGGAGCTGCCTTACCTTCTCGAGCGTCGAGGGGATGAGCTTCTGTCCGCCGAATCCCGGCTCAACCGTCATTACCAGCACCATGTCGAGCCTGTCAAGCAGGGGCAGGATTGCCTCATAGGGCGTGCCCGGCGAGATTGAAAACGAGGCGCGGACATCGGCAGCCTTAATCATTGAGATTACTTTAGCCGGATTGTCGCAGCTCTCGTAATGAAGCGTGATGATATCCGCGCCGGCGCGCACGAAGTCCTGTATGTACCTTATCGGGTCGACTATCATCAGGTGGACGTCAAAAAACAAGTCGGTGCAGCGGCGCAGCGCGGATATCACCGGGGGGCCGAAGCTGATGTTCGGGACAAATACCCCGTCCATGACGTCAAGATGCAACATCGAAGCTCCCGCTCTTTCAACGCGCTTGACTTCGGACTCAAGGTTTGCAAAATCGGCTGCCAGAATTGAGGGCGAGATATAAATCATGACCTTCTCCTTTCCTCGGGACTTTAGCTTGCGGGACAAGGGCCGGAGCAAAGACAAATTAAAACATTATTCGTTAAAATCGGATTTTTTTCACCGGCGTGTGTCAAAATCGGTCAATATTCCATATCATTATAACAGAAAACTAAAAAATTCGTGCCCGGGCGTCGGACGGGAAGTGAACAAGCCGGGATGTTTGCGGAATTAGGCCGCCGCCTTGGCACTGGGGCCGCTCTAATAAGGGCGGCTTTTGTAATTCTGCGGCTGTCACTTTGCTGACCTTTTCGCTTTGCCGAAGCTACCTTGAACGCCCCGGTTTCAGGCCCGTCTACTAATGTCTAATGTCTAATTTCTATTAAACTAATCGCGTGTGCGGCTATCCCCGAGCCGTCGCCGGTAAATCCGAGCTTTTCCTCTGTGGTGGCCTTGACGCTGATGTTCTCAATGCCGGTGTTCAGCGCACGGGCGATGTTCTGGCGCATTGTGCCTATATACGGGACGAGCTTCGGCGCCTCGGCAATTATCGTGGCGTCAAGGTTTATAAGGCGGAAGCCCTTTTGTTCAAGCAAAAGGGCGGTTTTTTTGAGAAGCTCCAAGCTATCGGCGCCCCCGTATTTGGGGTCTGAGGGAGGGAAGTGCGTTCCAATGTCGCCGAGCGCCGCGGCGCCGAGCAGCGAGTCCATAATGGCGTGCAGCAGCACGTCGGCGTCCGAGTGCCCGAGCAGCCCCTTCTCAAAGGGTATTGTGACCCCGCCGAGAACAAGCTTTCTGCCCGGGACGAGCCTGTGTACGTCATACCCATGTCCGACTCTCATACCGTCGCCTCCCCCGCCGGGTTTTTTGTCTTTTTTCTTGCAATCAGAATTGCTTCGGCAAGTATTATGTCCTCGGGGGTGGTGATTTTTATATTCTCCCGGCCGCAGTCGACAAGCCTTACCGGGTTTTGTATGCGCTCGACAAGCTGGCTGTCGTCGGTTGCCGAAAACCCGTCCTCGCGGGCCGAGTATGCCGCCGCCCGGTAGAGGGTGGCGTAAAAGACCTGCGGGGTCTGTGCCAGCCAGACAAGATTACGGTCGGTGGTGGAGTCGATGAAATTGTGCCGGCCGGCAATTTTCACTGTGTCGGGCACGGCACAGGCTGCGATTGCCGCGCGGTAGCGGTAGGCGGCCATGCAGACCCGCTCTATCATCTCGACCGTCACAAGGCAGCGCGCGCCGTCGTGTATGGCGATATATTTTGCCCCGGGGTCTGTCGCCTCAAGTCCCCGCAGGACCGATTCCTGGCGAGTCGGGCCGCCTGTGACTATTTTTTTCAGCTTTGTGATATTGTATTCCTTGCGATAATTCTCAATCAGCGGGATTTCGCCCTCGCGCGCGGCGACAACTATCTCACTGATAAATCCGCAGCTCTCAAAGGCGAGCAGCGAGCGGACGAGCACCGGTATTCCGGCAACAAGCTGGTGCTGCTTTGAGAGGCTGCCTCCGTTTCCCATCCGGTCGGAGCTTCCGGCAGCCGCGATTATGGCCGAGGTGGGCTGCTTTCTCTTATCCGAGCCGACAATCGTCCTCAGTGCGTTTGCAATCAGGTATGCAGTGTCTGCCATCTTTATGCGTCCTCATTCGTCGTCCTTGAAGCTGCAATTCTCGATTTCCCCGAGCATTTTGACCCTCGTGTCGTGGTCGCCGCCGATATATTCAGTATTAAGGAAAATATCGGCCAGCCGCTCGACCGTCTCATAGTCAATTACCCGTGCACCGAGGCAGAGGACATTGGCGTCGTTGTGCTCGCGGGTCATTTTTGTACTGTATTCGTCAGAGCAGACCGCCGCGCGTATACCGCGGTGCTTGTTGGCGGCCATAGACATCCCGATACCGGTGCCGCAGATGAGAATTCCGAAGCGGCAGTCACCGCTCTGCACCAGCCGGCAGAGCCGGTGGGCAAATATCGGATAATGGCAGCGCTCCTCACTGGGGCAGCCGACGTCTTTTACTTCATATCCTGCCTGCCGCAGATGCTCTGCCAGCCGGAGCTTATAGGCAAATCCGGCGTGGTCGGAGCCGAGGGCGACGGTGATTTTTTTGCTTTCGTTCATTATTATCAATCCTTTTCAGGTTTTATTTTTTTGCTGTTGAGCCGCTCAAGCCGCTCGCGCTCGGCCTGGGGCATTCTAAGGTAGGTGGGGACAAGCTCGGCGTCTGTGGTACGCAGACCGCCCTTATAGAGCTCAAGCGCGCAGACTGCGACCGAATAGGCATTCTGCCAGAGGAGATGCCCGGGGGCTATGTGAAGCCCGGCTATTTTTAGCGAGGGCTCAATCAGATCATACCCGTCGCCGCAGATGTATATTATGTCGTCGTATTTTGCCAGCTCGTCATATAGCTCGGTGAGCGATATGGCACGGTCGGGGCAGAGGCGCGTGAGCCGTCCGGCCCGGCAGTCAAATATGGCATTGTAGACCTGCCCCCGCCGCGCGTTCATCACCGGGCAGATTATTCCGTCGCAGCATATAAGATTATATGCCAGCGCCATGAGGGTTGAGATTCCGATGCAGACCTTTCCCCTGCCGAAGGCCAGCCCCTTGATTGTAGCCGCCCCGATTCTCACCCCGGTAAAGGAGCCCGGACCCGCCGCGCAGGCGAAGATGTCGATGTCGTCAACGGCCGTGCCCGAAGACTTCAGCACCATGTCTATTGTCGGCAGGAGGGTTTCGGTGTGTGTCAGCCCGTTGTTGAGTGTGACAAGGGCAATAAGCTTGCGGTCGTCGCAGAGCGCTATCGACGCGGTGGCGGCGGTGCTGTCAAGTGCGAGTATTTTCATGACTGTCCTCACATATAAGGCGCA
>JBMNUI010000048.1:0-13843 GCA_050946195.1 Eubacteriales bacterium
CCGAACAGCCGCCAAAACCAGGGGCGCGCAAACAACACAAAGGGCAGCGTGCCGATAATGCTCAAGGTTGCATAGAGTATGTAATGCCAGAGAAAATGCGTGCTGTCGCCGTAATACTGCTGTGCGTATACCGAGCTTGCGCTGTAGCACATCACCGCCCCAAAGCAAAGCAAAACCAGTACAAGCAGCATAAACCACATATCTATGCTGCCCCGCACCATTACCATAGGAGTCTCTTCTACCGGCTTAGGTTTCAATGGCTCGCGGAATATTATATCATTTTGCTCAAGCTTCTCAAGGCGGCGTTTGTTTAGTCTTCTTATTATTCGGCGCACAACAGACCAGCCGTCGGCCGGCTTCCGCCCCTCTGCTTTTCGGTCAGCCATATGCGCCCTCCAGACAATCTTTTATTTTTTCGGATTTCCTGCTCATCAGAACCCGAATATCCCGAACCATGCAAAAATACAGAACAAGAGAGTTGTCAGCGAAAAGACAAAGACAATCTTGTTCTCGCTCCAGCCGAGCAGCTCAAAATGATGGTGTATCGGGGCCATTTTAAACAGCCGCTTGCCGTGTGTCAGCTTGAAATAGGATACCTGAAGCATGACCGAGACTGTCTCGACAATGCAGACAAATCCCGCGATAAGGATAATCAGGGGCTCGTCTATCATAAAAGCCATGCCGGCAATCATACCTCCGAGGAAAAGCGAGCCGGTATCCCCCATGATGACCTTCGCCGGGTGGAAGTTATACACCAAAAACCCGACAGTCGCCCCGATGAGCGCCGCCGCGGCCAGCGAGAGCGCCCGGTAGTCGTACATGAAGGCGACCACCCCGAAAAAGGCGGCGATTACAAAAACCACGCTGCTGGCAAGCCCATCCACACCGTCGGTGAGGTTGACGGCGTTGACAACTCCGGTAATTATTATAATTGCAAATACATAGTATACCCTGCCGAGCTCCCATACAATGTCGGTAAAGGGAATGTGCAGCGCGGTGTTGATATTCCCGGTCATAATCATGAGGTATACATATGCGCCGGCTGCAAACAATTGCAGTATGAATTTCTGATATGCCAGCAGCCCCTCGTTTTGCTTTTTGACAAGCTTGCAGTAGTCGTCGACAAAGCCTATTATGCCGTTGAATACCGAAAGGCAAAGGGTAAGCGCCAGCGGTATCAGCTCGGTTGTGTCGCCCTTTATGGCCGTGTATACCGCGACAACAGACAGTACGATAAGTATCGCCAGAATGAAGCACAGGCCGCCCATGGTCGGGGTTCCCTGCTTGTTCATGTGCCAGCGCGGCCCGATTTCAAGAATCCTCTGGCCAACCTTGTGGCTGATAAGTATCGGGATGATGAAGCGGGAGACTACGACGGTGACGACGAAAACCGCCGCCGCAACAGCTAAGAATTCGATGAGCATCTCATTGTTCATTACAAGTCTATACCCTTTCGAGCAGCACGGCACCGGCCGACGCCCGGGTGCGTCATTCCGGCCCGTTTGATTCGCTTGTTTTAATACTCCGGTTCAAAAGAATATCCCTAAGGCAGCTTATCACCCGCTCGGCCCTTATCGCCCTGCTGGCCTTGACCAGCAGTATGTCTCCTTCCCTCATCACCCCGGCAAGCTCGGCCGCGGTGGCGGGGTATGTGTTCTCGTCTATGTTTACAAATATGTTTTCGTTATTCATCCCGGCAGACTGCGCGCCGGCGGCGATATACCTTGCAAGGGTTCCGAGCGTGAAAAGTATGTCAACCCCGCACTCGGCGGCATATGCCCCTGTTGAGCGGTGATACATCTCGGTATTCTTTCCGAGTTCAAGCATATCCCCGAGCAGCGCCACTCTGCGCTCGCCGCGCTCGCCGAGGCTGCAGAGCACGTCGACCGCCGCCCTCATCGACTCGGGGCTGGCGTTGTAGCAGTCCTCAATTACCGTGATGCCGCAGATATCGTATATCTTCTGCCTCATCTCGGCGCCCCGGAATTTCAGAAGCCCCCTCCGGATTTCCTCCTCACAAAGGCCCATGACCGAGCCGGTCGCCCAGGCAAACAGCGCGGCATAAACATTATGATTCCCCAGCGCGGGGATTCTTATATCTCTGACTGTCTTATTATTGTTGTTTTCTGTAAGGTCGAACTCGGTGAAATCTCCGCACCTGCGGATGTTATGCGCGAAATAATCTGCCCGGCTGTTTTTGAGCGCCACATACAGGGTGTTATCGGGCTTTTTGCTGTAACCGAGCATCAAGGGCTCGTCGCCGTTGAGTATAAGCGTGCCGCCCTCCTTCAGTCCGGCAAGAATCTCAAATTTTGCCTTCAGTATGTTCTCGCGCGAACCCAGCATCTCCATATGAGATGTACCGATGTTTGTGATAACCGCCATGTCGGGCCGGGCGAGCAGCGACATCTGCTCAATCTCCCCGGGGGCGCTCATCGCCATCTCGAGCACAGACACTTCGGTGCCCGTCGGGGTCTCGATTAAGGTCAGCGGCATGCCGATTAGACTGTTGTAGTTCCCTGCGGTTTTGTGGGTCACAAACTTCTCGGCGAGCACCGCCGAGATATATTCCTTTGTGGTGGTTTTGCCGACCGAGCCGGTGATACCGACCCTCCGGCAGTTGACACGCCCGTGATACCCACGAGCGATATCGAGCAGCGCCCTCTGGCTGTCGGGGACTATAAGCGCGGTGATTTCCCGGGGGAGCGAGGAGTCGGTCCGCTCGGCGACAACGCAGCAGCAGCCGGCCTTGGCGGCCTGCGGGATATAGTCGTACCCGTCGGTCCTCTCGCCGCGCATCGCGACAAAGAGCACCCCCGGCCCGGCCTCTCTTGAGTCGGTGCATATGCTGTCAAATTCAACCCCGCCGTCGCCGACCAGAAAACCGCCGGTAAAACCGGAGGTCTCACTCATATTCAGTTTTCCAGCACCCAACCTGATTTTCATATCAAACCTTCATGCGCCCGCAGTAGTTGTTGTCAACCGCCGCACGACACCTCATAGCCCGCCATGGAAGCGCCGCCGTGCGGCCGCCTGTGCGATTCCCTTTTCATTGAAGGGAAACCTGCCGGCGCGGTTTATCTCGTAGGTCTCGTGTCCCTTGCCCGCAAGTATTATTATATCACCTTTTTGGGCGTTGACAACAGTATTTTCAATAGCTTTTCTTCTGTCAACCTCAACCGTATAATTTTTCCGGTCGCCGACACCGGCCAATATGTCCCTGATTATCGCCCCGGGCTCCTCGCTGCGACTGTTGTCCGAGGTGACGACTACAAAGTCAGAAAGCCGGGTTGCAATCTCGCCCATCACCGGCCGCTTGCTCTTGTCGCGGTCACCGCCGCAGCCGAAGAGCAGGACCAATCGCTGTCCCAGCCTCTTAAAGCCCCGGACCGACAAAAGCAGGTTTTCAAGCGCGTCGGGTGTGTGTGCGTAGTCGATAAACACCGAGAAGTCGGCCTCATAGCCGAGCTTTACCTTCTCAAGCCGGCCGTCGATGCCGTTTATACCGGCGATGGCGTCGGCAATAATCTTCGGCTTTATCCCGAGCTCGGCCGCGCAGGCGGCGGCCTCGAGGGTATTCATGACGCTGAAATTCCCGGGTATCTGGGTTTTTACTCTGAACACCGCGTTTGCCGAGCGGAGCAGGTAGGACACCCCCTCGGTGCCGTTGTCGCATATCTCGGTCGCCATGTAGTCGCATTTTTTCCCGGTGGCCGAGCAGGTCACCACCCTGCCGGCACAGGATTTTGCTATTTCATTATAATATTCGGAATCGGCATTTATTACCGCCAGCGCACAGCGAGAAAAGAGTTTCTGCTTTGCCGCAAGGTAGTTTTCCATGCTGCCGTGGAAATCGAGGTGCTCGGGGGTCAGGTTCGTGAAAATCCCGGCCTCAAAATTGAGCGCCGAGAGCTTGTCGAGATAGAGTGCATGTGAGGTCGCCTCGATAAAGACATACTCGACATTGTCGGCCGCCATTTCGGCAAGCAGCATATAGAGCTGTTCGGGGTCGGGGGTGGTCAGGTTGGCAAGCTTATCCCGGTTTCCACAAAACAGCCGCCTGTTCGCCGACAGGCAGCTTACCGTTCCGATAAGGCCGCACCTGTACATCGCGGCCTCGAATATGGCTTTGAGCATAAAGGTAACCGAGGTTTTGCCGTTGGTGCCGGTCACTGCAACAAATTTCATATTTCTGGAGGGGAAGCCGTACCAGGCGTCCAACAGGCAGGCAAGCGACTGTCTTGTGCCTGGTACGGTTATGATGAATGCGTCGCCAACGCATTCAAGCGGCGCGCCCTCCTCTGCAACAATCGCCGAAGCGCCCGCGCCAAGCGCTTCGCGGATAAAAGCGTGTCCGTCGTGATGAAGCCCGCGGATACAGACATACAGGTACCCGGGGCAGACCTGCCGGGAGTCAGAGACTATCCCGGTTATATCTATCGAACCTTCATGTGCGGGGCATTTGATTCCCGCAGCGCTGCACAAAAGTCTGAGTTCCATACCAATCACCATAAAGCTAAAGTCTCTTTCGACTTCCCTGCTTTTATGGTTCTTGGTTTTTTCTAATTGTCCGTTTCGTCAAGATATCTGAAGGTGACGGTCACCACCGTCCCCTCGGGTACAATCTCGCCGGCGGCGGGGGACTGGGAGACCACAACCGCCCCCGTGCCGCTCAGATAGTTCCGCGTCCCTTCGATTCTGATATTCAGCCCGGCGTTGATTATCATGCCGTTTGCCGCCGCGGCCGTGCGCCCTGTGACGTCCGGCACTTTTACCGTCTTTTCGGGAACATCATTTCCGGCATACAGGATTATTTTGCCGCCCGACTGCTCCATTACCGCCCCGGCCGCCGGGGTCTGCTTGACAATGTAATCGCCTTCGCCGCGGATTTCGATTTCAATGTCAAGGCTCTCGGCGTATTTCTGCGCCAGCGAGGTGCTCCAGTAGACAAAGTTGGGAACTTTGACCACCATATTCGCCAGCTCGCGCTCGGTGTAGACCGCCTCAACCCCGAGATAGGGGAGAATTTCGCGGAGCACATTCCCGATATAGGGGGCGGCGACAATGCTGCCGTATGCCGAGCCTATGGTCGGCTCGTCGACCATAATAATAATCGCGTACTGCGGGTCGTCTGCCGGAGCGTACGCCACACAGGAGCTGACCCTCAGATTTTTGTTTTCGTCTGTTTTTTCGGAGGTTCCGGTCTTTGCCGCCACGCGGTAGCCCGCGACATAGGCGTTCTTCCCGCCCCCGTTGCCAGAGACACCGGCCTCAAGGATTTCCGAGATGACGTCGCAGACCTCGCTGTTTACAATCTGCCTTTTTATCCGAGTCTCGTGCTGAAAAATCACGTTTCCATCATTGTCGGTTATCTTCTCGACCACATACGGGGTCACAAGATACCCGCCGTTGGCAACCGCGGCCACCGCGCATATCTGCTGCAGGGGGGTTATTTTAAAGTTCTGCCCGAATGAGGAGACCGCAAGGTCAAGTTCGGTAAAGCTTGTCGGCGAATAGAACAAGCCCAGGGCTTCGCCCGGCAGGTCTATCCCGGTTTTTTCAAGGTAGCCGAACTGTTTTACATAATTGTAGAAGCGCTCGGTGCCGATTCTGGCACCTATGGTCATTAGCGCCACGTTGCAGGACTGCTGCAGCGCTCCGGCAAGGTCAAGGCTGCCGTGTCCGATAACCTTATGGCAATGTATGGTCCTCCCGAGAACCACGCGCGAGCCCGAGCAGAAAAAGCGGTCGTCGAGCTTAGTCTCTTTTTCCTGCAGCGCCATTGCCACAGTCATTATCTTAAATGTCGAGCCCGGCATGTATAGCTCGGTAATCGCCTTGTTCTTCCAGTTTTCAAGAAGCAAATCCCTTCTGAGCGCCGCATATTCGTCGCTCTCAGGGGCATATCCGCCGGCATCCAGCTTTTTTTGGAAGTATCCATTGAGTTCCCACGGGTCGTTCAAATCAAAGCCCGGGCAGGTCGCCATGGCGATAATGGCACCGGTGCGGACATCCATTACAATGCCGCAGGCGCGGTTATTAGCCCCCGATTCGGTGAGGGTTATTTCAAGCTGCTCTTCGAGCACCGACTGGACATAGGTATCAATTGTCGTTGTCAGGTTATAACCGTCCTTGGCGGGGATATAACTTTCATACTCGTACGGCATTTCGTTGCCGTGCGAGTCGCGGGCGGTTATGTACTTTCCGGGGGTGCCGTCAAGCTGCTCGTTGTATTGGTATTCAAGGCCGTAGAGGCCTTTGCCGTCGCTGCCGGTAAAACCGATCAGGTGGGAGGCAAGACTTCCCTGAGAATAATACCGGGTACTGACCGCTTCTGCGTAAATCTGGTCGTGGTAATTGTTTGTGTCTATGAACTCGCGTACCTTTTGGGTTGTCTCCTCGTCGACGTCGCGGGCAATCGTGCGGTCAAGATAATAGGTGTAGGTAGTCTGCTTGAGCACGCTGTCGTATGTAACGCCGTATTTGCCGAGGATTTCGGAGAGCCCCTGCGCGATGTTCTTTGCAGTGGTCCCGGACGGAAGACCGTAAATTGTGTCGAATTTCTGTATACTCCGCGGGGATATGAAAATCCGGTAGGCGGTGACGTTTGTCGCAAGCAGGAACCCTTTTGCGTCATATATATTGCCGCGTTTGGCGTTTATCACCGACTCGGTGGTGAGCTGGTCGATAACCTTTTTTTGATACCGTTCAAAGTCGGTCGTCTGAATCACAAGCACACGGACAAGCAGAAGCGCGAGCAGGAGGGTTACCATCATGCTGACAAGAGTTGCCCTTCTCAGCGCGCCGGTGGATATCGTTTCGGTTCTCAAGGATTTCTCCTCGCTTTCGCTCTGGTTGAGTCCGGGCGGTCCCGGACTTCAGTTGCGGCTCCCCGCCATATACTAATTTATATTATGACCTGCCATGCCTTATGAATAGCGGCGTCACTCGGGGAGGCCGAGTGCGCTGAGCAGAGTTGACAGCCCGACTTTCCTGTCGCCCTTTCCGGTGTCGTAGAGGATCACCTTCTCCTCGGGCTCGCTCCCGAGGTGTTTTACCGGCACATAGCTTTTATCTATCATGCCGAGCTTTGTCCGGGCGACCTCTTCTATGTATCTTAAGTCGTTTTTGATTTCAAGCTTTTGCTCGAGCTCCTCCTTGTACTCGACCTGCTCCTCGAGCTCATTTTCCATGGCTCGCAGCTCCATCGTTGCCTTTGAGTGCAACACGCTGCCCGACACAATGAGCAGCAGCGAGAGCGAGAAGGTTATTATCATCAGCATCATCTGATAGGGTGTCTTTTTGCGCTCGCCCTCGACCCGGTACTCCTTCGGGTCGACGGCTATCCACTCGTCGGCAAGCTTTATGGCTCTGTTTATGATCTCTTTTTCCCCGAGCTTTTTCTCGACGCGAGCGACAAGCTTTCCCGCCTTGCCGAGCTTGCCGGCGATACCCGCAATCCTCGGTACATCGGCAGTATTTGCAGATGTTTCACCCGACCTGATACCTTCACGTCCCGTGCCTGTATTGTTATAGTCATATCGGCGCACGATTGACGGACCTAAAGCAGTGCTGTCTGACCTGATACCCAAATGCTGTGCATTTTCCGGGTTTGATGCGGCTTCGGCGTGCCAGGCCGCCCTTCTGCGGGCGGCAAAGTAGCGCTTGAAGTCCTCGGATGTCATGTAGCCGCCCCGCCGGGTTGATGTTCCGGGATTTATACATCCGTTCCAGTTCATTTCTCACTCCGTAGTTTTTCTGCCGCGCGGAGCTTTGCGCTCTTTGAGCGCGGGTTTTCGGCCTGCTCTCGCTCCGACGGCAGTATAGGTTTTGAGGTGATTATCTTTACCTGCGGCTTTTTCCCGCACACGCAGACCGGAAAATCACGCGGGCAGGTGCAGCCTTTGGCAAGAGAAGCAAAGGTCTCTTTTACTATCCTGTCCTCAAGCGAGTGAAAGCTGATAACAACAATTCTCCCGCCGGGATTGAGCAGCCCCGCGGCGTCTTTGAGCGCCGGGGCAAGCAGGCCGAGCTCATCGTTTACTTCTATCCGGATGGCCTGAAAAGTCCGCTTGGCCGGGTGGCCGTCGCCCGATTTGGCTGGAACTGCCGAGAATATCAGCTCCGAGAGCTCCCGGGTGGTCCTGATTTCTTTTTTCTGCCGCGCCCTGACTATCGCCGCGGCAATCCGCCCGGCAAAACGCTCCTCGCCGTATTCATGGATTATCCGGCACAGCTCGGACTCTGGGTATGTGTTCACCACATCATATGCGCTTAAACTTTTTCTGGTATCCATACGCATGTCAAGCGGCGCATCGGAGATATACGAAAAGCCCCGCTCTGCGCAGTCAAGCTGATATGAGGAGACGCCGAGGTCAAGCAGAATCCCGTCGACGCCCGAAATGCCGAGCCCGGCGCAGACCGAGGCCATGTTCCGGAAGTTTTCCCGGACGACTATGACCCGCTCGCCGAACTCCGAGAGCCGGTTGCCCGCCGCAGCTACCGCGGCCTCGTCCTGGTCTATGGCAACCAGCCGGCCTGTCGTGAGCCTTCTTGCTATCTCAAATGAGTGTCCCCCGCCCCCGGCGGTGCCGTCTACGTAAATTCCGTCGGGTTTTATCGCCAGAAGCTCAATGCTCTCGGCGAGCAGTACCGGGATGTGGGAATAGCTTATGTCCGACATTTTTATCACAGCCCGAGTTGTTCGAGTGATTCCCTAATTTTTTCGGAGTCCTCGGCGGCAACTTGCGCCTCGTATTCCTCGACCGACCAAATCTCGCCGTAGTCGCCGCAGCCAACAATATAGGCTTCTTTGACTATGCCGGCGTGCTCAACCAGGGATTTAGGCAGGAGGATTCTGCCCTGCGAGTCGGGGGTTACCTCGGCGGCGTTGCGGTAGAGGTAGCGGAGCGTGTCCTCGGAGGTTTTGCGCGGCACCGATTTCAGCGGCGCGATGAACTCCTCCCATGCCCGCATTGAATAAAAGCAGAGGAATCTGCCACGGAAGCTGCGGGTGACGACAAAGGACTCGCCGAGTTCCATGCGGAACTTGGCCGGAATGAATATCCGGTTTTTCGAGTCGAGCACGTGCCTGTATTCACCCGACAGCATATCCGTCACTCCTCTGCCTCAACATTTTTCACCACTTTAAACCACTTCGGTTATATTATATAGCACTTTTTCAAATATTGCAAGGGGGTTTTGTACACTTTTTAAATTTTTTAATAATAATTTTTACTAAGGACGTACTTTAAAGTTTTGGTAACAAAAAAATGCGGCCATACAGCAGCCGCAAAACTTTTAAATTCTTGTTCATTTCTTTGTGCGCACAAAGAAATGAACCAAAGAAAAGCGTAGAGGGGGAAACCTAAGGTTTCCGCCCTGAGAACCCCACACCTCTTGCCGCGAGCGAAGCGGACTGTATGATACAGTGCAGCAGGGATATTGGGAGAAGCAATTCTCTAAGTTCAGCGAACATCGCGGCGTTTTTGACTAATAAAAAACACTCGCCATACAGACACCGGCAAACCGGCCCACACGTCGATACGCAGGTTTGCCCAAGATAAGTGGTATCAAATGGGGTGTGCTGTCGACCGCTTGCATGGGGTTTGCTTTGGTCTTAGTAGTGTTTGAAAAGCTGCATCGCTGTAATCTGTTTGTAGGGGCGATCTGTGATCGCCCGCGCGTTTCTAAAGTCAGCCGGTGTACTTATAGCAACAAAGCGCGGGATATGTGGCCCGCGCTTCAAAAATTGCTTTGAATGGGGTGTGGGGCAGAGCCCCACACAAATCAATTTCTCCCGGTCAGCTTTTCGATCGCCGCGAGTTTGACCGAGACGCTGAAAACGTGCATGGCGACAAGCAATTCTTCGTTTGAGGGATATGTAGGTGCTATTCGTATATGGCTGTCGTGCTCGTCTTTGCCGTAGGGGTAGGCAGCCCCGGCGGGGGTCATCTGCACGCCGGCCTCAAATGCCAGCTGACAGACCCGCTTGGCGCAGCCGTCCATGCAGTACATGCTCACAAAATACCCGCCGTGCGGGTTGTTCCAGCGTGCAGCACCTGTGTCGGCAATTTCCTCGGAGAGCACGTCGTTTACAATTTTGAACTTCGGACGCAAAACAGATGCCAAAAGCTTCATATGGTCGCGTATATTTTCAGCATTTTTGAAGTACTTGACATGCCTTATCTGGTTGAGCTTGTCGTAGCCTATCGTCTGCACGCTCAATATCTTTTTTATCTGCGCTATGTTGGCTTCGGAGGCCGCGAAAATCGCCACTCCCGACCCCGGGAAGGTGATTTTCGAGGTCGACGCGAAATAATACACCATGTTCTCGCTGTTGTGGCGGGTACAGGCGGCAAATATATCGGCCAGCTCGTCGCGCTCATCATCGTAGAGGTCATGTACCGCGTAGGCGTTGTCCCAGAAGATTCTGAAATCGGGCGAGGCTGGTTTGAGCATTGCAAACCGCTCGACCGTCTCGTCCGAGTAGGTGTATCCGTCGGGATTTGAATACTTGGGGCAGCACCAGATGCCCTTTATCGCCGGGTCGGTGGAAACCAGCTCCTCAACGGTATCCATGTCGGGTCCCTCGGGGGTCATGCGCACTGGTATCATCTCGATGCCGAGCGACTCGCAGATGGCAAAATGCCGGTCATAGCCGGGCGAAGGGCAGAGGAACTTCACCTTTCCCTGCCTTATCCACGGCCCGTTTCCCCCGACAACGCCGTAGAGCATTGCCCGCACAACCGAGTCATACATGAGATTGAGCGAGGAGTTGCCGCCGATTATAATTCTGCTCTCGTCGATTCCAAGCAGGTCCGAGAAAAGTCGCCGGGCTTCGGGTATACCCTCGAGCAGGCCGTAGTTGCGGCAGTCAATTCCGTTCTCCGAGCGGCAGTCCTCGGGGGTCGAGAGGATATTCAGCATTCCGGTCATAAGGTCAAGCTGCTCCTTCCCCGGCTTGCCGCGCGAGAGGTCGAGCACCAGATTCATGCCCTTATATTCAGCATAGCGCCCGAGCAGCTTTTCTTTCTCCGCCAAAAGCTCCCTGGCGCTCATTTTGCAATATTCCATTCTTGCCTCCAGGATGAATAATCGTGTATGACGTCAGTCATTTGACAATGAATTATAGCACATCTCTCCCCCCGAATGCAATAGTTTTTGCAATTTTACTTATCGAATGTTGCATATCTTAGTAGTCAACCTTTCCAGAAGTCAATAACCGCGGCGCGTAGCGCCAGAGGCGAGGTGAAATGCCGCATATGCCGCCAGTGCTCGGGGAACATTGCCGCATATTTCGGGGTGGCGTACCTGTCGTCGATAAGCAGGACTATACCGAGGTCGGTATCGCTGCGTATCACCCGCCCCGCCGCCTGCAGGACATTGTTCATGCCGGGATAGGTGTAGGCATAGTCAAAGCCCGAGCGCTGGTTCTGCTCGTAGTAATCGCGCATTATATTCCGCTCGTTTGAAATTCCCGGCATACCGACCCCGACAATAATCACGCCGATAAGCCGGCTCCCCGGCAGGTCTATGCCCTCCGAAAAGCTGCCGCCCAAAACACAGAAGCCGACCCGCATTTTCGAGTCCTCCGCCCGGAAGGCGTCGAGAAAGGTTTCCTTTTCCTCGCGGCTCATCCCCTTCTTCTGAATTAAAACCTCAACACGGGGGTATTTTGCAGAAAAAGCCGCCGCAGCCCTTTCCATGTACTCGTAGGAGGGAAAATAGGCGATGTAGTTACCTTTTTTGCCGGAAAGCACCGCGGCGATATATGAGACAATCGCCGGCAGCGACTTTTCGCGGTCCTCATACCTTGTGCTGATATTGTCCACCGCCGCGACAAACAGGTTGGATATATCAAAGGGCGAGGCGAGCGCCAGAGTCTCGGATTTTTCCCCGCCACCGAGAATATCCGAAAAATACTCAAGCGGTGTCAGGGTCGCCGAAAAGAACACCGCAGCCTGAATTCTGTCAAGTTGCCGGGCCAGAATCTCCGAGGGGTCAAGGCACATGATGGACACGAAGGTTTTTTTGCCCTCGACCCGGCAGAAAAAGAGAAACCGCTTGTCAAAACAGTCCATAACGGTCAGAAAGCGCAGCAGCTTTCTGTATAGCGGGGCAAGCCCGGCTGCCGTCGGGTCCGCACCTGCCCTGAAAAGGCGAATCTCGATTTCTCGGCAGAGGGCACGGAACGGAGTGTCAAGCCCCTTGGGCAGCTCGTGGGCGATATAGAAGCCATGTTCAATCCCGGCCTCGTCGTACGTCAAATCCTCCCGACAGAGCCTGCGCAACCCGCGCAGCCGGGCGGCGGCTTCGCTCAGAGCTTTGTGCAGCTCTGAAACCTCGCAGCTTGCCATGCCGGGCAGTCCGGCAAAATCCGAACTGCAAAGCTCGGCCGAGTACATTTCCCTCGTCCGGTCGGCAAGGTTGTGAGCTTCGTCTATCAGAAAAATATATTTCCCGGCGCCCGTCTGGTCCTCAAAGTAGCGCCTTAGCCTGACGAGCGGGTCAAAGGCGTAGTTATAGTCGGCAACAATAATCTCGCAATGCTCTGACAGCTCGAGCGACAGCTCGTAGGGGCATACCCCGAACTCTTTTGCGGTCGCAATTATCACTTTCGGCCCGAAGCCGCTCTGCAGTTGCAGAAGACGACTGACCGCCGCCGATATCTTGTCGCCCGGCACATCGGCATAAGGGCAGACCCCCGGTATGCAGGGCATGTCGGGAGCCCTGATCCCGCGGCAGAGGCAGCAGTTCTCCTTGGCCGTGAGAATCAGGGTGCGCAGGCGCGCGCCGGATGAGAAGAGCTGCCCGGCGGTCTTGTAGGCTTCGGCCTGAGTGCTGGTTTTGGCGGTCAGGTAAAATATCTTGTCGCAGTGGCCGTGGCCAAGGAACTTCACCGCCGGATAAAGTGCCGAGATAGTCTTCCCTATCCCGGTCGGTGCCTGCACAAACAGCCGCCGGCCGCCGCACAGCGCGCTGTAGCATGCGCGCATCATGGTCTCCTGCCCCTGCCGCAACCGCGGATAGGGGAATTTGACAGCCGCAGCACCCGGCAGGACCAGCCGGGCGCGCTCGGCGAGCACTTTTGCCTCGCCGAGCTTTTTTGTCAGGTGCCGCATAAAAACCGCCTTAAGTTCGGCGGCAGTCTTTTGCTTTACGACCCGATTGAGTTCGCCGGTGTCGGGATTGAGAATCAGCGCCTCGATTTCGACCGGCAGCCCGAAAACATTCGAAGCGCCACCCCGGCTGAGCATATATGCAAGGCAGAGCAGCCTGTCGTCTGGCAGCCGGGAGGGATTCTCCCGTCCGACATACAGCCAGCTCAGCCTTATAGTCCCGCCGACTTCGCTGACCGCCTCTGCCCTGCCGGTGATACGGAAATCGATGCCCCCGCAGCTAATATCAAGCAGAATATCCCGTGGGGCGCCCCCGGTAAGCTCAAAGAGACGCTTGGAGTCGGCCTCGGAAAAAACAGCAGAGCCGCCCCGCCCGGCCTTCCGGGAGCAGAGCTCGCCGACGGATATTTCTACCCTTTGGGTTTTCGGATTGTATCTCATGGCCCTGCCCTCCCTTCGTCCGAGTCGGGTAACACCCGTCAGCAGAATACTATCATATTTTACCCGGCAAGTCAATTATATCATGTGGTTTCCGGACTTCGGCAGGCAATTTTCCATATTTTTAGGGGTTACATTTAGTGCGGGGACGGATTATAATTATTAATAGTCTTTTGTATATTCCGATATATTTATTGAGCTTCGTATGCCAACTGAAATATCCGTATGGCTGTCCGAAACCGCCGCAGCCGGAATATCAGTCGCAAAGGAGGCAGGTACATATG
>JBMNUI010000049.1:0-13811 GCA_050946195.1 Eubacteriales bacterium
AACCGTCAAGCGGTAGGAAAAATGACCAATCCACAGCATCCTATACAGTATAGCAGATTTCTTCGTTCTTGGAGAGGAACTATAAAAACTACTACTTTTATATTATACGAGGAGAACAAAATGGCCACAATCACGGATATCGCAACTATCCCCGCCATTGCGGCGATAGTGTATGCGATAATAGAAATTGCAAAGACTGCGTGCGGCGGGGATGAAAGGTTCAAAAGGTTCATCCCGCTGATATCTGCTCTGCTCGGCGCCATCTGTGGCGTCATTGCATTTTACTTTGTACCCGGTGTCATGGAAACGCAGAACATTCTGGTCGCTATCGTAATCGGCGCGGCAAGCGGATTATCTGCAACAGGAACAAATCAGGCTGTAAAGCAGCTGACAAAGGGCAAAGATGAAGATGGTTCCGGGTGAATTTACCCCGACGATAAAAATGCATACGAAATGATATTACATAAACCCCGCCGGAGCATGGTGCTCTTGGCGGGGTTTTTTAATAGTAAAAAAGCAGGGACATCAATCCCTGCTTTTTACTATCCCTACAACACTGCGCCTAATAATTACGGTCATGTGTTCGGATAGCTTTACTATTGGTGGACCTGGAGGGATTCGAACCCTTGACCTCCGCGTTGCGAACGCGGCGCTCTCCCAACTGAGCTACAAGCCCGAAGAACAGCCTCCACTATTATATATCATCATTTATCCATTGTCAAGTGGAGAGTGCGAATTATTATCGGGGCAAAAAATGTTATAGCATTTCGGAAAGAATGGCAATAATAATCATGGTGAACTCGGCAATATAGCAATTCAAAGCCTCAATGACCGCACCGGAATTGTCGGATGTGAGAAATTTATCATATTATGTTGACAAGGGCATACTCATGATGTATAATGCAATTTGGTTGTTCAGCCCCTGCGGGGAGCAGACCTGCGGGATGAACGCCGATTTCATGTTGTTGCCACAAAAGGCAAGGGTAAAAAATATGTCAAAGGTAAAAAGAATCGCTGTTATGACAAGCGGCGGCGACTGCCAGGCCATGAACGCCACGGTGCGTGCAGTCGTGCTTGCCGCAAGAAAATATAACATTGAAACTGTCGGAATCATGGACGGTTTTTTGGGTATGACCTACCGCCGTCCCGGGGATTTCCGCGTTCTGCGCGCTGAAAATGTCGAAAACATCATCAACCGCGGAGGCACTATACTCAATTCGGCAAGGTTTGACGAGTTCAGGCAGGAGAGTGTTGTAAAAACTGCCGCCAAGAATATGCAGGAAGAAGGCATCGACGCCCTGGTGATTGCCGGCGGCGACGGGAGCTTTCGCGGCGGCCTTGATCTGCTTAGACACAGCAACATCCCCTTCATCGGCATACCCTCGACAATAGACAACGACATAACCTCAACCGAATACACGCTCGGCTTTGACAGCGCGCTGCGCAACACAATAGAGATGGCCGACGCGCTGCGCGATACCTGCAACTCGCATCAACGTTGCAATGTCATTGAGGTTATGGGCCGCAACTGCGGGCAGATTGCACTTATGACAGCACTTGCCGTCGGCGCTTCGGCGGTTGCCATTCCCGAAGCCCCCGAGGCCTTTGATGCCAACAGGGTCATAGATAAAATGATAGAAGCCCGCAAGCGGGGCAAACGCAGCTTCCTTGTAATCTTTGCCGAGGGTGCCTTTGATACAAGCCTCACCGACGAGGCGAGAAAAGCCGCGCTTGACGCCGCTGCCGAAAACTACATAAACGGCAAAATCAGCGGGCGCGACCTTGCAATGATTGCAGATGAAAACTACATAAGCGCTTACGGCGAGCAGTTCCGCACAAAGCTGCAGCGCCGCTCGCGTGAGGAATTTGCAAGATATTATGCCGAGACAGGCGATGTTTGCTTCAAGGACGAATACATTGAAACCAAATTCGCCCGCTTTGCCCATGTGGCAAGGGGCGGCAGCCCGACGGTTTACGACCGGGTGACCGCGTCGCGGATGGGCGAGCTTGCGGTTGACCTTATCGCCGCAAACAAGGCAAACCGCTGCATCTGCGTGCATGACGGCAGAATAACCTCGATGGACATTTGGGACGCTATCAATGTCGACTCGGTTTACCGCAAATACCGCAAAACCGGCGTCCATGACGCCGAGGCAACAGCAAAGCTCAACCCGCTGCAGAAAAAGCTGTATGATAACAGAGTCAGGCTCACCGAAGAGCTGATTAAATCAGCCGCTGCACTATCCGAAATATAAAATTGTCAGGACGGCCTCTTTTCCGAAGGGGCCGCCTTTTTTGTTTTGGTAATTCGCGGCGGACAGCCGGCAGATTTTGATTAAAATGCTGCACGGGCCTTTAAAAAGTCCCCGCGATGCTTTATAATAAAAAAGTGAAACTATGCTCAAAAATCTGCAGATTACCTGTGGGCCGGGATGTGCCCGCGATTTCGGAAACAGGGGTTTTGAGAATGAATTTCGATGTAATACCAAAAGAGGCCATAAATGTGTTTGACCGGTTGGTGTTGCGCGGGTTTGAGGCCTTTTTTGTGGGCGGCTGCGTGCGCGATGTCCTGCGCGGCATCCCGCCGCACGACTGGGACATCACCACAAACGCCACCCCCGAGCAAATGAAGGAATGTTTTGCCGGACTCCGGGTGATTGAAACTGGAATCAAGCACGGCACGCTCATGGTTGTCTCCGACGGCAAGAACTTGGAGGTCACAACCTACCGAGTCGACGGAAAATATGAAGATAACCGCCGCCCCTCCGAGGTTTATTTTACACGAAACCTTCGCGACGACCTCTCGCGGCGCGACTTCACCATCAACGCCATGGCATACGCCCCCGGCTGCGGCCTTGTCGACATATTCGGAGGCAGGGAGGATGTCGCGCAAAAGATTATCCGCTGCGTCGGGAATCCCGACCTGCGCTTTCACGAGGACGGGCTACGGATTCTGCGCGCGCTTCGTTTTGCTTCGGTGCTCGATTTTACGATTGAACCCGAAACTGCCCGCAGCATACATGTAAACCGCAGCCTCCTGAAGAACATTTCGGCCGAGCGGGTGCGCGACGAGTTTTTCGGGCTTATAACCGGCCTGGGTGCCGGGCGGGTGCTGCTTGAATTTCGGGATGTCATCCGCGAGTTCATTCCCGAAGTCGTGCCGGCAGAGGGGCTTGAACAAAACCCCCTTGATATATATACCCGCTCTGTCAGGACTGTTGCCGCCGAAGAGTTGGGGGATGTTTATGTGCGGCTTGCGCTCTTTTTTCATGGTATCACTTCCTGCGGTGCCGGGGAGCAGGAGGGCGGGTGTTCTCAAGGACACGAGGAGCAGGGCGCCGAGCTTGCTGAGGCTGTCCTGCGACGACTGCGTGCCGACAACCGCACAATCTCAACGGTAAAATGCCTGATTCGGGCTTACCACACCGAAATACCCGGCGACGAGAGGGAAATGCGCCGGCTGCTGGCCTCACTCGGAGAGCAGAATACCCGCCGGCTCCTCGGCCTGCGCCGGGCCGTCTCGGCGCAAAAATCAGAAAACGTTCAGGCTGAACTTGAGAAAATCACGTCAGCCGGGAAGCTGCTTGAAGGTGTGCTGAGTGCGGGGTGCTGCCTTTCTCTGCGGGACCTTGCGGTCGGCGGGGAGGATTTGATACGGCTCGGCGTGAAGCCGGGACGCAGGGTCGGGAAGCTGCTCTCAGAGCTGCTCGATGAGGTGATTGACGGGAAGTTGCCAAATGAGCGGGAGGCATTGCTTCGTGCCGCTAAGAAGAAGATTAATAGGGCCATTAAGTAAACAGGTGTTCGCCCGGGCGCGGTGTGCCGCGCCCGGGCATTTTTGTGCGGGATTTTATGGGTCTTGAGCGGGGGCGGGAGCGGAGGGGGCCGCAAATAAAGCGACATCACGGGAGCGGCGCCCCCATCTTCTTTCTTAAGCGGGCTAAATTCAGAAAAACTTCACACGCGCGTTATTGAAATACATATTTTATTATGTTATACTAAAAGCGGCCGCGCATATGCGGCTCAAACAATCAAAGGAAGTTACAATGGATATTGAGGTTAAAGTCAAACTCACACGCGGTGCCTCGCTTCCGGCATACGCTACGGAGGGCTCGGCGGCGCTTGATTTGCGGGCGGCGCTCGAGGGCGGGAGTATCACCATCCCGGCCGGCGGCAGGGCGCTCATACCCACCGGAGTGTCGATTTCGCCCCAGAACAGCGATGGCACAGGGCCGGATTCCGGGGTGGTTGCTATTGTCGCCGCACGCAGCGGCCTGGCCACAAAGCACGGGATAACCCTCTCAAACGGCATCGGGGTCATAGATTCGGACTACCGGGGCGAGATTTTGGTCGGGCTCACCAACACGTCTGATAGCGACTTTGTCGTGCGGGACGGCGACAGGATCGCCCAGCTCATGTTTCTGCCGGTGCTGCGCGCCCGGCTTGTCGAGGCAGACACGCTTGACAGCACACAGCGCGGTGAGGGCGGCTTCGGCTCAACGGGTATAAAATAAAATATGGTACATATTACAAAAAAACTTTTTACCGCAACACTTGCGGTAATGCTTGCGGCAGGGCTTCTCATTTCACCGGTGTCCGCGGCCGGGGGTGTCTGGGATTATGAATACACAGAAAACCCCGACGGCAGTGTGACGATAACCGCCTATTCGGGCAGCAGCACTTCGGTCGCAATTCCCGGGATGCTCGGCGGCCGTCCGGTGCGTGAAATTGGCGCCGGCACCTTTGCCGGGCACAGCCAAATTAAGGAAGTTTATTTCGAAAACGGAGTATCGGTCATCGGGGCGGGTACTTTCTCGGGCTGCACTTCGCTTGAGGTGCTGGTGCTGCCGCCGTCGGTTGAGATAATCGAAGAAAATGCCTTTTTCGGCTGCACATCGCTTTCTGAGGTCGACTTTGCCGGGGGGCTGAAAAAAATCGGTGAGGGCGCCTTTTTGGACTGCGCGCTGGAATATGCCTACCTCCCCGCAACACTTGAGGAGGTCGGCGCCGGCGCATTTGCCGGGAGCACGCCCCTTGAGTTTGTGGTTGTGGCAAATCCCTCTGCCACGGCGCGCTACGGCGCCGGTTGCTTCGGCCGGGCGAAGGTCTATGCAGATTACGACTCGGCCGCCCGGAGCTTTGCCGCTGCTGAGCAGCTTGAATTTTCGGCCATAAATCAGGTGACGGACTTTGAGTATCAGGTTCTCAGCGGCGGGGTGAGGATAACCGCCTGCACGGGCAGCACCGAGACGGTTGTCGTGCCCGGTGAAATTGCTGGAAAGAAGGTTATCGCAATAGGCGACAGGGCTTTTTCGGCTGATGCCGGCAGGTGTGCTGATGCCAGAATAATCATTTTGCCCGACTCGATAAGGACAATCGGGAGTTACGCCTTCTCGGGCACATCGTCACTTGAGTACATACGCATGCCGCGCGAGCTTGAGGATGTCATAGGTCAAAATACCTTTAAAAACTGCTCGTCGCTCAGGAGCATCAGAATCCCTTTTGGTATAGAACGCATTGAAATGGAGGCCTTTTACGGCTGTTTGTCGCTGACAAGAGTCGAGCTTGCGTCAAGTGTGACAAGCATCGCGGCCGGAGCCTTCGGCGGCTGCCCGGCGCTTGCCAAGCTTATCTGCCACGGCGACGAGCCGGCCTGCGATTATCGGGATGTCGTCTCGGATATGGTTTCATTTGCCGGTGTTGGGGACATGACAGTTTACATAAAAGCCGGCACAGACTGGAGCCTTGTCGACAATATGTGGTACCCCAACGGCACAAGCCCGGAATATGAGGGATACCGAATTGAAGTTATCGAGCACGACTGCTTTTTCCTTGAAAAAGTCATCACCCCGGTTTCCTGCGCCAACTCGGGTGTCTCGGAATTCTACTGCCCCTTCTGCGGGCAGAGCTATTTCGAGCATTACCCGAGAGAGGAGCACAGTTATGTCAGCACCGGCATTATAAACGGTATTGAGACCTTCAGGTGCATCCGGTGCAACGAAAGCTATCTTCTCTATCACATCGACCACGCCGATATTTCCCCGGTAATCGACACCGAGCGGCCACAGGGGAGCATGGTAACCTCGGCAGAGGTCAGCTTTTTGGGAAAACCGCTTACATACGGCATAGATTACACATTTACCGAGGAGTACAACAGCCAGTACCGCCGGGTTGAGCTGGTATTTGCCGGGCTGGGCGAGTATACCGGCACGAAAAGGCTGGCATACAGGCTTGCAGACAACAAGTGGTTGACCCCCCATTGGGTCACGGTTACCGGCGCGTCGGGCAGCGGGTGGTATTATCACAACGACATTGTGGAAATGTCAGCCGACCCGGCGCCTGCCGGGATGGAGGTCGGGGAATGGCATTTCAGCGAGGGCGTCGAGTATACCTCGGTAAGAGGTGATGACGCGATGTTTGTAATGCCGGACAGGGATGTGACGGTGACCCTGACATTTGTGCCGATTGAAGAGACAAGCACCCCCGACACAGAGGAAACAACAACCGCCCCGCCCGAATACGAAACCACGACAGAACCTCACGAAGAGCAGACCACAACAGAGCCGCCTGCCACCGAGTCCCCAGACGAGCCGACTGAGCCTGCCGAGACCGAGCCTTTTATAAGAACCCCCGAAGGTTGGGAGATTGTCAAAAAGGCGATTATCTGGGGCGTGGTGCTGCTTGTTTCGCTGACCGCCATGGTTGCGGCAAGTATAATACTCCTCAAAAAGGAAAAAATAGAGGAGAATAAAACCGAAGGACCAAAAAAATGAGAATTATTCTGGCGTCGGGGTCGCCGCGCCGCAGGGAGATACTCGCGGGTCTCGGAGTGGATTTTGAGGTCATGGTGCCCCAGACCGATGAAAATATGGAGACCGCTGACCCGGCAATGCTTGTGCGTGGGCTTTCACTTCACAAGGGGAGAGCGGTCTGTGAGCGGCTTGTCGACGCGGGCGAGGATATCCGGGATACGCTGATAATATCCTCCGATACGGTGGTTTACTGTGCCGGCGAGATACTCGGAAAGCCGGCTGACCGCGCCGACGCGAGGCGCATGCTTTCACTGCTCTCGGGCAGAGGGCACTGGGTTTACACCGGGGTGGCGACAATATGCGGCGGGCGCGAGGCCGCGGATGTGGCCCGGGCAGAGGTGATATTTTCCCGTATTGATGACGCCGAAACAGAATCATATCTTGACACCGGAGAGTATGCCGACAAAGCCGGGGCATACGCGGTTCAGGGCGGGGCGGCGCGCTTTATCAGAGAGGTCCGTGGGGATTATCTTGCGGTCGTCGGCCTGCCTGCCCAGACTCTTTTTGATTTGCTTTTGCGCGAGTTTAACATAAGGCTGCCGGGTGTAAGGCAGTAAAACCGATAATTCCCATGTGGCGGCAGGCGGCCTGCTGCCACCGCATTTTACCGGGAGGATGGGAACAGAATGGGGTAAAGCAGCTCGGGCTGGATCTGGGCAGCTCAAACACAAGAATTGTCACAAAAGAAAAAGGAATAGAACTCCTGTCCCCGACGGCCGCGGCCTTTGAAAAAAAGAGCGGGAAGATGGTGGCAATCGGAGCCGGGGCAAAGCGGATGCTCGGCAAGACTCCTGTGGGCATTGAGGCCATACGTCCGGTTCAGGGCGGGGTGATTGCCGAGCCCGAAGCCGCGACAAGGATGCTCAGGCGCTATTTCAAGCGGCTTGAGGCGGTCTCGCTCTTCCGCCGTCCGGATGTGATTGCATCGGTGCCCTGCAACATCAACGAAGTGGAGCGACGCGCACTCGAGGACACAATATACGACGCCGGTGCGCGTCAGGTATTTATCATTGAAGCCCCGCTGGCGGCGGCGCTGGGCGCCGGCCTGCCTGTCGCCGGGGCAAAGGGCAGAATGATTGTCAATATCGGCGGGGGCTGCACGCAGGCGGCTGTTCTGAGCATGGGTGGAATTGTGATTTCAGATTCGCTCAGGGTCGGCGGAATCGAGCTCGACCGCGCCATAGTGCAGTACCTGCGCAAAAAATACGAGCTGCTCTGCGGCGAGCTTACCGCAGAGACGCTAAAAATAAAAATTGGCTCGGCATGGCCAAGGTTTGACAGAGGCACCAGTGATATCGCGGGGCGCGACCTTAGCGGCGGCCTGACCAAGACAATAAAGGTAAGCTCGGCGGATATCTGCGAGGCGCTCTACAGCCGGCTCGAGCAGATAACCGCGATGATTAAGACTATGCTTGAGGAGACGCCGCCCGAACTGGCCTCGGACATCTACGACAGCGGAATTGTGCTGATCGGCGGCGGCGCCATGCTCGAGGGTCTGCCAGAGCTTATAACCAGGCTGACCGGCATACGCACAGTCCGGGCCAATAACGCCCCCGACTGCGTCTGCCGGGGGATTTACTGGTGCCTCGGAAACCCGGCCGCTTCGCACTATATCAGGTACAGGGCGTAAAGTCGTCGGGTAACTTTGAGCATCCTATGCAAAAAGCTTTTAGCAGAGGGCGGATATGCGGCTGCTGAAAAACAAATTTTTTATAATTGCGCTGGCTGTGGCAATTGCCCTCGCCACCTGCACGACGGTGCTCTCGGTGATGGGGGTGGCCTCGCCGTTCCGCAGCGTCCTCGGGGCGGTTGCCCTTCCTTTTCGCTGGTGTGCGGCAAAGGTCGCTCAGGGGATCTCGGGCTTTTCGGCGTATTTTACCGAATTTGACCGGCTGAGAGAAGAAAACGCCGGGCTCCGCCGCGAGGTTGCCGAGCTGCGGCAAAAGCTGGCCGACGCCGGGCGCATGGCAGAGGAAAACGCGGCGTTCCGCGAGTATTTCGGGCTTGAAAGTCTTGATGTCGAGCTGCAGCTTGTCGACGCGGTGGTGATAGGCCGCGAATCGGGGGGCTATATCACGATTTACACGCTCAACCGCGGCAGCCTGCACGGAGTTGAGAGGGGAATGGCGGTCATCTCGGCCTATGGGGTTGTCGGGTACGTCAGGGAAACCGGGATATCCTGGTGCAAGGTCGTGCCGATAACAGAGACAATCTCGTCTCTCGGAGCATATGTTGAAAAAAGCGGGACATCGGGTCTGGTGGTCGGCGATTTTGAACTACGCGATACAGGGCGCTGCAAAATGACATATATTGAAAGGGGAGAGAGCCTTTCCCCCGGCGATCTTGTGGTCACCTCTGGCACCGGGGGCATTTACCCGCCCGGACTGCCGGTTGGCGTAATAGAGGAAGTGGTGCCCGACCCGCTCAGCCGCACATATACCGCGACCATTGTCCCGGCCACCGACTTTGACAGCCTCACGCGGGTCATGATAATCACCTCGTATTCGCTGTCAGAGACCACCGAAACCGAACAGGTCGTAGAGGAGAGTCAGCCATGAGGGAAAGGTTTTTAACCCCGGCCTCGGCCCTCCTCCGCCGGGTTATAATTTACGGAATCCTCTTGTTTTTCCTGATAATCATCCAGACCTCCCTTCCCTTTATCCCGATGTTCAGGCAGGCGGTGCCGGGGCTGGTGTTGGTCGCGGCCGCCGCAATCGGCTTTTTTGACTCGGAATATGCCGGCGCCATCGCAGGAATGCTGGCCGGTGCCGCGCTCGATTCGCTCGGCGGCGTCTCACTCTCGCTCATGCCGATTGCCGGCTTTGCCGCCGGGTATTTCTGCGGGACCGCCTCCGGGAAAAAGCTGCCCCGGGAGCTGCCGGCCTTCTCGGTCTGCCTTGCCGCGGTCTCGGGCGCAAACCTCTTTGTCACGCTTGTCTGCGCCTATGCGGCAAACTCCGAGCTGCGCCCCGTGCAGCTGATTATTCACACCCTCATACCCGAATTCTTCTACACCCTGCTGTTCGGAATTCCGGTTGTGCTGCTCAGCTTTTTGTGCACGAAACTTACCGGAAAGACCAAAAGAGACCGGCAGGCGTCAGCCGACACACGGCTTTAATATACTGTTTTTGAAAGGATAGGGTTAATAATGGACAAAAGCCTCACTCCCGAGAGCGATGTGAAGGAGGCGGGCCGCCGCTTCTCAAGGCTCGGCGGCGCTGCGGCCGCCATGTGTATCATAACCATCGGCGGGCAGATTCTCTTTGGCTGGCTCGCCAAAACATATGCGCCGCATTTGCTTGAGACCGACTGGTTTAACTGGGTCCTGACGCAGGCGCCGATGTATCTTGTTGCAACCCCGGTGTTCTGTATAATTGCGCTGCCGATACCCAAATCGGCCCCCGGCGAGAGCAGCCTTAATACCGGCCGTTGGTTTGCTTTTCTTTGGATATCAATTGCAATTGCCTACACCGGAAGTATTATCGGCAACTCGGTAATGATGACGATAGACACGATTACCCGAAGGGAAAACGTCAATGTAGTTTCGGATGTGCTGCAGAAATCTAATTTTCTGGCTTCGTTTATCGCCGTGGTCCTGCTCGCGCCGGTGTTTGAGGAGGTAATCTTCCGCAAAATAATAATCGACCGCACGCGGGCATACGGCGAGAAGACCGCAATTTTTTTGTCGGCGCTCATGTTTGCGCTTTTTCACGGCAACCTGTACCAATATTTTTATGCCTTCGGGCTCGGGCTGGTGTTCGGGTATGTTTATCTTAAAACCGGCCGGGTCATATATACAATCCTTTTGCACATGACAATAAATTTTGCAAACGGCATAGTTCCGTCCTGGATTATAAAAAAAATTGACCTTGACAAGCTCCAGGAAATATCGGAGAAACTCTCGGAGACGCTCTCAGATTCGGCAACCAACGAGCAATTGAAGGAATTAATGGTGGAAATTGAGCCCATGGTTCCCTACCTCATAGCACTGTTTGTATACGGGCTGCTTCTGATGGGGGCGGTGGCTGCCGGCATTGCACAGCTGATAATAAACAGAAAGAAAATCAGCTTTGCAGAACCCCAGATAAAACTGCCGCGTGACCGCACGGTAAGCACGATTTTCCTGAACTTCGGCATGATCGCAATGGTGGCGGTCTGCACTGTGTTGTTCGCGTTAAACTTAGGATAAAAAGAAGATGGACCGGACTGCAAAAAGAATTGGTGTGGTTGTGGCGGTATTTTGCCTTGCCTGCTTTGTTTTCACGGCAAGGCTTGTCAGCCTGCAGCTTATCAACCGGAATACATATGCGCCGGCGTCGGATGCGGTGTTTACCCGGGAGACTGTAATCAAAGCCGAGCGCGGCAGCATCTGCGACCGTTATGGCAGGGTTCTGGTCTACAACGGCTATACATATAATCTTGAAATTGACTATTATTCGCTCCCCGACACCTTAAAGGAGGAAAACGAGGCCTTTATCGCTCTTGCAAGAACGGTCCGCAAAGCCGGACATGAAATCATTCTCTCCCCCGACTATCCGCTCGCCGGAACCTATCCCGATATGTCCTATGTCCCGGGCGAGGCCGCCGAGGCGGTGCGGGCCAGAATTATCGCCCGCTACCGCAGAAAGAGCGACATAACCGCCCCCGAGCTGGCAAAATACCTGGCAAAGAGGTATGATTTGCTTGATGACGACGGAAATCTTCTCTGCACGCCCGAGGAGGCGCTGCTTGTCATGCAGCTTCGCTGGAGCCTGATTGAACAGGGCTTCAGCGAAACCGGAAGCTACACGCTGGCCGAGGATATAGGACTTGACCTGATTACCGTTATCAACGAGAGTAAGATCCCGGGAGGGGTAATCAGGCGGGTGAGCCGGCGCTTTTACGCATATCCCGGCTATGCCTCGCATATTCTGGGGCAGCTCGGCAAAATCTATGCCGAGGACTGGCCCTACTACCGCGAGCGGGGTTATCCGATGGACGCGATGGTCGGAATCTCGGGCTGCGAGAAGCTGTTTGAGGAGCACCTACGCGGAGTCGACGGGGTTCTGGTCACTGAATACGACAAGGACGGTTACATAATAAATCAATATGTAAAAACTCAGCCACAACCCGGGCGGGATGTCTGGCTGACAATTGACATAGACCTGCAGATTGCCGCCGAGGACGCCCTGCGCGCCAATATTGACTATGTGAAAGAGCACGCGACCGGCGAGCATACCGGCGAGGACGCGTCGGCCGGGGCCTTTTGTATGGTGGACATCGACACCGGGCAGGTGCTGGCTATAGCCTCATATCCCACATATGACCTGACCACATTCAACGAGGATTACGAAAAGCTGGCGTCGGCCCAGGTCAGCCCGCTTTTAAACCGGGCGATAAACGGCCTTTATGCGCCCGGCTCGACCTTCAAAATAGGGGTGGCGGCCGCCGCGCTGACCGAGGGGCTCATAACCCCCGATACCATAATCAACACGACCGGCAAATATACCTACTTTCCGGATTACCAGCCGCGCTGCTGGATTTATGTCAGCACCGGGGACAGCCACGGGCCGATAAGTGTCAGCGAGGCAATAAAGGTTTCCTGTAACTATTTTTTTTACGAGGTCGGCCGCAGGTTGGGCATTGACAAGATGAACAAATACTGCACCATGTTCGGGCTGGGGCAGCCTACCGGTTTTGAGCTCGGCGGAGCTGTCGGCATACTTGCCGGCCCGGCCTACCGGAGCGAGCATAAACTTGCCGCATGGAAGGAGACCGACACTATTGTCTCGGCAATCGGGCAGTCCGAAAACCTGTTCTCGCCCCTGCAGATAAATATGTATATCGCCTCAATAGCCAACGGGGGCACGCGATATGCGGCGACCATCTTCTACGGTGTAGCAGATTTCGGAGCCGACCAAAGCGAAGTTTCGCCCCCACAGCCGAAGGTTCTCGGAGCATTCGAGCTCAGCGGCAGCACACGGGCGACCCTGCTTCGGGCAATGGAGAGCGTGGTGACCTCCTCATGGACGCTTACAGATATGTTCCGGCATGTGCCGGTGGCCGTCGCCGGCAAGACCGGCACCGCGCAGGTCGGCGAAACCAAAAGCGAAAACGCCCTCTTTGTGGCGCTCGCGCCCGCAAACAACCCGAAGGTCGCTGCGGTCTGCGTAATCGAGCAGGGTCACGCCGGCTCCTATGCAGCATACACTCCCGGCAAGGTATTCGAGGTGTATTTCAAGTAAAACGGAGGCTCCGTCCCCGAACCCCGCTTAATGAAAAAAGGGTCAAAGACCCCTAAACTTCTGCAAGAGGATACTCCGACAAAAACAGCGTCGCCGCACAAGATTTGTGCGGCGACGCTGTTTTTACTAAACTAGATCTAAATTACAAGCGTTTCTTTCTGGCAATTACAAGTGCCGTCGGAACAAGCATGGCGACAAATCCAAGACCCATTACCGACTTGCAGCTCTCCTTTTCCTTATCGGCAGTGGTACTTTCTCCGCCGAGAGCAGCAGTGGTGGTATCTTCTTCAGCAGGAGTAGAAGATTCTACAGGGGCAGTTGAGGTTTCTTTGGGCTCGGTGGTGGTTCCCACCGGCTCCGCCGTTGTGGTTTCGGCATCTACCCCTGCCACCTTGCTGTATGTCAGGGTGTTGTCGTTCTTATACTTGTATTTAAGCGTATAGGTGCCTGCAGTTTCGGCAGTGAAGGTCGAGCCGATTTTGTAGAGTGTGTCGCCTATGATAAATCCTTCAAACTCACCAAGCTGCTCGGCATCCGGAATGTAGAGTTCATCGCTAAAGGTGCAGCTCTCGCCGGCTTCCATGGGGGTGCCTAAAATCAGTTTTTGTATCGGCAAAAGCTTGCCGACAGTGGCCTCGGAAATCGCATCCACATAGGGGTAAACCAGCATCATTCTTCTAGCGTCCGCAACATAACCGAATTCAGCTGCACCGATCCCCTGAAAGTCGGGCGCAAAGTTGTAGGAAAAGTTGGCTATACTGCCGGCTAAAAGCTG
>JBMNUI010000050.1:0-13487 GCA_050946195.1 Eubacteriales bacterium
GAGCCCGGTGAGCAGCCCCGAAGGCGTCATTTACAAAAATTTCTGCAAGCGAGGCAAGCTCCTTTGCAAATTCAGGGTAATTCTTCTCCTCGCGGGGGTCAAAGCGTGTATTCTCGAGCAGGACCGCACGGCCTTCGGTAAGTGCGGCAACCTTGGCCTTGGCGTCGGGACCGATGGTGTCGGCAGCCAGAGGAACCTCAAATCCGAGCAGTTCGGAGAGCCTCTTTGCAACCGGAGCCAGAGTGTATTTCATGTTGACCGTGCCCTTGGGCTTGCCCATATGCGAGCAGAGGATTACCTTCGCCCCGTGCTCGAGCAAATACTTGATTGTAGGAATGGCTTCTACGATTCTTTTGTCAGACGTGATGACTCCGTTCTGTATCGGTACGTTGAAGTCGCAGCGCACCAGCACCCTTTTACCGGAGACATCTATGTCCTCGATTGTTTTTTTGTTGTAGGTCATTTTTGTGTCCGCCTTTCGTAAAAAAAATCAAATATTATATGACCATCACGCAACATAGTATACCACAAGAGGGGCTATTTATCAACTGTTTTTTGATAATTTTTCTTTGTTTGACAAATATCAAACAATTGCATTCCGATAATTGGGTATTAATTGTATATTATGCTATCACAAGCTTAACACCGTTTTCCTCAAGGCGGGCGCGCCAGTCGGGGCCGGGGTCGGCGTCGGTTACCAGCATATCGAGGTCGGATAATTTACCGATGGTGATAAACGCCACCTTGCCGATTTTTTTGGAGTCGGCAGCCAGAATCACCTTTTTGGCCTGTGCCATCATGGTGCGTTTGAGCAGTGCGGTCTCCTCGCGGCTGTCGGTGTAACCGGCTTCAAGGTCGAGCCCCTCGCAGGAGATAACAGTGAAATTAACATGATATGACTCTATCATGCTCTCGGCACGCTTACCGGTGAAGGCCAACGAGTTGCTTTTCAGGAGCCCGCCGGTACAGAAAATATTCCAGCCCTGCACGTCGCCGGCAAGCTCGAGCAGGATTTCTATAGAGTTGGTTATCAGGGTGATATTGCGCTTGCCCTTGAGCGCCCGCGCCACATAGGTTGAGGTCGTGCTCTCGTCGAGCATGATATAATCGCCGTCGCTGATAATGTCGGCCACCGCCGAGGCGATTTTGAGCTTGGCCTCGACGTTTGTGCTCTTGCGGATTTCATAGGGGAGCTCGCGCCGCGAATCTTCATTGTAAACCGCCCCGCCATAGGTGCGGGTCACATAGCCCTCCTGCTCGAATTTTTCCATGTCCCGACGGATGGTTTCTTCGGAAACACCGAATTTTTCGCTTAATTGGCTTATGAGAACCCGCTTTTCTTTTTTCAGTTGTTCGAGTATCAGAGCTCTGCGCTTGATTGCAAGCATCCGCTGCCTCCGGAATCACTTTTTTTAAATAATTGCAAGTTATTATACTTTATTTTGTAATTATTGTCAACATAATTGTATTGATGCGGGTGCTGTCCGGCGTGTACTTCTCATAATATATAAAAGTTCATTTCTTTGTGCGCACAAAGAAATGAACCAAAGAAAAGCGTAGAGGGGGAAACCTATGGTTTCCGCCCTGAGAACTCCTTGCCGCGAATAAAGCGGATTATAAAAATATGCAGTTTAGCGGGGATATCATAGAGCTCAATTATCGAAGCTCAGCGAACATCGCGGCGGATTAAACACCTCGCTCTATGGCCTATTATACCATAAAACGAGGTGATGTGAGCCTTTTTGTTTACAGTCAGAAAATCCGGCAATCTGCCGGACTTTTTATCTGGCCGGGTTTACATGCACCATGCAGTGCTTGATTTCGTGGAAAGCCGATTCGATGTTTTCGTGCACCCGCTCGGCAATGTCGTGCGACTTGCAGAGCGGCAGATCGCCGTCGGCGGTTATCTCGACCTCGACATAAAGGCGCGAGCCGAAGACCCGGGTCGAGAACCGGTCGATTCCCAGTACCCCTTCAGTGCCCAGTACGGCCTCACGCAGCTTCTGCTCGGTTTCACTGTCGGCGGCTTTGTCGATCATGCGGCCGGCGGCGTCGCAGAATATATCAACCGCCACCTTAAGTATGAACAGACAGATTATTATTGACGCTACCGGGTCGAATATCGGATAGCCGAGCCTTGCCGCGCCGATACCCAAGAGGGCGCCTATCGACGAGAGGGCGTCCGAGCGGTGGTGCCAGGCGTCGGCGTGCAGCGCGGTCATCCGGGTTTTTTTGGCGGCCGCCCGGGTGTACCAGAACATCCACTCCTTGACGGCTATCGACAGCACCGCCGCAAGAAGCGCCAGAATTCCGGGTGTTCCTTTTTCCTTGTAGCTCCCGCTTATAATCGAGTTCAACCCGCCGTATCCTATTCCCGCGCCGGCGGCAAACAGCATGACGGCGAGAATTATTGCGGCTATGCACTCGAGGCGCTCGTGGCCGAAGGGGTGCTCGCGGTCGGCCTCCTTGGCCGAGAGCTTTACGCCTATCATTACCACAAAGGTGCTGAGGACGTCCGAGGCGGTATGCAGCGCGTCGGATATCATCGCAGCCGACCGGGCGAATATTCCGGCTAAAAACTTCAAGAGCGACAATATTATATTTATCGACAACGTGACTGCCGACACACGCATTGCGGTTTTTGTGTCGTCTGTTGTGTGCTTCATTGCTTTGCTCCTTTTTTATACGCGCAAACTGTCCGGGTTTTGAGTAAAAAAGAAAAACGGCTGTTATTCTGTTAACAGTCGTTTCACAGATAATTCGATTTTTTATCTCATACCCGTGAAACATCCTTCTGTCCCACAGGTAGAAAAAACCTGCTGCCGCTGAGCGGCCCGGCTACATGCTAAAAGCGCACCGCCTGTTCAGTTTTAGTTGCAGGCAGGACCCCGCCCGTCAGCTCGATATTCAGGGTTTATTGCCTACTCCTTTGTCATTATATCATATGCTGCCAGTGATGTCAATGGTTACTGTCCTGAAAAAATCCGGAAGCTCCGGCATGCGGCCGGATGCTCCCGGTACCATGGCTGAATTTATACCAGCTTTGCTCTGATTTTTGCTATCGCCTCGGGGGCAAGCCCGGTCAGGCTGAAATAATGCTCCACGTCGCCGTATTTTTCACGGAACATGTCAAGGAATATCTCCATGGCCTCGGCAACCGCCACCAGCCGGTGGCCGCGCAGTTCCTCAGGGCTCATGCCCGGCCAGATATTGGGCAGCGTCTTATGGTAATCGCTCACTATTTCGCTGTCCTCAACCCCGGCTATCATGAGCAGCAGTGCCGAGACAGTGCCGGTCCGGTCCTTCCCGGAATAGCAGTTGATTATCGTGCCGCCCTCAGCCTCGGCTAGCACTTCGAATATCGCCCAGACATTTCCGGTCAGCGCGAGCAGCATGTGATAATATACCGCGGTTTCCCACGGACCGTAGAATGAGGCGCGCAGCCAGTTGTCGAGCTTCAGGTTGTAATAATTAAAGCCCGGCTCACCGCATAGCGCATTCTTGTTGATAATCGTCTCCTCAGGGGTGCGTAGGTCGACGACGGTAGTGTAGCCTGCCGCACGCAGCGCGTCTGTTTCCTCGCGCGTCAGTGTCTTGGGCAGGTCGGAGCGGGCGAAGGCGCCGTATTTCGTTCTGCCGCCTGTTTTCGTGCGGTAACCGCCGAGGTCGCGGAAGTTTGCAATGCTTGTAAATTTAAAGTTCATATCGGCTCCAGCAGTTTAATCATGAATATGATACCATATAACTGCCGTTTTGTCGATATGGGGAAATCAACATTAATTGTTGCATTTGCAACGCCTCTGCGGTATAATTTGTACGAAAGCAACGGAGGTGACCTCATGGACAAAAAGGTACTGTCAAAATGTATTCTGTTCCAGGAGCTTGACGAGGGACAGCTTGAATATGCGCTTGAGTTTTTTGAAGCCGAGAAGAAATTCTATCCGCGCGGAAGTTTCCTCAACCGGATATCTGCGCCGCTGACCAGATTCGGGCTGGTGCTCTCGGGGACAGTCAGGGTATACCGCGACGACGTGAACGGACACCATATGATACTTGCCAATGTCAGCGCCGGCGGGACCTTCGGTGAGTCGCTCTGCTGGCTGGGCAGGGACACTGATGTTTACATCTGCGCAGTTACCGATGCGGAGCTGCTCTGGCTCAGGGTGAACAACCTCCGCAACCCGGCGCGCAATTCCGAGCCAAATGCAATACTTTTACGCGAGAGATTTATTTCAATGCTTGCAAGCCGGGCGCTCGATATGAACGACCGCATTCAGATACTGTCACAAACCACAATCCGCGCAAAGCTCATAGCGTTTTTTTCACAATATGTGACGCGCGGCGGCTCGGACTGTTTTGAAGTCCCCTTCGACCGGGGCAGCATGGCTCACTACCTAGGCACCGACCGCTCGGCACTTTCGCGCGAGCTTGGCCGGATGCGCGACGAGGGGCTGATTGAGTTTTCGGGTAGCCGGTTTTGCCTGAAGGGGATGCTTTCGTCGTCATAAGCCGCGGGGATGCGGATTTCCGGGTGTTGCCGCACCAAAGGCCGCTTATCTTACAACCGGGGAAAACACGTCGCGCAGCGGGCGGGTTTTGTACGCCCCGTGCGTGAAGTCGGGCACGGCCTGCGGCATGCCGCTCTCGGCAATTGATTTCGCCGAGAGGCAGGTGATACACATCCAGGCCGCCATGTCATAGACGTCGATAGGCATCTCGGCCCCCTCGCGCAGCGACCTGAAAAAGGCGCGGAATGTGATGCCGTCCATGCCGCCGTGCCCCGATTTGAGCCCTCCGGTGGTTATCTGCCGCCATTCGTCGGGCAGGTATTTTTCCTCGTATTCGACGGCATTGTTCTGATAGGTGAGATAACCCTTCATGGTGTCAAAATATTCCTTCATGCCGTCAAGGAAGACCATGTTGTTGCCCATCTCATACATGCCCCGCGTGCCGCGGACAGTGAACTCGCGGTTGTAGGTGCGGGGCAGGGTGGTGTCAAGCCGCAGCGAGATTGTCTCGCCCCCCTCGCAGGTAATAAGGGTGTTCACTATGTCGGCCTGTTTGTATTCCTCGCCTATGCGGTTTGGATTTATTCTGTCTTTGCGGGTTTCAATATATTCTTTGAGCCCCCACGAGCCGCTTGCGACCGATACCAATGACACCATGCGGTTGCCCCGGTTGATGCCGAGCAGTTTGGCGATGGGGCCCAGATCGTGGGTGGGGTAGTTGTCGCAGTTGTATTTCTTATAGAAATTCAGCCGGTAGTGGCGGTTTTCTTCGCCGGTCAGTATCTCCTCGCGCAAATCGTGGGCGTAGGCGCCGGAACAGTGGACGATTTTGCCGAAAACACCGGCCCGCGCCATCGAGGTCGCCAGCATCTCGGCCTTGCCGAAGCAGCAGTTTTCCATCAGCATAATCGGGGTGCGGGTCCTCTCGTATGTATCGACAAGCGCCCAGCACTCCTCAAGTGAAAACGCCCCTCCCACCTCGACCGCGACGGGGATTTTTGATTCCATGCAAAAGAGGGCAATTTCGGTGTGCGTGTCCCAGCCGGTTGCGATTAACGCGGCGTCGGGGCGCAGAGTTTCAAGGAGGCTGCGGTAATCGGGGCAGGTCAGGGGGGTTTTGCCGGTCTTTTCCTTGACGTAGGCCGCCGCCCGCTCGCATCTGTCGGCATAAAGATCGCACAGCCCGACAATTTCAACTCCGTCAATCGGCATTATTGCGTTTTTCATGAGGCTGAAGCCCCGGGCGCCGAGCCCGATTATTGCCAGTCCGATGTTTTCCATATGTACTCCTGTTGATTTAGGTATTATTACTGTGGATAATTATAGCATTAAAAAAACAGGGCTTCAACCCTGTTTTGAGCATATTATAGGAAGTTTTTGAGGATGCTCAAGGAACTTTTTTCAAAAAAGTTCCTTGAGCAGGGGTTATGGGGCCTCGCCCCTATAAAAATGCTTTATACCGGGGGCGAGGCCCCCGAATAAAGCTCAGTCCTCGCGCTTTTTACCCCAGAAGAATACGGCCGCGGTGCCCGGGCCGGTATGGCTGCCGATTGTGGCACCTATGTTATTTATGAGCACCCTGCCTTGGAGCTTTGGAAAACGCGCCTCGATAAGGTCGGCGAGCTCTCTGGCGTCCTCATAGCAGGCAGAGTGTACGACATAGCATTTGCCGCTGTAGTCGAGGCCGCCGTCGGCATTTTCCTCCATGCGGGCTACTATCTCGCGGATGACCCGCTTTTTGGTCCGCACCTTCTCGCGGGGCACCAGTTTGCCCTTTGAGTTTACATTCAGCAGGGGGCAGATACCCAAAAGGCCGCCCAGCATTCCCTCGGCCTTGGTTATCCGGCCGCCCTTGACATAGAATGAAAGGTCGGTCGAAAAAAACCAGTAATTCATCTTGAGCTTGTTTTCCTCTACCCAGCCGTAAAGCTCGTCGATGGTTTTGCCTTCGTCGCGCAGGTCGGCTAAGGTGTCCATAATCAGGCCGATGCCCGAGGAGGCGCCGAGCGAGTCGACGGTGTAAATTTTCCTGTCGGGGTATTTTTCGGACAACTCTTTTGCCGCCGTGACCGAATGGTTGTATGAGCCCGACAGCCCCGAGGACAGCGAGACATGCAGGATGTCCTTGCCCTGCTCAAGAAAGGGAGTGAAGTACTCGAGATACTCGTCGATATTTATCTGAGAGGTCTTTGCGTCGGCGCCCTTTTTCAGCTTCTCGTAGAACTGATCGTGCGGGGTTGTCTGGCCGAGGTCGTCCTTGTACATCACGTCGTCAAGGAAGTAATGGTAGCAAATGAATTCAAGTCCGCGCGCCCTGACATGCTCGAGCGTCAGGTCGACGGTTGATTCGCAACTAAGTATGAAGTCACTCATGGTATCCTCCGTGCCGCAATGTTGCGGTAAAATTTATTCAGCCGATATGATATACATATACACCGGCTGCTCGCCCGGAATTGTCATAATGTCGCAGCCGGGGGCAAGCATGCCCGAGAGCAGGTCGGCGACCCTTTGCGCCTCGTCCTCCTCGACCCCCTTGCCGTAGTAAATAGTGATAATCTCCTTGTCCCGGATATCGGCGGCGAGTTGTCGCAGGCAGTCCTCAAGCGAGTCGGCGGCGTACTTTAAGTCTTTGTCCACAATGCCGATAATCTGGTTTTTCCTGACGGTTATCTTGTCGCTGTCCATGCTCCTCACCGAGCGGGTGATTGCAATCGAGGTGACGTTTGCCATCGCCTCGGTCATTTTTTTGATATTCTCGGCCACATCAAGGTCGCTGTCAAAGGCGATAAGGGCGGAAATCCCCTGCGGGATAGTGACACTCCTCACCACCTCGACCGACTTGCCCTCGGCCAGTTTTGCCGCCTGAAGCGCGGTCAGCACGATGTTTGAGTTGTTCGGCAGGATTATCGCGTGCTCGCAGGAGAGGTTTTTCAGCGCCTTGAGAAAGTCTTCGGCGCTCGGGTTCATACTCTGGCCCCCGGTGACTACTGCGTCGGCGCCGAGTTCGCGGAAGACGTCGGTAAGCCCCGCGCCGCTGGCGACCGCGATTATCTCGTACTTTTTGGCGGGTATTTCGCTCTCGGCTTTATTCCCTGCAGATATCAGGTTCTTGTGCTGGGTCCTCATGTTCTCGATTTTCGAGAACTGAATTTCGCCGAATCCGGATAGCAGCAAAAGGATTTTCAGCGGCTCGTTTGAGTGGACATGGAGTTTTATTATCTCGTCATCCTCGGTAAGCACTATGCTGTCGCCTATGCCGTTGAGAAAAACACGGAAATCGCTTATCATGGCCTCGGTGACGCCCGGCTTCCTTGAGACAAGGCATTCGGTGCAATAGGCAAATGTGATATCCCCGGCCTCAAACTCATGGAAGTCTGCCGCCGGCCTGAATTCGGTCTCCTCGTGTTTTAAGTCAGTCGGGTCATCGACAAGACCGCGTTTCATCCCGTCAAGTACGGCGGTAAAGCCCAGCCCGCCCGAGTCAACCACCCGGGCCCTTTTGAGAACCGGCAGCATTTCGGGTGTTTTTTTGAGCGTCTCGTTTGCGGCCCTCTGAAATCTCTCGAGCAGACCTAACAGGTCATTATCGCCGGAGGTGTCAGAGCTGCAGCACTCGCGCATCACGGTCAGAATGGTCCCTTCCACCGGCTTGAGCACAGCCTTGCGCGCCTCTTCCGCTCCGGTGCGGAAGGCTTCAGTAAGCAGCGCGGCGTCGGTCGACTCATGGCCGGCGAAGGCTTTTGCCATACCCCTGAAAAAGAGAGACAATATCACCCCCGAGTTCCCACGGGCGGCCCGCATCATCTCGCGGGCCGAGGACTCGGCATATTGCCCGAGGTGCGGCACGGCACCCCTGCCCGAACGGACGGCATCAAGGGTCATAAACATATTCGTGCCGGTATCCCCGTCGGGAACAGGGAAGACGTTCATGTTGTTGATTTCTTCTTTTCGGTTCTGCAGGGCATTTGCGGCGCCGCAAAGCATCCTGTGGTAGAGTTCTCCGTTTATTTTCGTGATTGTCAATGTAGGTTACCTCAATCTCATCTCTCGCCTATCGGTATTGGCGGGAAAACTTAAGTCGGCGCTTATTCTCTTGACGCCAGCTTGATTAAGGCGGCGCAGGCAAACGAAAATACAGCCGCTCCGACGGCCAGCTCAATAAGGAAACTCCGCCGGATTTTCTTTACCACCTCGGAATAACGGTAATTATTCCGGGCGTTCTGGTTCTGCATGGACCGGACGAAATGGTGGATGTGTGTGCGGTATTCGCGGCATTCGGGGCACTTCTCCAGATGATGTCTGACTACCTCGGCGGTTTTGGGGCTGAGCACTTTGTCCTCATATAAGGGCAACAGGTCCTGTATAATGCTGCAGCTGCTGTTATTCATTTAGCAGTACCTCCTTGATATAGTTCTTGGCGCGGAAAAATATGACCTTGGCAGAGTTTACCGATATGCCGAGTTTCTTTGCGATTTCCTCGTAAGACAGCTCGCCGTATATGCGCAGGATCAGCACTTCGCTGTATTTTTTCGGTATGCCGGCAATCGCCCGCCTCACCCGCGAGATGTCCACCTCGCGCATGAGCCGATATCCCGGCTCCTCGGTTATCGGTGCTGTGAGGTCGGATATAAACAGGTCGATTACCATCGACTCGGACTTTTTCCGGCGCAGGTACTTGAAAAATATGTTTTTGGCAATGGCGGCAAGCCAGGTGAACATCTCACACCTGCCGTTATACCTCGGCAGCGACTTGTATGCCTGATAAAATGTTTCCTGTGTCAGGTCCTCTGCGGCGTCAGGGTCTCTGCAGAGCTTAAGCAGGAAAGCATAGACGCGCTTGTAGTGGTCCTTGTAGATTTGTTCAAATTCGAGCTCGGGCCTGTTCACGCCGCACCTCCTCTTCCGGTATAACGGTATATACCGGGAAAATTAAAAAAGTTACAGTTATTATAAGAAAAAAGGCTGATAATCATTCAGCCCTTGTTTCATTATACAGCCTGCTGCAGAGAATGTCAACAGCTTCTTTATAGCCTTCAAAGCGGCGGCCTGAAATTACCGCAATGCAGGCGTCGGAAGTATATGAAATCCGGCGGTAGGGCTCGCGGGCATATATGTCCGAGAGATGCACTTCGACGGCCGGGAGGCCGGTCGCCCTTATCGCGTCGGGTATGGCAATGCTGGTGTGGGTATAGGCCGCCGGGTTGATTATGATGCCAAGAAAAAGCCCCATCGCCTCCTGAATCTTGTCGACAATCGCACCCTCGTGGTTTGACTGAAAAAACTCAAGCTCAACACCCCTCTCGGCGCAGTATTCGCGCAGCTCGCGCTCAAGGTCGGCCAGCGTCCTGCTCCCGTAGATTTCGGGCTCCCGGATGCCCAGCAAATTCAGGTTTGGCCCGTTTATTACCAAAATCCTCATAATCCCAGCTCCCTTTTTATGTTTTCGGCGGTCGTGTCGGGGTCGTCAACCCTGAAGGTCAGGTCGGCCCAACTGCGGTAGAGCGGAATGCGCCGCCTGTACAGCTCGTCGATCCCGACCGAGCGCGAGAGCGGCCGGCCGGAGATGTCGAGTTTTTCTTTTTCGCGGTCAAGGAAAATGCAAATACTGTTCTGGCGGATTAAATCAAGGTTTTGAGGTGCCGTCACCACGCCCCCGCCGGTGGCGATGATTTTACCGCTTTCCTTAGATGCTTCGCGCAGCACCCCGGTTTCAAGCTCCCGAAAGTATGCTTCACCGAATTTTTCAAATATTTCGGGGATGTCCATGCCGGTCTTCTTTCGGATAAGCACGTCGGTGTCGAGCAGCTCCCGGTCGGTGAGCTCCGCAAGGCGGCGCCCTATGGTTGTCTTGCCGCAGCCCGGCATGCCGATAAGCAATACGTTCAGCATATCCCGGCGGATTCTATCGGCTATCGAGCCGGCAAGCTCGCGGGGCAGGCTTTGGCCGAGGAAAAGTTCGGCGGCACTCACCCCTTGGGCGCAGAGCATTAAGAGCCCGCCCCGGGCCGGGATACCGAGCCGCCCGGCCTTGAGCATCAGTGCGGTTTTTGCGGGGTTGTATATCAGGTCGAGCACAAGCCGGCAGGCGGGGTAGTCGCCGGGGTCAACCGGAGATTTTCCGTTTTCAGGGTACATTCCAATCGGCGTGGCGTTAATAATAAGCTCGGCATCGTGATGCCGGGCTTGCATGTCCGGCTGTGCATACCTTGATATCCGCAGGGTTTCGTGTCTGATTCCGAGGTCGTCGAGCACCGCACGGACAGTGGCCGCCGCCCCGCCGTCGCCGAGGATCATTGCAAGTTTCCCGCAAAAGGCCACGGCGTCATCCCCCAAAAGCCGCAGGAAACCGTCGTAGTCGGTATTCTCGCCCCGCCAGCCACCGCCCGGCAGGCGAAGCATGGTGTTGACGCTGCCCGTCGCTTTTGCTCTTGGCGAGAGCTCGCTGCAAAAGGGGATCACGGCTTTTTTGTAGGGTATTGTGACGTTGAAACCGTCAAGGTCGGTGTTCTCAACAAAGTCGGCCAGCTCATCAGGTTCAAGCGGGCAGAGCCGGTACTCGTACCCGCTTATCATCGAGTGAATGGCGGGGGAATAGCTGTGTTTGAGGCTCCGGCCGATAAGCCCGAATTTACGGTTCTCATTCATATCAGACTATCTCCGTGTAGCTGCCGAGGTATTTCAGGCTGGTCACCGCCCCCTCAAGGTCGTCGAACAGCCGCAGGAAGTTGTCGGAATAGACCGAGGTGTCAAGGTCGAAGTAGAACATAAACTCAAAGTCGGTATTGGCCAGCGGGCGGCTTTCAAGCTTTATCAGATTGATTCCCAGTGCATAGAAATTCGAGAGCGCGTGGTAGAGCGAGCCGCAGCGGTTCGGCAGGACAATCATAAGACTTGTGCGGTTTGCGCCGGGGTAGATTTCAAGCTTCTTTGAGATGCAGATAAAGCGCGTGTAGTTGCTGCCTTTGTCCTGAACCGATCTCTTCAGGCAGTCAAGCCCGTATAGTTCGGCGCAGTTGTGCGAGGAGATCGCAGCGATGTCGTCCCGGCCCGATTTTGCCACCGTCAGTGCCGCTTCGGCGGTATTTTCGCAGGTGGTGATTTTTGAGTCCTTTAAGGTTTTGAGAAAGCCCTGGCACTGGGCTATTGCCTGCTCATGAGAGATTATCTCCCGGATGTTTTCAAGTTTGGTTCCGCGTTTTGCAAGCAGGCAATGGTCAACCTTCACACGGCAGGAGCGGACGATATAAAAATCGTGTTCCATCATAAGGTCATATATCCGGCTGACCGAGCCGGCGGTGCTGTTTTCAATCGGCAGGATACCGTACCTGCAAAGCCCCTGCTCGACCGCCGAGAAGACGCTTTCAAAGCTGCTGAAGTACATGATATTTCCGGAAGGGAAGATTCTCTCACAGGCAATCTGCGAGTATGCACCATCAACTCCCTGGCAGGCTACCAGCGGGCGCGTCGGAAACTGCTGGTCGGTGTTTGCTATGGCGTCGCGTATCAGACGCTTCAGCGGCGAGTCGCCCGAGATTATCGAGTTTTGGCGCGAGCGCGAGAGGGCGAATATCACCGAGAAAAGCGAATCGGTCACCTGTGCCATGTCGTCGCCTGCGCGGGCGGCGATGTCGGCAAGCTTCTGCCGCTCGCGCTGAGGGTCGTACACCGGCAGGTTGTGCTTGGCTTTGTATTTTGCAATTTCGCCGACAAGCCCCATCCGCTTTACAATCAGGTCGGTAATTTGCGAGTCTATTTCGTCTATTGAAGCTCTGAATTGCAAAAGATCCATATGAATAACTCCTTAATTTAGTTGTTTGTGAGCAATGAATCGTATACGGCCAGAGCGGCCGAGGCCTCGATTGCCGGCAGGGCACGCGGGACAATGCAGGGGTCGTGACGGCCGGTGATGCGCAACTCCTTCGGGCAGCGCCCGCTGAGGCTTATGGTTTGCTGGGTCTTTGATATCGAGGGCGTTGGCTTAATGGCTACCCTGAAAATGAGGGGCATGCCGGTGGTAATTCCGCCCAGAATCCCGCCGTGGTTGTTTGTTTTGGTCTTGACTAAACCGTCTGAAATTATAAACGGGTCGTTGTTCTCGCTGCCCCGCAGGTCTGCACAGTCAAATCCGTTGCCGAACTCAATCCCCTTAACGGCCGGGATGCCGAATACCAGCGAGGCGATTTTGTTTTCCATGCCCTCAAACATAGGGGATCCCACCCCCGCCGGCAGTCCTATAACCGCACACTCGACAACTCCGCCGACAGAATCTCGGTCGGCCCGTGCCGACTCGATTGCCTCTGCCATCCTCTCGCCCGCCGCGGGATCGATGACAGTCAGCGGTTCGTGTGTAAGGTTCATAAAATCGTTGACGCTGAGTGTCACGGGATTAAATCTTCTGTCCGAAATATTGGTAATCTTCTCAATGTGTGATGCAATATAGATTTTTCGCGCGGCGAGAATCTGGATGCAGATGCCGCCGGCGACGCAGAGAGGAGCGGTGAGCCGGCCCGAGAAGTGTCCGCCGCCCGAGGCGTCCTGATGCCCGCCGAACTTTACTGCTGCGGTATAATCGGCGTGCCCGGGGCGGGGCAGGTCATAAAATTCGGTGTAGTCGCCGGGGCGTACGTCGGTGTTTTTTATCAGGGCACAGAGCGGCGCCCCGCATAGTGTGTCGCCGACAAGGCCGGACACAAACTCAATTTCGTCGGGCTCTCGGCGGGAGGTTGAAAGCCGGCTTCTGCCCGGCGAGCGCCGGCGCATGAAGTCCGAGAGTGCCTGCATATCAACCTTAAAGCCGGCCGGAAGGCTGTCTATCACAACCCCGACCGCCGCAGAGTGCGACTGGCCGAAAATTGAGATTTTAATATTTCGTCCCCATGTGGAGCTCATGTTCAGTCACCTCCTTTAATGACACTGCCGCCCAGCGCGGCAAAATCAGAGAAGAAGCCGGGATAGGATTTGTCTGTCGCCTCGACATTC
>JBMNUI010000051.1:0-12368 GCA_050946195.1 Eubacteriales bacterium
CAATTTCATTCTCAGACATCCCCGCTGGACTGTATCATTTTTTATTCGTTTCGCTCGCGGCAAAGGAAGGGGGCTCTCAGGGAGAGACCATAGGTTTTCCCCTGAGCGTGTTTCTTTGGTTCGTTTTCTTTGCACGTGCAAAGAAATGAACAAGAATTTAAATGCAGTGGGCTGACGCAAATCAACCTGATTTGCGTCAGCCCGGATTTTTGCATGGAGCAATCAGCCGTGATAAGTACCCGGCAGAATCTCGTCGCCGTATTTTTCTTTCGCGGCGGCAATCTTTGCGATGGCCGCATCCCAGTAGTCGAAAATTTCCTTCGGCGTGTTGGGGTCTGTCTTGGCATAAAAGGCCTTGGTGCGCTCAAGCTTGGCTATCCACTTTGAACAGCGGAAGGTGAAGAGGTAATCGTATGTCTCCTTGGCGAAGTCCTCATTCAGATACTTTTTGAAGAGCATCACAAGGTCTTCATACTTCGGAATCCGGCCGGTGGGGGTTTCATAGGCGTCAAACTCGCCGTGAATTCTGCCCTCCGCCCAGTGCAGCCAAACCTTCTTGGCAAGCTTGCTGGTGATAAAACTCCCGTCTTTGCCGCGCATGAAGTAGTTGGTGCTGAAAATCTTCGGGATCTCTTTCATCCCCTCGACAAATTTTATGTTGTTGATTGTATACTGTCCGAGCGGGTAGGATACAAAGTCGATGTTGGCCATGGGGTTCGAGACCCGCACGCCTTCGGCGCCGATTGTAGCGCTGGTGGTCTCGGACTCAAGCGTGCAGGCCTTCATGAGGATACCGTCCTTCCAGTCCGGCGACTCCTCAATCGGAACGGTGGTGTCGCTGTCGCGGCCGCCGTAGAGTATGCCCTCGACCTTGACGCCTGTCTTAGACTCAAAGCCCTCTTTGTCTATGTTGTCAAGGTAGTCAAGCCTCATGGTGTAGCGGGCATTGGGGTGGGCGATGTCGACCACATTGCCATTTGAATCCTTGACGCCCCGGCGCCACTTGCCGAAATGGTTGCGGCCCTCATCGGGAGCCTCGACACCCATTCCCAGCCAGTAGGGCATACCGTCGGGTCCTACCAGCACGTTCGAGAAGATGACCTCCTGGTCCTTCATCAGGTTCTTGAAAATCACCGGGTCGTCCTTGGCATTGACGTCCTTGATAATGCCGAACATCCCGTTTTCGACATTGACCGCGCGGAACTCGCCGTTTATGTTGCGGAAGTATGCTATGTCGTCGCCGACAATCAGCTCGCCGGGAATCATGGCGGTTGAGGTTTTCCCGCAGGCCGAGGGGTATGCACCGCAGAAATAGGTCTTGCGGTTCCTTTCCTCGTTGACCGCGGCCATAATGAACATATGCTCGCAGAGCCAGCCATCCTGCCCCGACTTGTTGATGGCAAGCCGCATGGAGTGCTTTTTCAGCCCCACCGAGTTGCCGGCGTACTGGTTGTTCATCGAGTAGACAATGTTGTTCTGGGTGTCGATGTAGATCCTTCTTTTGTCAAGGTCAATCGAGTTGTTGTTCTCGTCGAGCCGGCCTGCCGAGTGTATGAAGCGGAAGAAGTCGTCTTTCTCGGAGTCCTTCATCTTCAGAAAATGATTGTAGGCCGAGCGGTAGAGGATATATTCCGAATGAGCGACATACCAGCTGTCGGTAAACTGGACGCAGGGTATGGTGAAGGGGCTCTCTGTCGGACCTTCGGCGAAGAAGAGCACGACTGCCTGCTTGCCTCTCATAATGCCGGCGGAAATGTCGAGAATTTCCTTCATGCCGGCCTCATATTCAAGCGAGTTGAGAGCCTTCATGCGCTCGAGGTTTTCTTTATATACAAGATACTTTGTAGCATTTTTATCGCGGCCCTGGTCGTAGTAGCTGTCCCAGTGGACTGTATGGTTCGGATAGCGCATCGGCCACTCCTCGCCGAGTGCCAGTGCCTGCTGCCGTACGTACTTCATGTCTTCTTCGCTGTCGGTGCAGACATATATAGAGTCGGGGTCGCAATGCTCGGCGAAGAAACCTACAAATTCCATGACCTTCGGGTTTTCCAGTGCGGCAAGCCTTTCGAAGCTCTCGGCGCTCATTTTGCTTTTCAGCAGCTTTTCATATTTCATTCCAGATACTCCTTTGGGTTTTAATTATATAAATTATACATACCGGCGGTGTGTTTTGTCAATTATTATAATATGAGAAAAGCCGGCTGTTTGAGTGCCATAATTTATGGAAAATGAATATTAGAACTCAAAATCCTGCAAATCTTCAGGCTAATGCGCGGAATATCGGCCGGATTTCAGTCATCTCATGAAACAAGAAGATATAAAAGCTGCACGCAGTAAATTGCGCTAAAGGTCGGGAGCGTCGTTTACGGCAGGAAATCGCCGAAGATATTTGAGAACAGTTCCCGGCAGTAGGCATATGAAAAGAGGGGGTCGCGCTCGCGTACGAAGGTATTGGCGACGGCCAGCACCTCGGAGTAATCCGAGAAGGGGTATACGGTAATCCCGGCATAGCCGCCTGTCAGGTGGGTGACAAGCGGGATGACGCAGGCGTCTTTAATGGATACAAACCCCTCCTCGTCTTTTTCGATTGTGACCTTGGCCATGCCCCCGAGCATCCGGCTGCAGACCCCGGCCCCGCGCTCGGCAGTCGAGTTGACGAAGTTGCCGAGCGAAAAATAGACCAGCATTCTGTGGCCGTCTTCTCTTGAATACCACTTCACCGGCTGGATTACGTGCGGGTGGGTGCCGATGACAAGGTCGGCGCCGCATTCAAGAAAAACCCGGCACCAGTACTCCTGCTCCTCTGAAGGCTTGTGCATGTATTCGCTCCCCCAGTGCGGGCAGATGACAACAAAGTCTGCCATCTCCCGCGCACGCACGGTGTCGGCTTTTACTTTTTGTTCGTCGAGCAGGCTGACGATGTAGGGCATGCCGTCCGGCAAGGGTATCCCGTTTGTGCCGTAAGTATAGTTCAGCACCGCAACCCTGATGCCCGAACGCTCAACAATGCAGATTTCCGAAGCCTCCTTCTCGCACAGCGCGGTGCCGGCAATTTTGACTTCGGGGAAATGCTCGGCCCAGTACTTGCGGCAGAGGTGCACGCCCTCGGCGCCCCGGTCGAGCGTGTGGTTGGTTGCCTGAAGCACCACGTCAAAGCCGGCTTTTGCCACCGCGTCAGCAGTCTCTTGCGGGGCGTTAAACATAGGGTAACCCGAGAGGCCGAGCTTCTCACCGGCAAGCGGGGTTTCCTGATTGATTATGGCTATGTCGGCCGCGGATATTTTTTCCCTGACGCAGGCAAAAAGGTGGTCGAAGTTATAGCTGCCGTCGGGAGCGCGGCCGCTCTGCTGCACCAGCCGGTGCATGAGCAGGTCTCCGACCATGACTATTGTAACCTCTGTGTCGTCAAAATCATCTGCCTGTATATCGGCCCTGATAATTCCGGGCCGGGGCGCCGGGAGACTGTTTGCGCCGGCGGTGCAAATGCAAAGGCAGACTACAAGCATTATCAGGCAAAGAAGTTTTATTGTGGCTTTCATTTTTTACTCCGATTTTGTCGTTGATAATAGCATCTGCCCGAGCCGAGAAAATAATTCAGATTTTATTACTGAAAACTCTTGACATTTACGTTTCATGACTCGCGCATTCTTGTACCTACTTAAGCGTATAATATCCCGGCTACGTGAGATAATTTATACTGGATTTTTTACGGAAAAAGATGTGTGAGTTTCTGGCGCGGTGCCAAAGAGGATGAAAAATGAATATAAGCAAAGAAAACTACAGAAAATATGCCGACGCGCGGGCACCCAAATCGCCCGTGGTAAAAAACTGCATTAAGGCCTTTCTTGTCGGCGGGTTTATCTGCCTTTTCGGCGAGGCGCTCATACAAACGTACTCCGGTTTGTGCGGGCTGTCGCGGGACGACGCCGGCACGCTGAGTGCGGTAACCCTGATTTTCATTACCGTAATACTTACCGGGCTCGGCATATTTGATAAAATCGCCAAATTCGGCGGCGCCGGGACGCTTGTTCCCATCACCGGCTTTGCCAATGCCGTGGTGTCCCCGGCGATAGACAGCTTTACCGAAGGTCCGCTGATTGGCGTCGGTGCCAAGATTTTCACGGTTGCCGGCCCGGTACTGCTTTACGGCATGCTGTCCGGGGCGATTTACGGGGTCATACTTTGTATTTGTAACCTATTCAAATAAAAAACGGCCGCTTTTGCAGCCGTCAATGTATGATATAACCCTTTTTAGGAAGTTTTTTGAAGATTCTTAAGGGAACTTTTTTCAAAAAAGTTCCCTTAAGCGGGGTGCGGGGCAGAGCCCTGCAAAAAGGTGGGACGTTGCCCCACCTTTTTATTTTTTATTTCGCTATTGTCATCATTGTCTGGCCGGCGCCGTGAATCGCCTCAAAGTCCCTTGCGAAGGCCTCGACCGCGGCGTTGATACTCGGCATACCGAGGGCGGCCTTTATTATATCCACGCCGACGGTCGCCCCTTTTGCGCCGCTTGCGAAGGCGCTTGTCACCTGGGATATGTTCCTGAAGCTTGCCGCCAGTATTTTCGACCGGCTGTTCATGCCGTCAAGAAAGCTGCGTATCTCGCTGATGACAACGAACGGATCTATGCAGTTGTTCTCCATGCGGTTGAGGTAGATGGCTATATATTCGGTGCCGGCAAGCCCTGCAAGTATGCCCTGCATTGTGGTGTAAATCGCGGTGGCGGTCACCTTCACGCCCTCGCTCACAAGCGTCTTTATGGCGGGGAGCCCGGCGGCACTGACCGGGATTTTTACATACACGTCACATCCGAGCTTGTCAAGTATGAAATGCGCCTCGTCGATTATTCCCTGGGTGGTGGTGGAGACGGTTTGGACATGCAGGCTTCGCTGGTTCCCGCACAGCTTTTTGATTTCGGCCAGCCGGGCGTAGACGTCAATATCCCCCTCTTTTCTGAGTATGCTGGGATTTGTGGTCACCCCGCTTATAGGCCATGCGGCGAGGCCTTCCCTTATATCGTTTATATTTGCGGTATCGAGCATCAGTTCGTACATTTTACAGATTCCTCTTTCAGCAAGGCTTTTTTGACATTTTGCCGTCGACATTGTATCACACATTGATATAAAGTTCAATGTCTCAACTGGCTAAAAATAGCCGGCCCCGGGCAGCTATTATTGTTAATTTTTCGTCAAATTGGCCGTTACGGCAGGGAATAATTTCGGCATATCGGAGTATAATAAAAGACGAGCAACCAAATGCCGCCTCTTGGCGGCGGAAAGGATACTGAAATGCAGTTTAACCAAAAAGAAATTGAATTACTCAAGGACCTCAAGGGTCAGGAAAAGCTCTGTGCGGACAAATATTCAAAGCACGCGCAGGCGGCGTCCGACCCGCAGCTTAAAGACCTGCTCGGAAGTATTGCCAAGGTTGAATACGGCCATTACGATACGATAACCCAGATTGAGAGCGGCAACGTCCCGCAGCCCGGGCAGGGCAGCCAGCAGCAGCCGACATTCAAGGCGGTTTACGGCACGACCGAGGACGAAAAGAAGAAAAACGACTGCTATATATGCACCGACCTGTTGTCGATGGAAAAGCATGTCTCGCATATGTATGATACCTGCATTTTCGAGTTCAGGGATCAGAATGTCCGGAACATGCTTAACCATATTCAGAAAGAAGAACAGCACCACGGCAAGATGATATACGACTATATGCAGACCAATAATATGTATTCTTAATCTGCAATCCTTTTGCATAAAGCCCGCCCGGGTCCGGACGGGCTTGTGCTGTTATTAAAGGAATGCATATATGGATTTGCTTATATTTGAGTGGCATGCCTTACTGTTTGCCGGACAATTTATTAATCGTAGCGTAGGGGCGACCTGTGGTCGCCCGTGCAGTCATATCATTATGTGAGAGCTGTGTTGGGGTGTGGGGCGGAGCCCCACGTGCTAAAGTTTTTGGGGATGCTTAAACCCCTTTTTTCAAAAAGGGGTTTAAGCGGGGGATTGGGGGAAGAGCTCCCAAAGAAAAAGCGGGAGTCCGGGGGCGAAGCCCCCTTAGAAAAACCGTGGTGTAGGGAAGTCCCACACCACGGTTTATACCGGCCGGTTTTTTCAGCTCTCAAGCTGCTTGCCGAGGAATCCTGCGGCGGTCTGAATGAGCTTTGACTCGACCTCGCTGCCGATAATGTCGCGCGGACGCTCACCGTTTACATCCGCGACCGAGGCCACGCAGCCGATAAGATCCCCTTCGCTCAAAATCGGCATGGCGCAGCTGATATAATAGTTGTCGCTGTCGGCAATGACCGGAAGTCTCTCGGCACCCTCGCGCCACATATAGAGCGCGCGGCTCTCGATAATGGCCTCCATTTCGTCCGACAGCTGTTTGTCGTTGAACTCCTTTTTAGGAACACCCGCAGAAGCGATTACGGCATCCCTGTCACATATTACCACCGCAAGTGAGCAGGTTTTATGGAGGGTATCGGCATACTGGGCGGCAAAGGCGGCCAGCTCGCCTATAGGCGAGTACTTCTTGAATATTACCTCCCCTTCGCGGTCGGTATATATTTCAAGCGGATCGCCCTCACGTATTCTCATTGTGCGGCGGATTTCCTTGGGGATGACTACACGTCCCAGATCATCAATGCGACGAACAATTCCTGTTGCTTTCATACATTTTTGACCATTCCTTTCTTGCATCTCGGGCTTTGCGGCACCACGGCCGGGCAGACTGCGGCGGTAAACCCGGCGTGAGGCTGTTGCCCATGTCTTTTAACGCGGTTCTGCTTGCTTTGTTAGTGTTTGTATATAACGGGGATTTATGCGCCCGGACAAAAAATTTAAGTGCCTTATCTGCCGCATTGTGTCAAAAAAAGTCGTTTTTCTGGCCATGCACCGCAAAACACAGTCAAGCATTTCCCCAAAAAGCAGCAAGCGCCTGTTCTATTTCTAACATCAATATTATTTAACGGCACAGCCGGTCTTTATGCGCCGGGCCGGCATTTGTGATATACATGATGTGCCGGCCGCCGGAATTATGTTGAAATAAATTCTTTCGGTATTGACTTATAAAACAATTAGTTATACAATAAACCAATAAGGAGCCGGAGCCCTGCGGCAATTAAATCCGCTTCTTTTTACGGAGAGTCATGAAGCTGTCAAACACTATTTCCTACATCGAGCGGCGCTTCGGGATTGAGAAGGCCGTTTTACTTATGAAAGATGCCGGCTTTACGGCAATGGACTACATGCTCAATCACCTCTGCAATGACGACAGCCCGCTTTCGGGTGAGAAGTACCGCGAGCACGCCGGGTACATCAGAAAATGCGCCGACGAGGCGGGCATCTGCTTCAACCAGACCCACGCCCCCTTTAAGTTCAAGGACTGGGACACCAACTTTGACGAAGTCATCTTTCCGAAATTCATCCGCACGCTTGAGATAACCGCCATCCTCGGCGCCGAAATCGCGGTTGTTCATCCGCTTCACCACTTTGTGTTTGCGGGGCATGAGGAGGAAATATTCGAGCTCAATATGAATTACTACCGCCGCTTAATCCCGTATGCCCGGGAGTACGGGGTAAAAATCGCCATTGAGAATATGTGGCGGACCGACCCCTTGCGGCGGCACCCGGTAGACGACACCTGCTCGCGCGCCGAGGAGTTTGTCAGGTACATAGACACGCTTGACAGCGAGTACATTGTCGCCTGCCTTGACCTGGGCCATGTCGGGCTGATTGTGGGCGCGGGTGAGGCCGAGGACATGATACGCGCGCTCGGGCATGACAGGCTGAAGGCGCTTCACGTCCACGACAACAACTACCGCGAAGACCAGCACCTCATTCCGGGCATGAGCAAAATGCACTGGGACAAAATCACACAGGCGCTCGGCGAGATTGACTATACCGGCGACCTTACCTTTGAGGCCGAAGCCTCATTTCTCGGGAATTACGACGACGAGTTTTTCCCTGTTGCGCTGCGCTTTATGGCTCAGGTCGGAGAGCACCTCATTGACCTTATCGAGCGCAGCCGCATCACTTCAAACTGAAAAGGAACTGTCAGATATATGCTGAAGCGTTTTGCGGGAAGCATCCGGGAATTTAGGACTGTTACCCTGCTCACCCCACTTATTATTTCCGGCGAGGCGATTATTGACTGCCTGATTCCGTACACCATGGCAGAGATGATAAACCAGATTAAGGCAGGCTGCGAATTTGAGGTTCTGCTGAAATACGGCGGAATACTGCTCGCCATGGCGCTCGTCTCGCTTTTCTTCGGGGCCGCCGCCGGATTTACCGCGGCCCGGGCCTCCGCGGGGTTTGCCCGGAACCTGCGGCGCGACATTTACTACAGCGTGCAGGCATTTACATTTGAGAATATTGACAAATTCTCGGCCTCGTCGCTGGTCACCCGCATGACCACCGACGTGAGCAATGTCCAGATGGCTTTCATGATGATAATCAGGATTGCAGTCCGCGCGCCGCTGATGTTTATTTTCTCAATCATCATGGCCTATGTAATGGGCGGGGCGCTGGCTACTATGTTTGTTGTGGTCGTCCCTCTGCTCGGCTTCGGACTTTTTTTGATATCCAGGTTTGCCATGCCGGCCTTCAGGCGGGTTTTCGGCAAATACGACGCCTTAAATGAATCTATTGCCGAGAACGTCAGGGCGGCGCGCACCGTCAAGGGCTTTGTGCGGGAGGAATACGAAAAGCAGAAATTTGCCGCGGTTGCCGAAGGCATACGGCGGGACTTCACCCGCGCCGAGCGGATTGTGGCGCTTTCAAGCCCGCTCATGCAGATTTGTTTTTATTTCAACATGGTATTTGTCCTTCTGGTCGGCTCAAGGCTGGTTATTACCAGTAGGGGACAGTATATTGATGTCGGACAGCTCTCGGCCATGCTCACCTACGGCGCCCAGATTCTCTTTTCGCTCATGTCGCTGGCGACGATATATGTGATGATTACCATATCAGCAGCCTCGGCACGTCGGATTGCCGAGGTGCTCGACGAGGAGCCGGCGATGAAGAACCCCGAGGACCCGATAACCGTAGTGCCTGACGGCTCGATTGAGTTTGACGGGGTGATCTTTAAGTACTCAGAGCGCGCCGAGCGGCCTACCCTCTCGGACATAAACCACAAAATCAAATCCGGCGAGACGATAGGCATCCTCGGAGGCACCGGCTCGGGCAAATCAACGCTGGTGCAGCTAATCCCGCGCCTCTACGACGTCACCGAGGGCAGCGTTATGGTCGGGGGAATTGACGTGCGCCGGTACGACATTACCGCACTGCGCGAGCAGGTTTCGATGGTGCTTCAGAAAAACCTGCTCTTCTCGGGGACAATCAAGGATAATCTGCGCTGGGGCAACGAAAATGCCACCGACGAGGAGCTTCACGAGGCCTGCAGGCTTGCCATGGCAGACGGTTTTGTGAGCTCCTTCCCGCAGGGGTATGATACTGTAATCGAGCAGGGCGGGACCAACGTCTCGGGCGGGCAGCGGCAGCGGCTCTGCATTGCGCGGGCGCTGCTCAAACGCCCCAAAATCCTGATTCTCGACGACTCGACAAGTGCCGTCGACACGAGAACCGACGCGCAGATACGCAAAAACCTCAGGGACTTTATGCCCGAGACCACAAAAATAATTATTGCCCAGCGGGTGGCGTCGGTCATGGACGCCGATCGGATAATAGTCATGGACGGCGGCAGGATTGTAGCCTGCGGCACGCATGACGAGCTGCTCAAATCAAGCGAAATCTACCGCGAAATCTACTCGCAGCAGATAAAGGGAGGTGAGGACCATGCCGGCTGAGGCAAAGGCTCTGCCGAACACAAGTCCCCGCTCAAGGCCGAAGGCTAAAAAGGGCGCCTTCCTGAGGCTTATCAAGACGCTGTTTAAATTTTATCCGGTCCTGCTCCCGGTGACAATTGTCTGCATTCTTTTTTCTTCGACGGTCTCGGCCATTCCTTCGATTTTTGTGCAGAAGATAATCCAGATAATAGAGCAGAACTCTGCCTCGGGTGACTGGGAGACCGCATTCTCGCATATACTCCCGCAGGTATTGGTTCTTGCTTCGTTTTATTTGCTCTCGCTGCTCTCAATGCTGCTCTTCACTCAGCTTATGGCCTACATCACGCAGGGTTTTCTCTTCAAGCTCCGCCGCGCAATTTTTGACGGTATGCAGAAGCTGCCTGTCCGGTATTTCGACACGCACAAGCACGGCGACATCATGAGCCATTATACAAACGACATCGACACGCTGCGTCAGCTTGTCTCGCAGTCGCTCCCGCAACTCCTCAAGTCGGGGATGATAGTCTCGGTGTTGCTTGGCATCATGATGTACTACTGCGGCTGGCTGACCCTGCTTTTGCTGCTCGGCGTTGTCGCAATGGTCATGGTGTCAAAAAAGGTGGGCGGCGGCTCGGCCCGCTACTTTGTGCGGCAGCAGGCGGCGCTCGGCCGGACCGAGGGCTACATTCAGGAGATGATGAACGGCCAGCGCGTGGTCAAGGTTTTCTGCCATGAAGAGGAGAGCAAAAAGGGCTTTGATGAGGTCAACGAAGCCCTATACCTCGACAGCCGCCGGGCACACGCATACGCAAACATGCTGGGGCCGATTATCTTCAATATCGGAAATGTGCTCTATGTGCTTGTTGCCCTTGTGGGCGGCCTGCTCATGCTGGCGGATGTGCCTAACTTCAGCTTCTCGGGCATGCCTATAGGCATCAGCATCATCGTGCCCTTCCTCAATATGACAAAGCAGTTTACCGGAAATATAAACACCCTCTCGCAGCAGTTGAACTCAATAATTATGGGTCTGGCAGGGTCCGACCGGGTATTTACCCTCATGGACGAGGCACCCGAGGTCGATGACGGGGCGGTCACTCTGGTCAATGCAAAAATCGACCGCGACGGTAATATAACCGAGTCTCCGACCCGTACCGGGTTTTGGGCATGGAAGTGCCCGCAGGAGGACGGCAGCGTAAAATATGTAAAGCTTGAGGGGAACGTCGAGCTTGTGAATGTGGATTTTGCCTACGAGCCCGGCAAGCCGGTGCTGCACGGGGTGTCGGTTTACGCCCGGCCCGGCCAGAAAGTGGCCTTTGTAGGCGCGACCGGTGCCGGCAAGACCACGATAACCAATCTGCTCAACCGTTTCTACGAGGCCGACGGTCAGATAACATACGACGGCATAGACATCAAAAAGATAAAAAAGGCCGACCTGCGGCGCTCGCTCGGCATAGTCCTGCAGGATACCGACCTTTTCTCGGGCACCGTTATGGAAAATATCCGCTACGGGCGGCTTGACGCCAGCGACGACGAATGCCGCGCCGCGGCAGCCCTCGTGGGCGCCGACGACTTCATAACCCGCCTGCCCGACGGGTACGACACCGTGCTGACAAACAACGGCGCGAATCTCTCACAGGGGCAGCGGCAGCTTATTGCAATCGCCCGCGCCGCGGTGGCCGACCCGCCGGTCATGATCCTCGACGAGGCGACCTCCTCAATCGACACCCGCACCGAGGCGGCGGTCCAGCGCGGAATGGATAAGCTCATGGAAGGGCGGACGGTCTTTGTAATCGCCCACCGGCTTTCAACCGTCATGAACTCCGACGTGATTATGGTCCTTGAGAACGGGCGCATAATCGAGCGCGGAAGCCACGAAAAGCTGATTGCCGAAAAAGGTACCTACTACCAGCTCTACACCGGGGCATTTGAACTTGAGTGAATATAACCAAAAGGCTCGGGCCGGACAACTGTCCGGCCCGAGTCTTTTGCGGGGGCTGTCTGTGGTAATGGTTAGGATGTAAGACCTGCACTAAAGGGTTTGAGAAGGCCAGGGTGTGGGGCAGAGCCCCACGTGTTAGAAGTTTTTGGGGTTCTTAGACCCTTTTTTCAAAAAGGGTCTAAGCGGGGCGTGGGGCGGAGCCCCTTATATACCAAGCATCGCCGAAGCAATTCCGAAATAAATAAGCAGCGCCAGTGCATCGACAATTGTGGTAATCAGCGGGCTGGCCATCACCGCAGGATCAAGTCCGACAAGCTTCGCCGAAAGCGGCAGCACCGCCCCGACCAGCTTCGAGGTGATGACCACCAGAAGAATTGTCAGCGACACAATCAGGGCCATGTTGACCGGCACTCTGTCAACCAGCAGCGTTTTTATAAAGGCGGCGGCCGAGAGCACCAGGCCGCAGAGCAGCGACACCCGGATTTCCTTCCAGACCACCGGGAGGAGATTCTTAAATTCGACCTCTCCGAGCGATATGCTGCGGATGATTGTCACCGAAGCCTGCGAGCCGGCGTTTCCGCCGGTATTCATGAGCATCGGGATAAAGGCGGTGAGAATGACATATAGCCCGAGTGC
>JBMNUI010000052.1:0-12254 GCA_050946195.1 Eubacteriales bacterium
TACAGCTCTGCAAACTCGTGCCCGTAGCCGAAGGTGCCCGAGGCCGGGATTACCGGGTTGTCGAGATCAATTCCGCAGAGCGTTATCTTTGTGTCTACCATATTATTTCCTCCTTTGAGAGCACCGGGCCGTCGCGGCAGATGCGCTTGGGGCCGTATTTGGTCCTGCAGGAGCAGCCCATGCAGACCCCGAAGCCGCAGGCCATGCGCTCCTCAAAGCCAAACTGCCCGGGGATATCGCCGCTTTTTTCATAAACCGCCCGGAGCATGGGCTCGGGGCCGCAGGCAAAGATATAGTCGTAGCCGATATTATCCATTGCGTCGGTGACAAAGCCGGGGTTGCCGTATGAGCCGTCTGATGTCGTGATTGTCAGGTCAACGCCGAGAGTCCTGAATTCCTCCTCAAAGAATACCTCGCTGTGCCTGTTGAAACCAAGTATCACCGACACCGGCACCCCGGCTTCAGTCAGGACTTTGGCGAGCAGGTAGAGCGGCGGACAACCGACTCCCCCGCCGACAAGCAGCGGGCGGGAGTCTTTACTTAAGACTGTTATGTCGTATCCGTTTCCCAGAGCGGTGAGAAGGTCGAGCTTAGCCCCTGCCGGGGTGGTTGAGAGGGCCTCGGTCCCTGCACCCACCACCTTGTATATCAGTGTCAGAGTGTCATGGCTGCTGTCACAGACCGAAATCGGCCGGCGCAGGTATAAGCCGTCGAGCCTGATGTTGACAAAGGTCCCCGGCCGCCCTGTCTCGGAGGTGTCGCCAGAAAGCCTTAACAGATATGTCCGCTCTGCAATTTGTCTGTTTTCGATTACTGTATAGACTACCTGTTTCATAAGCCGTCCTTTTTGTACACGATTTTCCCGCCGCAGATTGTCAGGACACACTCGCCAAAGACCCGCCGCCCGGCAAATGGCGTGCTTTTTCCCATTGAGAGAAAATCATCGGGGTTGACCGTATAACAGGCGTCAAGGTCGAAAACCGCAAGGTCGGCGGGTGCGCCTTCAGAGAGGCTTGCAATACCGGTACCAAAGCGGCGGGCAGGGTTTATGCTCATCAGCTCGACCAGCCGGTGCAGGCTGATTAGCCCGGTCTTCACCAGCGCCGTGTAGGAAACCGTAAAGGCTGTCTCAAGCCCGACAACCCCCATCGCGCTGCCGAGAAGCCCCCGGGATTTTTCCTTTCGCGAGTGGGGGGCGTGGTCGGTGGCAATCATGTCTATGGTGCCGTCGCAGATGCCTTCTATTATAGCCTGCCGGTCGCGCGGCGAGCGCAGCGGGGGATTCATTTTGTACCTGCCGTCGTCGGCGTCGATGTCGGTGTAGTCGAGCGCAAAATAGTGCGGGGCGGTCTCGCAGGTGACGTCAAGCCCGCGCGCCTTGGCGCGCCTTATGAGCTCGACGCTCTCTCGGCAGCTCACATGGCACACATGGTAAGGGCAGCCGGTTTTCTCGGCCAAATATAGTTCGCGCTCAAGCTGCAGGTACTCGCTCTCGTTGCTGATACCGGGTATCATGAGTTTTTTTGCATACGGCGAGCCGGCGGCCACATGGTCGCCGCCCTTTTGCGATACATCCTCGCAGTGCGAGCAGATGATTCTCCCGAGCTTCTTCACCCTCTGCATTGCCGCCTCAAGGATGTGCGGCGGAGTGCCGTGCCCGTCGTCCGAGAAGGCCACCGCCTCGGGCATGTCCTCAAAATCGGAAAGCTCCTCGCCCCGGCTGCCCTTTGTTATGGTCCCGTAGGGCAGCACGCGAACAAGCGCTCCCCGGGCAATCGCCGCCAGCCCGGCATAAAGCCCTTCCCTGCCGTCGGGCGGGGGGTTCAGGTTGGGCATGGCGAGCACCGTGGTAAAGCCCCCGCGGGAGGCCGCCGCCGTCCCGGTCTTTATGGTTTCCTTATACGAAAAGCCCGGCTCTCTCAGATGAACGTGAACATCTGTGAGACCGGGGAAAATATATAGGCCATCTAAGCTGAATACCAAATCCGGCGACTGACCAGTCGGAGAGGAAGCAATGCCTTCTGAAACGAATACGTCTTCTACAGAAAAACCGGTTTTGTCAAAAACCCTTGCGTTTTTCAGTAAAATCTTCATCCGTATCCGCCTCGTAAATTAATCTAAATAATTGTAGCATAACGAAGTTTGTTTGTCAATAACCGCGGAAAATCTTTTGCCTCCGCGGAATTTGCAGGCCGGCGGTGAAATATGTCCGAAATCTATTTACAGAAACCGCACTCAATGGTAAAATGATAATGACGTGATGATGAAAGAGGAAGACCTATGACCTGCAAGGAAAGGTTTATTGATATTTACCGCTCGAAGATAACCCGCGAGGGCTCCGAGAGGCTGCTCGATTACCTATGCTCGGATGCCAGCGACTTCTTTACCGCCCCGGCAAGCACCCGCTATCACGGAGCGTATATCGGCGGGCTTTGCGAGCACAGCCTCAATGTTTACGAATGCCTGTGCGACTTTCTGGCGCGCCGGCGTGTGCGCGAGTTATACCGAATCAGCTACCCTGAGGAGAGTGTCGCCATCGTGGCGCTGCTGCACGACTTGTGCAAGGTGAACTTTTACCGCACAGCCTTCCGCAATGTCAGGGACGACGCCGGGCGCTGGCAGAGCGTGCCCTACTTTACAATAGAGGATTCGCTGCCCTACGGGCACGGCGAAAAATCGGTCTATATTATCTCGGGATTTATGCGTCTGACCCGCGACGAGGCTTTTGCAATCAGATATCACATGGGTTTCTCGGGCACCGAGGATAAGGCAATTGTCGGACAGGCGCTTGAGATGTTCCCGCTGGCCTTCGCACTCTCGGTCGCCGACATGGAAGCCGCATACCTTATGGAGGGGAGAAATCCTCGGGAAAATACATATCAGGAGCAATAACTGATAAATAAGCTGAGCAAAAAGAAGCGGAGGTTAAAAATGTCAGACAAGCTCTACCCTACACCCCATATAAATGCCGCGCCGGGAGATATTGCAAAAACGGTCCTCATGCCCGGCGACCCACTGCGCTCAAGGTTCATAGCCGAAAATTATCTGACAGACCCTGTGCTCTTTAACAACGTCCGGGGCGTGCAGGGGTACACCGGAACATACAAGGGTACCCGTGTTTCGGTCATGGCAAGCGGTATGGGCATACCGTCAATCGGGATATATTCGTATGAGCTTTTCAGCATATTCGGGGTTGAGAACATCATCCGGGTCGGCTCGGCCGGCTCGATGCGCGAGGATGTGAAAATCAGGGATATTGCGCTTGCAATGGGTGCCTGCACAAATTCAAATTTTGCCTCTCAGTACGGCCTTCCCGGCAGCTTTGCGCCGATTGCCGACTTCGGGCTGCTCTGTCTTGCGGCCGAGGCGGCAAGGCGGGCGGGGGTGAGGTATCATGTCGGCAACATCCTGTCCTCGGATATTTTCTATGACGACAACCCCAACTCAAGCGCCGCCTGGCGGCGGCTCGGGGTGCTGGCGGTCGAGATGGAGGCCGCGGGGCTGTATATGACCGCGGCGCGGACAGGCAAGCGGGCGCTGGCAATCTGCACTATATCCGACAGCCTGATAACCCATGAGGCCACCACCGCCGAGGAGCGACAGACCTCATTTACCCAGATGATTGAAATTGCGCTTAATGTGGCGGCGTCGCTTGAGGATAACAAAAATGAAGAATAAAAGAGTTTTTTTGATTGTACTTGACAGCCTTGGTGTCGGCGAGGCGCCCGATGCGGTCGAGTTTGGCGACGCCGGGGCAAATACACTGAAAAGCATCTCGGCCTCACCCGAGTTCAAAATTCCGAACCTGCTCTCGCTCGGACTCGGGAATATCGAGGGGCTTGATTTCCTTGACAACACGACCTGCCCCGCAGCCGCAGTCGGCAGGCTGACCGAGAGGTCGCGCGGCAAGGACACCACGACCGGGCACTGGGAGATAGCGGGGATTGTTTCAGACAAACCCATGCCCACATACCCCGACGGCTTTCCGCAAGAGATTATCGAGCAGTTTATTAAAAGAACAGGCCGCGGAGTGCTCTGCAACAAGCCCTATTCGGGCACGCAGGCAATTCTGGACTACGGGCGCGAGCACATTAAAACCGGCAAGCTGATAGTCTACACCTCGGCCGACAGCGTGTTCCAGATAGCGGCGCACGAGGAGGTTGTTCCGGTTGAGCAGCTTTATGAATACTGCCGGATAGCGCGGGAAATAATGACCGGCGAGCACGCCGTCGGGCGGATAATCGCGCGCCCCTTTATCGGAGAATATCCGAATTACACAAGGACCTCGCGGCGGCATGATTTCTCGCTCGCCCCGCCACACAAAACAATTCTTGACGCGCTGAAAGAGGCGGGGTATGACACTGTCGCCGTCGGGAAAATCAACGATATTTTTGCCGGCCGGGGAATCAGCGAGCATTACCCCACTGAGGGTAATGCTGATGGGATGCGGATAATCAGGAAGATTAGCGAGCGGCAGAGCTGGTGCGGGCTCTGCTTTGCAAATCTTGTAGACTTTGACTCGAGTTACGGCCACCGCCGCGACATCGACGGATACGCGCGCGCGCTGGCCGAATTTGACGGGTTTCTGGGCGGTTTTCTTCTTGGAATGCACGAGGATGACATACTTATGATTACCGCCGACCACGGCTGCGACCCGGGATTTACCAAAACCACCGACCACACGCGCGAGTATGTGCCGCTGATTATCTACGGCAGCGGCATAAGTCCTGTGAATCTCGGCACGCGCCAAAGCTTTGCCGATATAGCCGCGACGCTTGCCGAGTGGTTCGGTGTCGGATTTGAAACTCCGGGGATAAGCTTTGCCGGCGAGGTGGTCAGATGAGTGCGGCGCGCCTTGAAATCGAGCGGAAATATCTTGTCGAGCGGCCCGACGAGGACATATTGGCGCAGCATGGCGCAAAAAAATATGAAATCGAGCAGATTTACCTGCCCGACCGGGGAGAGGCTGCCGAAAGAATCCGGAAAATCTGCTCGGATAGCGTGACCGAATACTATCATACCGTCAAAAAAGCTGTCACAAACATCACCCGGACTGAAGAGGAGCGACGGATAAACGCCGACGAGTACGAAAGGCTGAAAAAGTTTGCCGGCTACCCGCCGATGAGGATTGAAAAGGTCAGGTGGCGCCTGCCATATCGCGGGGTCTGCATCGAGCTTGACATATACCCCTTCTGGCATAAAACCGCGATAGCCGAGGTCGAGCTTACAGGCGAGGAGGAGCGGGTTGTTTTCCCCGATTTCATCCATATCATCCGTGAAGTGACACGCGAGAAGAAATACTCAAACCGCGCGCTTGCCGGGGCATTGCGCGATGGGAAAATCAGCGAACCGGAGTATTGACGAAAAGGCGGTGGTAATATGCAACCAATCGAACTTATAAGGCTTGCCGAAGCGGCGCGGGACACGGCTTACGCCCCCTATTCGGGCTTTCGCGTGGGGGCGGCGCTGCTTGCGGCATCGGGTTTGGTTTATACCGGCTGCAATATCGAGAACGCCGCCTACTCCCCGACCAACTGCGCCGAGCGCACTGCGTTTTTCAAGGCCGTAAGCGGTGGCGAGCGGAAATTTGTGGCAATCGCTGTCGCCGGAGGGAGGGACAAAGAGGTAACCGAAACCTGCCCGCCCTGCGGCGTCTGTCGTCAGGTGATGGCAGAATTCTGTGACCCCGAGAATTTTATAGTATATGTCAGCCGGGGTCAGGGGCAGTATGACACCTACACACTCGGACAGCTTTTGCCCGAGAGCTTCAAAAAAACAAATTAAAATAAATGTGGGGTTCTACCCACATCCCGCTCAAGGAACTTATTTCAAACAAATTCCCTGAGAATCCTCAAAAAATTCTATACAGACTTGCAAATCAAAAAGACGCGGGCCCCGCAACCCGCGTCTTTTTGATTAAATTTACTTCCCATCTTTACTTGCAAAAGCCTCAAACAGTTTATCAAGCGCGCTTTTTTCAATTCTGCTGACATAAGAGCGCGAAATCCCCATCACCTGAGCCACCTCCCGCTGCGTGAACTGCCGTGACCCGTAAAGCCCGTAGCGCATAATAATTATCTGCTTTTCGCGTTCGCTGAGCATGTTGTTTATAAAATAATACATCCGGTCGGTCTGCATTTTCCTGTCTACATCCTCGGCAACCGTGTCGTCGCAGCTAATAACATCGATATACGTCAGGGGATTGCCGTCGCGGTCTATGTCGATGGTCTCGTTGATTGAGACCTCGTTTGTCAGCTTTTTTTGGGAGCGGAAGAACATTAAAACCTCGTTCTGAATGCATTTGGCGGCGTAGGTTGCGAATTTTGTGGTCTTGTTCTGGTTGTACGAGTCAACCGCTTTGACCAGTCCTATAAAACCGACCGAAATCAAATCATCCTGGCATTTGCTGCCCGAATAATATTTGCGGATGATATGCGCCACAAGCCGCAGGTTGTGAAGAATCAGCCGCTGCCTCGCCTCCTCGTCGCCGTCCTTCATGCGGGCAAAACACTCGGCTTCTTCCTCCGGCGACAGCGGGGGAGGAAATGACTGGGAGTTTCCGATACCGAGTATCAGATTGAAAAGGTGAGAGAGTACCGAAAAAAAATATGCAAACACATCCACAAACCTCCGCCGAAGACGCTTATATTAACAATATATGTCCTGCCGCATGTCCGATTAACCCCCGGGGAGAATTTAGAGGGGTAATATTGACAAGCAGAAAAAGAGATGGTAATATTAGATTGAAATTTACTCAGGAGATAGAGCATGAATACTCTGATTGGAAATGCAGTAGTCGGACAATCCGGCGGGCCGACCGCCGCCATAAACGCAACGCTGGCCGGGGTAATCCGCGGTGTTTTGGAGAACCTGCACGGCGGGGGCATCAGGACCCTTTTGGGCATGAGAAACGGCATTGAGGGACTGCTCGAGGAGAGGCTGGTCGACCTTGGCGGGCTGTTTGCCACCGAGGACAAGCTTAAATTGCTGGAACTCACGCCGGCGGCGGCACTCGGTTCCTGCCGCAAGAAGCTGCCCGATATAAATAAAGACCCCGCGTTCTATGAGCGGCTGCTCGGTATTTTCAAGAAATATGATATAAGGTATTTCTTCTATATCGGCGGCAACGACTCGATGGATACCGTGGCCAAGCTGTCCGAGTACACCAAATCCCATGAATACGCAATGCGCATCATCGGGATTCCCAAGACCATTGACAACGACCTTGTCGGTACCGACCATACCCCGGGCTTCGGCTCTGCGGCAAAATACATCGCGACAACTATCCAGGAGATTATCCGGGACTGCGCGGTGTATACCACAAAGGCGGTGACCATAGTCGAGATTATGGGACGCGACGCGGGGTGGCTTACCGCGTCTTCCGCGCTCGGCCGCGCCGTCAATGGTGTTGGACCCGACCTGATATACCTGCCCGAGCATCCCTTCTCCATGGAGAGATTTTTTGAGGACCTGCGCCGGAAACACAAGGAGCACCCCGACGTGGTTGTGGCGGTTTCCGAGGGGATACGTTATGAGGACGGAAGATATGTCTGCGAGGGGATGAGCGCCCGGATCGTCGACGTGTTCGGGCATACGGCCCTCTCGGGCACTGGCAAGGTACTTGAATTTGCGGTGAAGGATGAATTGGGTTGCAAAGTAAGGTCGATTGAGCTCAACCTGCCGCAAAGGTGCGCGGCGCATCTTGCTTCGGCTACCGATATTGAGGAGGCTGTTTGCGTCGGCAGGGAGGCTGTGGCGGCGGCAGCCGGCGGCGTCGCCCGGAGGATGATGACAATCGAACGTATCTCGACAAATCCTTATAAATACAAAATCGGGCACGCAGACGTGACGGAAATTGCAAACAAGGTTAAGAAGGTCAATCCTGAATTTATAAATACAGAAGGTAACAATGTCACCGACGCCTGCGTAGAGTACCTGTTGCCTCTGATAGCCGGCGAGGTCAGACCGCTGTTTGACCGAGGCATTCCGGTTCACATAATTATTTAATGGATAATGGAGAATTAAAATCCCCGCGCGGCTCTGCCGCGCGGGGATTTCATAAGAAGGCACGTATTGGTGACGCTCAGACTGCTATACTCGCGATGGGGTTTGAAAGTTTTTGGGGATTCTTAATCACCTTTTTCAAAAGGGGGTTTAAGCGGGGGTTCGGGGGCGGAGCCTCCGAAGTCTTTTTTATTCCGCGTTATCGAGCTTTTCGTATCTTATGTACACGGCGTTGTCGGGCGTGCAGACATGCTCGCGCATGAACTTATAGACCTCGTCCCTCAGCTTTCGCCGCGCCTGCCGTGCCGGCAGGTCGGGATTCGGCCAGAAGGGCTGGCTTACATGAATAGTGACAAGCGGGCGGCGGTTTTTCAGAAACCTTCTCTCGCGGTACTTGACCGCAAACGCCACGGCCGGCACTCCGAATTTGACCGGATATATAAAGGAATCGTCCGAAAAGTTCCGGACACCGGTGTAATAAGGCCAGATATGGGCTTCGGGGTAGATTGCCACCACGTGTCGGTTTTTTATGTGCTTTCCTATGGCGTTTACAAAATTCCGCACGGCGCGCGGCGTATCGGGCACGGGGATGGCGCCCAGCATCACCACCAGATTGCGCAGTCCGGGTATTGACACCGCCTCAGGGGAGGTGATTACATAGCATCTTTTCGGGAAGGCAAGCATGGTCGGCGCAAAGGCGTCGTGAACCGAGAGAGTGTGGTTTCCGTAGAGGAAGTATCCGCCGCGCAACTTTCTCAGCACCTTTCGGTTGTAGATTCTGACGCCGTAAACCAGCCGGCAGGTGACGAGCGCCACCGGTGTGGCTATCACCCGGCAGATCAGCACGCAGAACACCCGCCAGATAGGGTTTTTTCTGATGAACACGAAATTGTCGCCGATTTTCCTTGCCCGAATGGAGGTGCCGGCAAAGTCGTCATTCAGTTCGTCTTTGTAGTAAATGACTTTCTTAGGCTTCATGTCTTTTCTGTACTATATCAATTATCATTTTTTCCATTTCGTTCATGCAGGCGTCGCGGTCAAAGCACTTGATGTAACCCAGATAGCGCTGGCTGCACTTTTCCCTTTCCTCGGGGTGGTCGAGCCAGTAATCAATTTTTCTGGCAAGGTCGGCCGGGTCGTTGCAGCGAAAAAGATTGCGCTCGTCGAGCGCAAAGTGCCGGGTCGCACTGCGCTTTGAGTTCGAGATAACCGGCACCAGCCCGCACTTGATGGCCTCAAGGCAGGCGATGGCCTCAATTTCGACCTCGGCAGGATGAACGTAGAGGTCGGCATAATTTATTATTTCAATGAGCTCGGCGCGCGGGTGAAAGCCGAAAACCGGCCGGTTTTTCAGTTTTTTTCTGCTGTACTTCTCGAGCTTTTCGCGAAGCGGGCCGTCTCCGGCAAAGATAAGCTGGATTTTATCGGCATATTTTGACCGCACGGCCGCACGAATCAGCACTCGATGAGACTTTTCGCGGCTGTACCTGCCGGTGAACAGGATTACGTGTTTGTCCTTGAACTCCTCCGGCTTTTCGCGCCGCCGCCTGACAAACTCGTTCCCCACACCGTTTGAAATCACGCGGCAGGGCAGCGACCTTTTGGTTTCGCTCTCGAAAACCGAGCGTATGAACTGCGAGGGGTAATGGATACAGTCGACTCTGCGGAAAAGGCTGTAGTAAAAAATTTGATAAATGAGCTTGTTTACCGGCAGCACGTTCATCATGAAAATGTGATTTGTAAAGTTCTCGGCTTGGACGTGGAAACCGGCGGTAACCGGAATTCCTCTTTTTTCCGCCTCTCTTGCCGCGGCGCAGCAAAGAAAGAAGGGAGTCATGACATGCAGCGCGTCGGCGCCGTTAAGCGCGCGAAGTATGGTTTTCCTGTCCCGCCTGGACAGAACAACCCCGTTTTTTTCGACATACCTGTTGAGCGGGCCGAAATCTATCGGGGAGGTTATATAATAGTATTTTTGACCTCGAAATTCCTGGTCGGGGCTCAGAACCCGCACCTCATGCCCTTTACTGCGAAGCGAGGTGATAAGGTTTGCTGCCGCTATGGCCGTGCCGTTGTTGTCCTTGAGCGGGATGTCACATGCAACGACGATAATCATTTTCGAGTCCTTTCTTTTACCGCGGTTATCGCACAGTCATACGCGTGCTCGCCGGTTTAACATGTGTGTGCTCAAATGATACCATAATTTCAGCGCCAATTCAAGTGTTTTTTATACTTTTTTATACGATGTGCTTAAGGCGGATGAAATCAAATAATTGCAGGACTTTTTAAGCATAAAACCCGGCTGCGTCCGAGAAAATATATGTACCTTTTGCAAAAATCTGCACCCCGTTCCGGGTTTCACCCGTCAGGCAGGCAACAAAATAATCACCCGTGAGTTTTCTCCGGGTGATTTGTTGTTTTACGGTACCCGGGCTTTATCACCCGGCTTGGTCAATTTCATCAAGCCAACCCTGGTCGTCGGCCACCCGCTGGGCGAATATCCTTGAGGCGTCCCTGTCGTGTTTTGCCTGGTGATATTTGAATAGCATCAGATCCTACCCGGGGTAGAGGCCCAGTATCTCGATTTTCCCGGTTTTTTGCGACATACAGTACCTGAAGGCCTTTGCCTGCCCGTTCATCTTTGATTTGGCCTCGTCGACGATTTTGACACCCTTTTTCAGCGGCAGCTGGAATTGATTTTTTACTCCCTTTGCCGGCCGGCACTGGAATAAATAATATGGGTGCACAGCCTGCATGGTCAGCTCGTTGAACAGCAGAGCAAGTGTGTCGGGGTTGTCGTTGACGCCCCGGAGCAGGACGGTCTGATTCCTGATGGAACACCCCGCCTCATGTAGTGCCTTTATTGCGCCGATTGCCTCGGGGGTCAGCTCGCGCGGGTGGTTGAACTGGGTGATGATATAAATTTTCTTTTGTTTGCCGTATTTCTCGAGTATCGATAGCAGCTCATGGTCGTCGGTGATTCTCTGTGGCAGAACGACAGGCATTCTCGTGCCGAATCTGATAAAATCAAGGTTTTTCAGCGGGACCAAATATTTCAGGTATTTTTCGATAATCGCGTTTTCATTCATAAAAGCGTCGCCGCCCGAAATCAGCACATTGTTTATCTCTTTGTGGGATTTAATATATTCGGCCATTGCCGGCAGGAATTTTGCCACTTCGTTTCCGTCCCCTCCCACCATTCGTTTGCGAAAGCAGTGCCGGCAGTACATGGCGCAGCGGTCTGTAGACAAAATCAGGGCGGTTTGCTTGTACTTGTGCTGCATTCCGGTAATAACCGTATTCTGATATTCACCGCTTGTATCGGGCTCCCCGCCTTCGGAAAACTCGTTGACGTCGGGAATTGCCATCCTAAAGATAGGACCGTCTTTTTCGTCGGCATAAATCAGAGAAAAATAGTAGGGAGTCACGCACATCGGATACTTTTTTATAATTTCCGCCATTTTTGTCTTTTCGGCCTCGGAGAGCCGTATTACTTTACCGATGTCCTCCACGCTCCGGTAGCTCTGGTCAAGTGCTTCTTTCCATGTAAGGTGTTTTGTTTGCTCCATCAATTTCCTCCTTTTTTGCGTGTTGACCGGCATGTAAACGGCCGGTTTTGACTTCTATATAAAAAGATTATATCATATTAATAAACAAATGTCAAGATATGTAAAAGCCCCGGCGGGTATTCCGGGCAGCATGTGCATTATTGGCAGAAATATAAAATCCATTTATGCCGGTTTTGTGCAAATAACAAAATCAAAAAAAGCGCTTGACAAGGGAGTTAGTTTGTGCTAACATACAGGTGGTTAGTCATGACTAACATCGCAGGGAGGAAAGCATATGACGCTTGACAAACTGCCGCCCGGGGAGAGCGGAATCATCGAGTATGTGGGCGGGAGCGGAATGCTCCGGCACCGGCTGCTCGACATGGGGCTTATCCCCGGGACAAGGGTGACCGTCCGGAAGAGGGCGCCGTTGGGTGACCCTATCGAAATATATATCCGCGGGTACCTTTTAACCCTGCGGCTAGAGGACGCCGCGTACATAGGGATTGCTTCGGGGGATAACGAAGATGGTATTTGCACTGGCCGGCAATCAGAACAGCGGAAAAACCACGCTTTTTAACATTCTTACCGGGGGAAACCAGCGTGTGGGAAACTTCCCGGGTGTGACTGTCGAGCAAAAAAGCGGCGAAATCAGAATCGCCAAGGGCAACACGGTGGTTGACCTGCCCGGGATTTACTCAATTA
>JBMNUI010000053.1:0-11743 GCA_050946195.1 Eubacteriales bacterium
ACCGCGAAACCCTGATGACCATTCAGTGCTTCTTCGAGAACAACCTCAATGTCTCGGAAACCTCACGCAAGCTCTTTGTGCACCGCAATACTCTGGTTTACAGGCTTGAGAAAATCCGCAAGCTGACCGGGCTTGACCTGCGCGAGTTCGAGCATGCGATCACCTTCAAGGTGGCTCTCATGGTAAAGAAATATCTCAACTCAAAACCGGCAAAGTTCTAATGCTATCATCAATGACACTTCAAGCGGAATGAACTCAAAGGTCAAGAGTTCATTTCGCTTATTATAACGTCATTGTCCCGGATATCGGCTGTATTCAGACCGCGCATGCGGCGCATATATATAAGTAAACTAAGTGAAAAATCTGTTTTTGCCGCTTTTGCGGCTGTGGTGATTGAAATGTCAAAGAAAATTTCCCTGTCAATATTTATTTTTGTTCTGCTGGCCGCAATTCTTGTCAGCTTTATGAGCGCCTTTTTTGTCGCCTATGGCATGTACAGAAAGGGGCTTACAGACGCATATCTTGAGAATAACTCACCCGATGACCAACAGAAGGAGAGCAGATTTCCCGAGCTTGAGGTCATCGATTCGATTTTCAAGACATATTCTTATTTTGACCTCGACGATAAGGCGCTAATCGATGCGGTTCTCAGTGCCTACGCGAGGGCTACCGACGACAGGTATGCCGAATACTACAATGCCGAGCAGTATGAGATGATAATGTCCGAGAGCACCGGCGAAATGCAGGGAATCGGCATAAATATAGAGGAGAATACCGAACACAACGCCATTGAGGTACTCAACGTGATGCCCGACTCCCCTGCGCTTGAAGCCGGGCTGATGCCGGGCGACCTGATTGTTTACGTAGGTATCGGCGAGGAGCGCGAGAGTATTGCCGAGCTCGGTTATTATCCTGCTGTAAAAAAGCTTCAGGGTCTTGCCGGCACCTATGCCGAGTTTACGGTCCGGCGGGGGGATGAGGAAATTGAGTTCAGTATCCTGCGCGGGTATGTCACAACCCAGTCGGTCTTATTCCGCAAAAGCGACCTTGACCCGTCGGTCGGGGTGGTCAAGATTCTGAATTTCGACCTTACCACGCCGACCCAGTTTTCAAATGCCGTCGACACCCTGCTTGCCGAGGGGATTGAGAAATTTGTTTTTGACCTGAGGTACAACCCCGGCGGGGATTTGCTGTCGATTGAAGCGGTGCTGAGTTATTTTCTGAATGAAGGCGACGTCATGATAAGCACCATAGACAAGGCAGGGAACAAGGACACCGATGTGGTCAGGGCGGTATCCTATGACGGAAAATATCAGGGTTGCAGCGTGCACACCGGCGACATAGGAAAATACAGAAGACTGAAATGCGTGGTGATTGTCAACAACAGCACCGCAAGTGCCGCCGAGCTCTTTACCGCCAACTTCCGCGACTACAAGCTCGCGCCGATAGTCGGGGTGACGACCTTCGGCAAGGGTTCGATGCAGTCATTATTCCCGCTTGACTATTTCGGATACGAAGGCGGCATCAAGCTGACGACGAAAATGTATTTCCCGCCCTCAGGCGAGAGCTATGAGGGTATCGGAATTACTCCGGATATAATTGTCGAGCTAAGCGAAGAGGCTAAAAACACCAGCATTTATAAGCTCGCCGACAAGGACGACGCCCAGATGCAGGCGGCGGTGCAAATACTTCAGGAACCTGAGAGATCTTAAAAAACCTGAAGTCAGGTCATGAATCATAAGGCCTTTTTCTGAATTGTGACAAAACTAACTTTTATATAACTACCAAGGAGACCTTTTATGGCAGCTAAATCAAAGCAAATGCTCTACACCCATCAGGGTTACAACGAGCTTGTCGAGGAGCTCAATTATCTGAAGAACACAAGACGCGAGGAGATCAAGGAAAGCATCGCCACCGCCCGGAACTTCGGCGACCTTTCGGAAAACGCCGAGTATGACGAGGCCAGAAACGAGCAGGCCAAGGTTGAGGCGAGAATCAAAGAGCTTGAGGAAATGATCGCCAACGCGGTGATTGTCGACGAATCCAAAATCGACTCTTCGATTATCAGCGTCGGCTCGGTGGTGAGAGTGCTCGACTTTGAGTTCAACGAGGAAATTGAATACCAGATTGTGGGTTCAAATGAGGCAAATCCGCTGCTCGGCAAAATATCCGACCAGTCGCCGATAGGCAGGGGGCTTGTAGGCAAGCGGAGCGGTGATGAGGTATCGGTTGAAACCCCTGGCGGGATTGTACATCTTAAGGTTCTTGAGGTGTCAAGGGCGCATCACCACCATGCCTGAATGCCGATACGCCCGCGCCGAAGGTGGTGCTGAAAATGGATGATGAAAAACTGTCCGGTGATATAGATATAAAGCAAAAAAGCAGGTTTTTGAAGTGGCTTGACAACTGGTGGTATCACAATAAAATAATTGCAATCATTTCGTTGTTTGTTATTGTTGTAATTGTGATATGCACATTCCAGATGTGCTCCCGGGAAAACGAGGATATCACGCTGGTTTACAGCGGACCGTGGCTTCTGACTTCAACCGAGCTTGAGGATGTGCGGTCGGTTTTCAATTTCGTCCTGCCAAAGGATTATAACGGCGACGGCAAGAAATATGTTGAGCTTGTGACCTTCCATGTGATGTCCGAGGAACAGATATTAGCCTGGGAGAGCGAGTTTGAGCAGGCCGCCGACAGGAAGTATTACTCAAGCCAGTACGAGAGCTACTCAAACCTGATTCTTGCTGGTGAATGCTCAATTTATCTGGTGGACCCTTGGCTTTATGAAAATCTGCTCGAGCAGGGCAGGGTGCGGAAGCTGACCGACCTACTCGGCGCCCTGCCGGATGCCGCAATCGACGAGTACGGCGTGCGGTTGGGTGATACCGAAATCTACAGCTATTACAAGGTGCTCCACATTCTACCCGAGGATACAGTAATATGCCTGCTCCAGCCCGGCCTCATCGGCAGCAGCAGCCGGAAGGAAAACTACCAGAGGTCTGTCGAAATGTTCTCGGCAATTGTCGATTTTAAGTCGCCCGAATGATAACATAAATAACAGCCCCGGCCGACCCGCCGGGGCTGTTATTATTTTTATTTCGTGGGGCTCCGCCCCACACCCCGCTTAAGGAACTTTTTTGAAAAAAGTTTCTTAAGAATCCAAAAAAACTTATATACCATATTACAAATAAAGGTAAAGCGAAGCGGGTTCGAGGATCGGAGCAAAATTCATTTCTTTAGCATTTCGCTATATGGGTCGATGTTGTTTACAAATGCCGGCAGAATCCGCACCGAGAAGTTAAACTGTGTTTCACTGAACTGCCAGCGGGGGTTTAGGGCCGGGCCGCATGAGTTTGAACCAATACCATTCTGACGGTAGTCGATATTGACGACAGTCTCTTTGAGAGGCACAAGCTCATAGTCATGCCGGGCTTCTGTGAGCTGCTGTGGGGTGTAGTGTGAGCAGTTGAAGCTGAAAGGCCGGCCGGTCATGGCAAAGAGCAGTCCGTGCCCGGCGAGCGAGGCGACATATGCCCAGCGGGTGTCGGCATGCGCCATGTTCTCCTGAGGCCTTATATAGTGCTCGAAATTCGCGGTCGCGGTGGTCTCAAATTCGCCGAGCCTTGAGGCCAGACGCTTGTCAACGTAGCTTTCGGCAGGCCCTCTGCCGAAATAAACAACACGTTCGCTCCCCTCGGGCATATTGAACTGATATCCGAAGCGCGGCAGGTTCGGCAGTCCCTCGCGGACACAGACGTCGCAGTCGATTTTAATGCCCCCGACGGCGTAAACAGTATAGGTTACATTCATCCACAGCACCGGCCGGCGCGCAGGGCTGCCGAGCGAGAGTTTTGCGGTCACCACGGCGCATTTACCATCGTTTGAGTCAAGTGAAGCAGAGTAGCACTTCGGACGCACACGGTCAAAGCCTTCGGCAAACCATTTTTCCTTGATTCTCCGGTCGTTGTCTGTCGGCGCGCGCCAGATGGTCGGCACTATCGGGGTGGTTATCAGCTCGTGGCCGTTGTCGACTATCGAGACAATCAGCCCGCGTATGCGGCATATAGTATATGTCGTCTCTCCGGCGGTAATATAGAAGGCCTTGTCGTCCTGCTCGATTTTGAGCGAGGCTCCCTCGGGGATTGTGTCGGCGATGTTTTGGCTGCACACTGCCGACGAGAGCTCGATTTGCTCAAATCCGGCCTCATAGCCGACGTCAGCCCACGGGGTTTTTTTGTTATATCGCAGCGATACATTAAGGCAGCAGTCGCCCGACGGGACTACAGGCGGCAGCCTGAAGCGCCTGGTAGACTGCGGGGGTATGCTTAAAGCCGGGATGTGCCCCTCCGAGAGGAGTTTGCCGTCCCGCTCCACGCTCCAGAAAAGGTCGTAGCAGGAGAGGTCGGTGAAATACAACATATTGCGGACCTTAAGCGTCCCGGTGAGGGGGTTGAAATCCTCGATCCTGAAGGGCTTTATTGCCTGCTTGTATTCGAGCAGGCCCATGTGGGGCCGGCGGTCGGGGTAGACCAACCCGTCGACGCAGAAGTTGCCGTCGTTCGGCGTGTCGCCGAAGTCTCCGCCGTAGGCATAGCGCGGATTTGAATATATGTCGTCGCCGGTTACAATCGCGTGGTCGGTAAACTCCCAGACGCAGCCCCCGAAAAAGCTGTCGTGCGAGTAAATGAGCTCCCAGTACTCGGCCAGGTCCCCGGGGCCGTTGCCCATGGCGTGGGAGTATTCGCAGAGGAAGAGCGGTTTTGAGTAGGTATTACCGGTCAGGTAGTCGCGCAGGCACTCCTCGGGCGAGGGGTACATGCGGCTCTCTATGTCGATGTAGTCGCACTCGACCTGTTTTCTGATTTCCTCGTCCTCGCTTGACAGGTTTTTGTGCAGCCGGCGCGAGATATCCTCGCTGTGGACTATGCAGCCCTCCATGCGAGAGTGGAAGTAGCCTGCCATTAGCCGGTGATTTCGCCCGACCCCCGACTCGTTGCCGACCGACCACATGATGACCGACGGGTGGTTTTTGTCGCGTTCGAACATACGGCGGGCGCGGTCAAGATAGGCCTCCGACCACTCGGGCGAGTCGGTAAGCTCATCCCAGTTGCCGACACGCTGCATCCCGTGGGTTTCAAGGTCGGCCTCGTCGCAGACAAAAAACCCGAGGGTGTCGCAGAGCTCAAGGAAGCGCGGGTCGTTCGGGTAGTGGCTGGTTCGGACCATGTTGATGTTGTGCGCCTTCATAATCAAAAGGTCGCGCAGCATGTGGTCATATGGTGTTGCGGCGCCGAGGATCGGGTGGCTGTCGTGCCGGTTGACTCCCTTTGCCTTGACCTTCTGGCCGTTGATGTAAACCACTTTGTCTTTGATTTTTATTTCCCTGAAGCCGACTTTGAGGCGGATGTACTCTGTACCGCAGTGGATGCAGAGAGTGTATAAGTTCGGCGTCTCGTCGCTCCAGAGCTCGGGGTGTGCGACAAGCATCTCAAAGCAGCCCATGTGGTCGATGACAACGCTCCCGCCCGACACTTCGTCGCCGTCGGGGCTGAGCAGGCGGAATTCGACCAGCGCTTTGCCGGTGAGCATAACCTCGGCGCCAAGGACGCCCTGTGAGTAGTTCTGATTCAGCTCGGGTTTGACGTAAATGTCGCGGATATGCACCTCGTCGCGCCAGAGCAGATAGACCTCGCGGAATATCCCTGAGAGGCGGAACTTGTCCTGGTCCTCAAGGTACGAGCCGTCGCACCATTTGAGCACCAGCACCTTGAGGGTATTGACGCCGGGTTTTAGGTAGCTTGTGATTTCAATTTCGCTGGTCATATGGCTGACCTGGCTGTATGCGGCGAATTTGTCATTGACAAAGAGGTAAAAGCAGGAGTCGACGCCCTCGAAAATCAGGTAGGCACGGCGCTCTCCGGGATAGTTTTCGGGCAGAGTGAAGCTTCTGACATACAGCCCGCAGGGGTTTTCATCCGGCACATGGGGCGGGTCGACAGGGAAGGGATAGTTGACATTGGTGTAATTGGGGACGTCGTACCCCCGGCCGAGCACCGTCTGCCACGAGCGCGGGACGGTCATCTTGTCCATTCCCGAGGTGTCAAAGTCGGACGAGGTAAAGTCGTCAATGTCACTGAGTGACGGGTAAAATTTAAAATCCCAGTCGCCGCAGAGCGAGACAAAACGGTCTGACAGCCCGCGGTTGCCTGTGGCGGCGGTTTGGTCGCTGCCGTGTGGGATGAAGTAGGCGTGCGGCTCCTCGCAGCCAACGTGCAGGACAGCCGGGGTTTTATGGTAATCAAAGCTGAATTTCAAATCCAAATCCTCCCGCAAAAATATTTTAGCCGGCTTTATTATGCCACACTATTCCTTGGCTGTCAATAAACAAAAGACAAATGTATAATAATGTTTACAAGCGCGGGGTGGTGTGTTAGAATAATCAAAAAGTAATGTAAGAGGATGATTATGCGACTTGATAAGTTTCTGAGCACATGCGGGGTTTCCACACGTCGGGAGGCCGAGCGGGCCGCGCGGGCGGGGAGGATTTTAGTCAATGGCCTGCCCGAGCGGGATTCGGCGCGGCAGATTGACCCCGTGGCAGATGTGGTGGTCTTTGACGGTGAGGAGATAGAGTACCGCGAGAATTATTATATAATGCTCAACAAACCCGAAGGCTATGTCAGTGCTACTGCCGACCGGCGCGAGCCGACCGTGCTCGAGCTGCTTCCAGAGCGGCTGCAGAGTCTGGCCCTCTTCCCCTGCGGGCGGCTTGACAAGGATACGACCGGGCTTCTGTTGCTGACAGACAACGGTAGGCTTGCCCACCGGCTGCTCTCTCCCCGGCGGCAGGTGGAGAAGAAATACCGCTTTGTCTGCCGGACCCCGGTGTCCGACGAGGACAAGGCAGCGCTTGAGGCCGGGGTTGTGCTCGACGACGGCTGCAGGACCCTGCCGGCAAATCTGCAGCTGGATGCCGGGCGGACAAGCGGAATTATCGCAATCCACGAGGGGAAGTACCACCAGATAAAGCGTATGTTTGGCTCAATCGGTAACCGGATACTCTGCCTTGAGCGGATTTCCTTCGGACCGCTGAACCTCGACCCGGCCCTCCCGCGCGGTGGGTGGCGGTACCTTTCCCCGGACGAGGTGGCACAGCTTGAGAGCCTGTAACACTGCGGGGCGAGTTTTTGGGAGAAACTTCCTTTTGATTATGAGGTCCTTGTTATTGCCGGACACCTTATTATGTTGTAGGGGCAATCTGTGATCGCCCGCGTGCTTTTGGTAAAGTGCGATGGTACAATTTTTATTGCTAAATATTACGGTACGCCGAGTCGGCGGATTCTCACAAATTCCACGCCTTTACTTGAATTAATGTCTGTATTCTGATATAATAAATGAAGCAATTAGCTAACCGCCGGCGGCAAGCAGGGCAAAAAAAGCGAGGTCAGAATGCAATACAACAAATTCAACTTAAAGAGCGAATTCAGCCCCACCGGCGACCAGCCCCAGGCTATCGAGGCGCTTGTCCGCGGCATTGAGTCAGGTTACCGCATGCAGACCCTGCTCGGCGTCACCGGCTCGGGCAAGACCTTTACAATGGCCAACGTCATCGCGCGCCTCAACCGCTCGACGCTTGTCCTTGAGCCGAACAAGACGCTCGCGGGACAGGTTTGCTCTGAGTTCAGGGAGTTTTTCCCCGACAATGCGGTAGAATTTTTTGTTTCGTATTATGACTACTACCAGCCCGAGGCGTACATCCCGGGCAAGGATATGTATATAGAAAAGGATGCGCTGATAAACGACGAGATCGACCGCCTGCGCCACAGCGCCACCTCCGCGCTCTTTGAGCGCCGGGACGTGATTATCGTCGCCAGCGTCTCCTGTATCTACTCACTTGGCGACCCTGCGGAATACCGCAAGCTTGTCCTGGCGGTCCGCCCGGGGATGCTGATGAGCCGCGACGAGCTGATAAAAAGGCTGGTCGCAATCAGCTACGACCGAAATGACATCAACTTTGTCCGCGACAAATTCCGGGTTCGGGGAGACACTGTTGAAATATTCCCGGCGGGGAGCGGCGAGCGCGCGATTCGCGTCGAGTTTTTCGGGGACGAGATTGACCGGGTATCCGAAATAAACACCGTGACCGGCGAGCTTTTGCGCCTCTTGAATTACGCGGCGATATACCCGGCAACCCATTATGCGGTATCCGATGATAAAAGGGAAGCGGCGCTCAGAGATATCGAGGAGGAGATGCGCGAGCGGGTGGAGTTTTTCCGCTCGCAGAACAAGCTGCTTGAAGCACAGCGGATTGAGGAGCGGGTCAAATACGATCTTGAAATGCTGCGCGAGATAGGCTACTGCCCGGGGGTTGAAAACTACTCAAGGATACTCTCCCGCCGCCCGCCCGGCTCGACGCCCTATACCCTCATGGACTATTTCCCCGATGATTTTTTGCTTTTTGTCGACGAATCACATGTGACGCTCCCGCAGGTGCGGGGCATGAGCGGCGGGGATACGGCGCGCAAGAAGAACCTTGTCGATTACGGTTTCCGCCTGCCCTCGGCCTACGACAACCGGCCGCTTTTCTTTGAGGAATTCGAGCAGAAGATAAATCAGGCGATATTTGTCAGCGCGACGCCGGGAGATTATGAACTAGAGCATTCTGACGCCATTGTCGAGCAGATAATCCGGCCTACAGGGCTTGTCGACCCCGAGGTTGAGGTCCGCCCGGTAGCCGGGCAGGTCGACGACCTGATGGGCGAGATACGCGAGAGGGCAAAGCTCGGCGAGCGGGTGCTTGTCACCACCCTGACCAAGAAGATGGCCGAGGACCTGACCGACTATCTCGAGAGCAACGGTATCAGGGTCAGATACATTCACCACAATGTCGAGACAATCGAGCGTATGGAGATTTTGCGCGACCTGCGGCTCGGCGTATTTGACGTGCTTGTCGGCATAAACCTGCTTCGCGAGGGGCTTGATCTGCCCGAGGTGTCGCTGGTCGCCATACTTGACGCCGACAAGGAGGGCTTTTTGCGCGCCGAGCGATCGCTTATCCAGACAATCGGCCGCGCCGCGCGCAATGCGCGCGGCAAGGTAATCATGTATGCCGACACCATCACCGATTCTATGCGGGCGGCGATAGACGAGACCAACCGTCGCAGAAAAATCCAGACAGAGTATAACCAGAAGCACGGAATCACCCCGCGCACCGTAAAGAAGAGCGTGCGTGACATAATAGAGATAACCGCCTCCGAAGACGACTCGAGCAGGGACTGGAGTCGGGGCAGGAAAGCCGGCCGGAAGGATAAGGCTGCGAAGCTGACTGCCGCGGAGCGCGAGTCGCTTATCGAGCAGCTCACAAAGGAAATGAAGGAGGCCGCGCGCCGGCTTGAGTTCGAGCAGGCGGCCTACCTCAGAGACCGGATTAAGGAGCTGCGTGAACAAAACTGAGGCGGGTGCCCGCTGAACATGACATATAAAGCAACGAGAGGACATGAAAATGAACATTTACGAGATACTGGCAAAGGAATTCGGCCTCGGAGTGCAGCAGGTCGAGCGTACTGTCGAGCTGATAGACGCGGGGAACACAATCCCCTTTATTGCGCGCTACCGCAAGGAAGTCACCGGCTCGCTTGACGACACCGTGCTGCGCGAGCTTTTCGACCGCCTGACATACCTGCGAAACATCGAAAAGCGCAAAGCCGAGGTCAAGGAACTCATAGCCGCGCAGGGTAAGCTGACCCCCGAGATAGAGAAGGCAATCGACGCCGCGGTGACAATCACCGAGGTCGATGACATATACCGCCCCTTCAGACCGAAGCGCAAGACCCGTGCTTCTGTGGCGCGCGAGCGCGGGCTCGAGCCGCTGACACTCCTGCTGCTCGCACAAGAGCCGTCCTACACTCCCTCACTTGAAGAGCAGGCTGCCGAATTTGTGAATGAGGAAAAGGGAGTTACAAGTGCCGAGGAAGCCATAGCCGGAGCCTGCGACATTATCGCCGAGGACATTTCCGACAACGCCGACTACAGGAAAGCAATACGCGCCATGACCTGGGAGCGTGGGGTTCTGAATTCATCCGGCGAGGGCGACTCGGTTTATACACAGTACTACGAGTATTCCGAGCCGGTCAAAAAAATCCCCGGCCACCGCATACTTGCAATCAACCGCGGCGAGAAGGAGGGCTTTCTCAAGGTGACACTGACCGCCCCGCGCGATGAGATTCTGCAGTACCTTTGCAAAAAGCTGCTGTCCGAGGGCGACAGCCCGGCAAAAAAATATGTGGCGGCGGCAATAGAAGATTCCTACGACAGGCTCATAGCCCCGAGCGTCGAGCGCGAAATCCGCAACGATATGTTCGACAATGCCAGCGAGGGGGCGATAAAGGTATTTGCCGAAAACCTGCGGCACCTGCTAATGCAGCCGCCGCTGAGGGACAGGGTTGTAATGGGACTTGACCCGGGCTACCGCACCGGCTGCAAGCTGGCCGTGGTGGATCGGACCGGAAAGGTTATCTACACCGCGGTGATTTACCCGCACAAGCCGCAGGAGAGAATCAGGGAGAGCGGCGAGATTGTCACAAGGCTGATAAGAAAGCACAATGTGAACGTTATTGCGATAGGCAACGGCACCGCCTCGAAAGAGAGCGAGATATTTATCGCCAACCTGCTCAAAACCATCCCCGAGGACGTAAAATACATCGTGGTAAGCGAGGCGGGGGCGTCGGTTTACTCGGCTTCAAAGCTCGGCGCCGAGGAGTTCCCCGACTTTGACGTCACTCAGCGTTCGGCGGTGTCAATTGCCCGGCGGCTACAAGACCCGCTTGCCGAGCTGGTTAAAATTGACCCGAAATCGATCGGGGTGGGGCAGTACCAGCACGACATGAAGCCGGCAAGGCTTGGGGCGGCGCTATCCGGCGTGGTCGAGGACTGCGTCAACGCGGTGGGGGTTGATCTGAACACTGCGTCCTATTCGCTGCTCTCATATATATCGGGAATAAACGCGACGGCTGCTAAGAACATTGTTAAATACCGCGAGGAGCACGGCGCCTTCCGCTCGCGTGCCGAGATTCTCAAGGTACCTAAAATCGGTGAGAAGGCATTTGAGCAGTGCACCGGGTTCTTAAGAGTTCCCGGGGCTGACGAAATTCTCGACAATACCGGGGTCCACCCCGAGTCCTACGATGCCGCGCGCCGGCTGCTGAAAATGTTCGGCTACACCGACGAGGATGTCCGCTCGGGCAGCCTGGAGCTTCTCTCTGTGAAGGTGAAGCTGAAGGGAGAAGAAAAAGTGGCCGCCGCTCTCGGCATCGGTGTGCCTACCCTCAGGGATATCATCGACGAGCTCGAGAAGCCCGGGCGGGATGTGCGCGACAGCCTGCCGCCCCCTGTGCTGCGCGAGGATATTCTTGACATAAGCGACCTTAAGGAAGGCATGATTTTGACCGGAACCGTACGCAACGTTATAGATTTCGGGGCATTTGTGGACATCGGCGTGCATCAGGACGGGCTGGTGCATATCTCGCAGCTCTCCGACAGGTATGTAAAGCACCCGTCGGAGGTGGTATCGGTGGGCGATATTGTGACCGTGAAGGTTATCGGAGTCGATGTCGGGAAGAAGAGAATATCGCTTTCAATGAAAGGCCTCACCCAGCAGAAGTCTTAATATATTAAGATTATTGCGTGATGCATGCTTGATATTTGGCTCTGTATAAGTAAAAATATTGTACATTATATACAA
>JBMNUI010000054.1:0-11686 GCA_050946195.1 Eubacteriales bacterium
CGCCGACGTCTGCATTGTCGTGACCCGCTATTTCGGCGGGGTGCTGCTCGGCATGGGCGGGCTTGTCCGCGCCTATACCAAAACCGCCTCGGCGGCGCTTGAGGCGGCAGGTATTGCGGTTTTTGAGGCATATTCCGAGATGGCCTTCGAGTGCTCTTATTCTGATTATCAAAGGGTAGTCTTTGAGCTTGCCGGTTTCGACGCGATAATCGACGGCACAGAGTACGCCGAAAACATCAAACTCCGCTTTGCCGTGAAAAAGGCGGTGGCAGATAAAGCCTGCGAGGCGCTGATGGCGGCATCCGGCGGCAAATGCAGGCCGGTCATCACCGGGGAGCGCTACGACAGCCGCTGACCTGTCATACCTGGCCGAGCATTTCGCTTCTCAGCTTTTTCAGTATCTTTTTTTCAAGACGCGATATATATGACTGCGATATGCCCAGAAGGTCGGCAACCTCCTTCTGGGTCATTTCCCTTCTTTGGTTGAGGCCGTACCTCAGCTCTACGATAAGCCGCTCGCGGTCGCCGAGGCGCGAGACCGCGCGTAGGATCGCCTCGCGCTCCTCGCGCTGCTCAAGATTGTAGGACACTCCGTCCTCTTCGCTGCCGAGAATGTCCGAGAGCAGCAGTTCGTTGCCGTCCCAGTCGACATTTAAAGGCTCGTCAATAGATATCTCGCCCTTTATGTTGCCGTTTTTGCGGATGTACATAAGGATTTCGTTTTCAATGCAGCGCGAGGCGTAGGTGGCGAGCTTTATGTTTTTATCGGCGCGGAAGGTGTTTATCGCCTTGATAAGGCCTACCGTGCCGATTGAAATCAGGTCCTCAAGCCCGGTTCCGGTATTCTCGAATTTTTTGGCTATGTAGACCACAAGCCTCAGGTTGTGTTCGATGAGGGTCAGCTTTGCGTTCTCGTCGGTCTCGAGCCTGCCGATTATCTCGGCCTCGGCCTCGCGCGAGAGCGGCGCGGGCAGGGTTTCGGGACCGCTTATGTAGAATATCCCCCGTGCCCTACGGCCTCTTTTCGACTTTATGTAATTAATGAATGAAATTATCCGGCCCAAAAACTTCATTTTACCACCACCTATATATTGAGTTCTCCTGGTATTATGGCGCTGCAGCCCTCAGGCAGCGAGGAGAGCGGCATCGGCGCGAACAGCGCCGAAACATCAGACTCGCCGCGCTCGCCCGAGAGTATGATTTTATCGGGCACAACTCCGAGCAGCAGCCTCTTTCCCGAGACGGTTTCGCTCGGAATTATCCTTATCCTGTTTGAGTATTTTACAGGGATATCGGTTAGCTTGTCGACCCTGCCGGTTATTACCGCCTGCCTTATCGGGTCGGGCAGGATGGGCAGGGTGGATTTTATGTCGGTGATGATTACCGGCTTCCCGCTTGCGGGGTCGCGCAGAATGTTGCCGGTATCGGTCATGCCGGTGAGCGTCACGCTTTTTTTGTCGAATTCGATTTTTACGGTCAGCATCCTGCGCGCCGACATCCGCTTGAGTATATTCCCGCTGCCCAGCGCGGTCAGCCCCGAGACTGCTGCCAGCAGCAGAAATAGCCATGATGAAATGCTGTCGCCGCCCTGCTGGAGCGGGAGGTCGAGACGGTTGAGCAGGTTGAAAAGCGCGGTCATAATTCCGCCGAGCGTCATTGAGATAAGCAGGTAGACAAAGACTTCCTTTATGAATTGCCCTGCGGTCTTGTTAGGCGAGTGGAAGGCTATCATGCAGATAAGCGCGCAGACCGCGATATCACACACAAAGAGTTCGATTTTACCGAAGGGCAGGAAAAGCGAGACGACCGAATAAACCCCGCCTACTATCGCCGCCGAGGTAATCAGCACAAGCCGCATGCGCCTTCGCAGAAACCGGGCGGTCAGGTACAGGCAGAGAAAATCCATGCTGAAGTTTATCAGAAACAAAAGATCAGCGTATACTTCTTCACGCATACCAAGCCCTGCCTTGTGTGTGATGAAGCCCAAAGCCACCGTAATAATTATACATTCCGGAATACTGCTTTTATGTCGCACCTTCTGGTCGGTCTGGGATTATTCCTCGGGTACCCGGTCGGGTTTGGTTGCCCAGCCTCGTACCCCGGATGAAAAACCGCAAAAATAAGAAATTGCGCGAATAAAAAGTATAAATTCCTCGTGCTGCGTATATTGTATGAAGGAAATGAAAAACGGGAGGTGTCAGAATGGAGTGTGTCCGCGAGAGACTGCTCAGGCGGGAGCAGCAGACCCTGTCGAAATACGCATTTCTGACTTCGGCCACGCGCGGGCGCGAGCATCCCTGCGAGCCCTGCCAGAACCGCACCGATTTCCAGCGCGACCGCGACCGGATAATCCACTCGCAGGCCTTCAGGCGCCTGGCACATAAGACTCAGGTTTTTCTGGCCCCGTCGGGAGACCATTACCGCACACGACTGACCCACACGCTTGAGGTGGCTCAGATCGCGCGGATTATCGCCCGGGCGCTCTTTCTCAACGAGGATTTGGCCGAGGCCGGGGCGCTGGGGCATGATTTGGGGCACACGCCCTTCGGACATGCCGGCGAGGCGGCGCTCCAGCAGTGCTATTCGCCCGACTTCACGCATTACAAGCAAAGTGTCAGGGTGGTTGAAAAGCTTGAGAAGGACGGGCAGGGGCTCAACCTGACCTGGGAGGTACGCGACGCGATTGCCAACCATACCGGCGACATGGAGGCCTCGACGCTTGAGGGCTGTATTGTAAAATACGCCGACCGCATAGCCTACATCAATCACGATATAGACGACGCCTGCCGCGCCGGCATACTGACAATCGAGGATATCCCGAAGGAGCTTAGAAAGACGCTCGGCGAGACACATTCGGAGAGAATCAACACCATGGTGACCGCCGTCATCGAGGCCAGCTTTGATCAGCCGAAAATCTCGATGATCCCCGAGATCAGGGAAACTACCGAGGAGCTGAGGCAGTTTATGTTCAGGAGCGTATACCTCAATCCCGAGGCAAAGCGCGAGGAGGGCAAGGCAAAGGCAATGCTCCTGCAGCTTTATGAATACTACATCGGGTATCCCGAAAGAATGCCCGAGCAGTATGTCCGTGAGATCGAGAAGGAGGGAGTGGAGCGCTGCGTTGCCGACTTCATCTCGGGCATGACCGACAGGTATGCGATTGAAAAATTCAAAGAGCTGTTCGTCCCCGAGGTCTGGCGGGGAAAACAGTGAAAAAAAGGAGCAGGACACGGATTGCTGATACCAAGAAATATAATTGAGGAGATTGCCCAGAGAAACGATATACTCGAGGTTGTCGGCTCATATGTAAGGCTGCAGAGGTCGGGCAGCACATTCAAGGGGCTTTGCCCCTTTCACAGCGAAAAGACGCCGTCTTTTACCATATTCCCGGCCGATAACAGCTTTTACTGTTTCGGCTGCGGTGCCGGCGGCGATGTGATAACCTTCATAATGAAGGCCGAGAACCTCGACTTTTCTGCCGCCGCCGAGTATCTGGCAAACCGCGCCGGCATACGTATTCCCACAGGTCCCGATACTCATGCCGGCAGCTCAATGCCGCGGAAAAGGGTGTATGAGATTAACCTTGCGGCCGCAAGATTCTTCAGAGACCGTTTGTTTGACCCCGAGATCGGACAGGCTGCCATGAGGTATCTCACGGAGGGGCGCGGGTTGCCGATGGCGGTGATAAGGCATTTCGGGCTGGGGTATGCGCCGAATTCGTTTGATATGCTCGGGAATTATTTGAGGGGGCTGGGATACAGCACAGAGGAGCTTAAGAAATGCTATCTTGTCGGGCTCTCACAGCGCACCGGCAAGCCCTACGACCTTTTCCGCAACCGGATAATCTTCCCGATAATAGACAGCTCGGGGAATGTCATAGCCTTCGGCGGCCGCAGCATGGACGACACGCCGCCCAAATACCTCAACTCCGCCGACACCCCCGGATTTAAGAAAAGCCGGAATCTCTACGCGCTCAACTACGCCAGAAAAAACTGTGCCGAGTCGATGATACTCTGCGAGGGATATATGGACGTCATCGCGCTGCACGCCGCCGGCTTTGAAAACGCGGTGGCGACCCTCGGTACGGCGATAACCCCCGAGCAGGCGCGGGTTATGGCGCGCTACACAAAAAAGGTTATTATTGCCTATGACAGCGACGCGGCCGGGCAAAACGCCGCCGACCGGGCGATGCGGCTGCTCGGAGAGGTGGGGCTTGAGGTAAGGGTGCTGAAGCTCAGCGGCGCCAAGGACCCCGACGAATACATAAAAAAGTTCGGAACAGACAAATTTCGTTTGGAGCTTGAAGGCAGCAAGAGCGGTTTTGAGCATAAATTCATTAGTATAATTGCAAAATACGATACAGAGACCGCAGAGGGCAAAATCAAAGCTGCCGGAGAGGTTTGCGAAGTTATCGCCGATGTCGGACAGAGCGTCGAGCGCGACGTGTATATTTCGTACGCTGCAGAGCGTCTCGGGCTTTCAGCCGAAAGTATTAAAAACGACGTCGAAAGAATCCGGCGTCGGCGCGCCCGTAATTTAAGGCAGCGCGAGGGCCGCGAGGTAGTGAGCGCGGCAAAATATTTCGGCGATAAGGTAAACCCCGACGCCGCAAAAAATGTTGCCGCCGCCGCAGCCGAGGAGGTAATCTTAGGTTTGCTTCTTTTATACGATGAGTACCGGGACGCGGTCGGAAGGGGTGAGATCGAACTCTCCGAAAACGATTTTTTCACCTCTTTCGGAGGGCGGGTGTTTTCTTATGTGATGGAGCTTCACAAAAGCGACGAAGGTTTTTCCTATGCCGCCCTCGGCCAGTACTTTACCGCAGACGAAGCCGGCAGAATTCAAAGTCTCATCCGCAAGCGTTCGGAGCTTGACAACAACAACATCGAGATTCTAAGAAGCGCCGTACAAACGCTCATGGAGGAAAAGGCGATTGCCGACGCCGAACGGAGCGGGGACAAATTTGCGGTCATCAGGGCAAAGCGCGAGAAAGCCCGACGCGGCCAACAATAAATCAGGACAAATAAAACGGCGGAATTCGCCTGATAATACATAAAAAGGAAGGAACACAAGATGGGATTCAACGGAAATGACAGGAAAATAAGAGATGGTGAGGGGAACGGAGAAAAGGAACGTTTTCTTGGGGCCGACAAGGCAGAAGATATAATCGACAAACATGCGGATGGATACCCGGACGACTATGACGACGGCGGCGGAGACAAGGACGAGCATGAGGATGACTATGATTTTGAATATAACGAGGATATAGACGGCGACAAAATCGACGGCGACGAGGTTTTATCCGAAGACCAGGAATTTCCCGAGGACATCAGCGCCCTTGACGACGTCAATGCCGATGCCATTGTAGACGACAACCTGCTTTTTGACGACGATGACAGCCTTTTTGACGATACCAGCCTTCTGTTCGATAACGATATCGGCTCCGCGAGCATTTCAAGCGAAGGGGAGCATTCGGATGATGCCGACGACCGGTCGGGTGACAAAAAAGACATCGTCGCCGAGCTGATAGAAAAGGGCAAAAAGGGCAGGCTTACCATCGAGGACCTTGACAAGGCCATAGAGTACCTCAATTATGACATGGACCGCATTGACAAGCTCTACGAGGCACTCGAGGAAAACGGCATAACCCTGCCCGACGAAATCTCAAAGAAGGATATCAGCGAAATTCAGCAGGAGGTCGAAACCTACGGCGCCGGCGAAAACATGGAGCGCATGCTCCAGCAGGAGGGGCTGGCTATTGACGACCCGGTGCGCATGTACCTCAAGGAAATCGGCCGGGTTCCGCTGCTTGACGCCGAGCGCGAAAAACAGCTTGCTCAAATAATGGCAAACAGCAAGGACGAGGCCGAGCGTCAGGCCGCAAAAAACGAGTTGGTTAAAGCCAACCTGCGGCTTGTGGTCAGTATTGCCAAGCGCTATGTGGGCAAGGGGATGTTCTTCCTTGACCTGATTCAGGAGGGCAACCTCGGCCTGATGAAGGCGGTCGAGAAATTTGACTATCAGAAGGGCTACAAGTTTTCGACCTATGCCACATGGTGGATACGGCAAGCAATAACGCGGGCCATAGCCGACCAGGCGCGCACGATAAGAATACCGGTGCACATGGTCGAGACCATTCATAAGGTGTCGCGCTATTCGCGTCAGATGCTGCAGGAGCTCGGACGCGAGGCCACGGCCGAGGAAATCGGCGAGAAGATGGGTATGAGCGCCGATAAGGTCCGCGAGATAATGAAGATAGCTCAGGACCCGGTCTCGCTCGAGACGCCTATCGGCGAGGAGGAGGACAGCCATCTCGGCGACTTCATCCCCGACGACGACACCCCGGCGCCCGCCGACGCAGCGTCGGCTTCAATCCTGCGCGAGGTAATCGAGCGGGAACTCCGCACGCTGACGCCGCGTGAGGAGCATGTGATAAAGCTCCGCTTCGGCCTATATGACGGCAGGACCCGCACGCTCGAGGAGGTCGGAAAGGAGTTTGACATCACGCGCGAGCGTATACGGCAGATAGAGGCAAAAGCTCTGCGGAAACTCAGGCACCCGAGCAGGGCGCGGCACCTGCGCGGTTTTCTTGACTGAGGCCGGACTTTTGTTGTGCGGATTAAACAGATATTGAGCAAAATTTCACTTGACATTTCAATACATTGAGTGTAAAATAGGAAATAGAAACGTATCTATATCCGGTGGCATACGGATAGAGCAAGGAGGAACATTTTAATGAAGAAAAAACTCACATGTCTGGTGCTCTGCGCCGTTTTAGTAATAAGTTCGCTTCTGGTTGCGGGCTGCTCTCAGCAACAGATGGACGAGGAGGCACAGAGGGAAGAAGCCTCCCGCGGCACGGCAACCCTCAACTGGTATCTGATGACCGAGGAGGGAACCACTCCCGAGGCAGCCAAGGCGATCGAGGAGGCGGTTAACAAGATCACCAAGTCCAAGTTCAAAACCAAAGTCAATATGTTCTTCTTTACAGAAGATGAATACTATGAAGCCCTTGAGCAGACTTTCAATACCAAGGAACAGGAGAGAATAGAGAAAGAGACTGCCGACAAGGAGCTTAAGAAGTTCATCAGAGAGAACAAGGACGTCTACAGCAGAGAGGAAGCCCAAAAGATATTCTACGAGTTGCATCCCGAATATGCAAAATATGCAGAGACGACAACCGACCCGCTCGCCGAAACCACCGTTGAAGAAACCTTCTACAACCCCGAGACCGGTCTTCTTGAACTGAAATATCCCGAGGCAGATCCGAATGTCGTCGATATTTTCTTCCTTTCGGGATATGAAAGGCTGCTCGAGTATATCGATAAAGAATGGGTAAACCGGCTTGACGACGAGCTGAACAGCGGCTCAAAGAAGCTCAAGGACTACATCAGCAGCGCATTCCTCGATTCTGTTAAGATTGACGGGGCTACCTATGCTATCCCTAATAACCGCACGATAGGCGAGTATACCTACATGCTGGTCAACAAGGAGCTTCTGGCCAAGTATTATTATAATATTAATGACATACACGACCTCATTGACTGTCAGGAGTTCCTTGAAGATATCGCGGCATTTGAGCCTGACGTAGTGCCTATCGACGGCTCGCCCGAGCTTTACAATGTGCTCTACTGGTCGATTGACCCCGATACCCTTGAGATTGACACGAAGGAATTCTCGGTTATCGGAACAACATACACGACATTCGCCACACTCGGAACCCCGCTTCAGTTCACAAGCCTGATAGCCACAAGAAAGCCTTACCGGGACCAGCTGCTTATAAACAGGCTTTATGAGGACCGCGGCTATTTCAGAAGCAATGTTCCTGAAAGTGCTAAATGCGCCATTAAAATAGTCAAAGGCGGGGCGGAGCTTGAAAAAGAATACGCCAAGGATTATCACATGGTGGCGCTTAAAGCCCCGAGAGCCAGCCAGGAAATGATTTTCGAGTCGATGTTCGCGGTCGGCGGGTTTAGCAACAATGTGGCAAGAAGCATGGAAATTATAACCTACCTCAACACCAATGCCGAGCTGCGCAATCTGGTTCTCTACGGATTAGAGAACGTAAACTATACGCTTGATGACAAGGGACAGGTGGTCAGAACCGAGAACAATAGCTACCGGATGGATATCAACAAGACCGGCAACGTCTTTATCGCCTATACCGAAGCCGGGACAGACCCCGATATCTGGACTTACGGCATAAAGCAAAATCAGGACGCGACGGTTGACCTCTTGCTCGGCTTTACATTCAAGGGAGAAAAGGTAAATACCGAATCTATCCGGAAGATTCAGGAGATATCCGAGTCGGTCAAGGCAAGGATAGACGCCTGCAAAAGCTATGAAGAGCTGAGTGCCCTGATGGACCAGCTAATGCTTGAGCTGCGAAGCCAGAGCAACCCCGACATCAGAGATTACACCAACATTCTAACCGAGCCTAATGAGGACGGCGAGTCGGTGCCATACGTTATCTTCAATCAATGGCTGATTGACAAAGGCTTCATTACAGAAGAATAAACAAAAAATATCAAAGAGCCTCAATAAACCGTTTATTGAGGCTCTTGCTATACGGGAGAGTATATTTATGCGGAGAGCGGTGGTATTCCTGCTTGCGGCAGTAATCCTTTTGGCCGGCCTTGCGGGTTGTGTTGCCGATGGGAATAAACCTAATGACAGCGGGACCGAAATGGAAACAACAACACAATCACAAATATATAATATCATAATCTCTGATCTTGCTAATTATTCGGTTGTGAGGCCGGAGGTCGCCGGCGAGGATGAAAAAAAGGCGACCATGCTGGTCTGGAACGCCATAAAGGAAATATCCGATAAGGTTGAGATAAAGGACGACTTTGTAAAAGAAGGTTTTTCGGAATTTACGCCGGGCGAATATGAGATTCTCGTCGGAAATACCAACCGTGAGGAAACTGTCGGGTTTTTGTCGGGTCTTCGGGCAGATGACTACGGTTACCGCTTAATTGGTAAAAAGCTGGTGATTGCCGGGCACAGCGAAGCAAACACATATAGAGCGGCAGTGATGTTTGTCGAGAATGTGGTAAAGCAGCGCGGGGACAGCGATGTTTTTTACTCACCCGAGTATGATTTTCTGCATACCGGAAGCTATCCGGTAGACAGTTTCAGGCTCAACGGAGTCGACCTCGGCGCTTATGCTATTGTATACAAGAAAGGAGACAAGGCCGAGGAGCTGATTGCCGAAAGCCTTCAGTATTCGATTGTCGAGGTGACGGGTTACTTTCTCAGGGTTTATTCGGACAAAGAGAAAGCAGGGGATTATGAAATACTGATAGGCCGCACCTCAAGGGATGCCGGCGGGGTATACTTGCATGAGCCGGGCGACGCCGAATACGTAATCGGCGCCGGTGACCGATATATAGTCCTTTATGCCAACAACGTTGACGGGCACTTTGCAGCAGTCGCTGATTTTATAAACATAGTAAAAGCCGCCTGCGAGGCGGGTCGCGAAGCTGAATTGTCAGTCGGTGAGATTGAGGTAATAAAGGACAAGAGCGATCTTTCTTTGTCGGCCATGAGCTTCAACGTGTATGTGAGCAATATGAGTGCTGAGCGGGTCAACAGGGTTTTGACCATGGTTGAAAAATACCTGCCCGACACAATAGGCTTTCAGGAGGCGTCGCCGACCTGGATGAACCAGCTGAGATTGCGTTTGTCGGCCTACTATAGTTATGTCGGAGCGGGGCGCGACGGCGGAAACAACGGCGAATTCAATCCGATATTCTACCGAAAGGATAAGTTTACTCTTCTCGACAGCGGAACAAAGTGGCTCTCAGCCACTCCTGATAAGGTGTCAAAGTTCAGTGAGTCCTCGCTCAACCGGATTTTTACATATGCGGTATTGAAAAGGAATTCGGACGGGCGGATATTTGTGCATATCAACACGCATTTTGACCATAAAAGCGACGTGGCAAGAGTAAAGCAGGCCGAGGTGCTTGCAGGCTTCATTGAAGAGTTTGCCAAAAACTATACGGTGATACTTACCGGGGATTTCAACTGCAAAACAGGTACCGACGAATATAAGATAATCGACGCGACAAGCCTTGTGTCGTCACGAGACATTGCTCTGGAAAAAGAAAATGACACAGGGACATATCACGGCTACAGCGACAAAAACAACCTGATTGACTTTGCGTTTGTATCTGAGACCGGGATTATCGTCAAATTCTACAAGGTAGCAAACGAAAAAATAAACGGCGACTATGCCTCGGACCATCATCCGGTGTACATTGAATATATTATAACCTGAAACAAGGAAGTTCGGCGGGGGAGCTTAGTTAAGTTCCCCCGCTGTTTTTTAGGACATACTGCTCCACCTGAGCGATTCGAGCCGCCGCATTTCCTGTATGGTGTTGAGTAGTATGCGGCGGGCATTTTCAAATTCGCCCTCATCGCCTGACTTTGCAAACGACTTCATAGAGGATATCGAGTTGCTTATCTGATTTATCTCAATGAAGCTTACCGACAGGCGGACGTACTTTTGGTTTTCCAGCCAATATTCCTCAAGAACACTGACTTCGGCATAGCAGCCTCCCTCGCCGGCTCCCGGCGCCTCGCTTGCCATGACATACATCCTGTCGCATACCCGGTTGATATATTGGGCGTTGATTACAATGACGGCTATCATCAAAATAAATAAAATTATTGCGATGTAAAAAGTTTTCATTTATATCTGTCCTTCTTGATGCAACGGGTGTTGCCCGAATCGTCGATCATGAAAAGAAAAACCTCATTGAGCCTGCAGCCCTGCTCGTCAAGTTTTGACATCAGCCACTCATAGCTCTTGTTTTGGTGCTCTAGATTGTACTTGTTTACAGAGCCGTTGTCGACAAGGATATGCATAATTCCATGGTCCTCGGCCCGCAGTGCCATGTCGCGCATAGTAGGCGGCTTGTATTCGGCTTTCTTTATCACGGTGAGCTGCCCGCTCTGCTCAAGGATTGCATAATTCACCTCTTTTATGTCGGCAACATCCTTTTGCCGCAGCTTGCACAAAAGCTCGTCTGCAGATAATCTGACGCGTTCAAGCTCCTTTTGGTTTATTTCACCTTTGTCTATAAGGGTGCTGGGTCGTGCCGACACAAGGTTTTTCAACTTCGGGAATTTCATCTGAATAACAGACATAACCACTTCAAATGTAAGTATGGTGACAATCGGTATCAGCGCATAGCTCACCGGTATCTCCTGATTCTCAATCGGCATTGCGGCGATTTCGGACAAAATCAGGGTAACCGCAAGTTCGGAGACCTCAAGCTGGCCAATCTGCCGTTTTCCCATCAGCCGCATGGCGCCGATCAGCAGTATATAAATAATGAGGGTTCTTAAAAGAATTGTTGTCATTGAATTCACCTGCTGAATATAATATACAGGATATAGTCTTATCACTCCTTCGTAAAGAAAAACGATGAATATTTTATTAGATATAGCATAATATGAAGATGATGAGCAGGGAATACAATATAACTAAAATAAGGTGCAAAATATACAGAAAAATGAACGAAAAATATTGAAAAAAGCTATTGACATAAAGATAATGCTGTGTTATAATATCAGGGCCGCCTAAAAAGGGTGGCGGCAAGCGGTCCTTGAAAATTGAGCAACACACTTTGGAGAGAGACCAAAGGGCGAGACAGGGACGAGGCAGGTATAGGAT
>JBMNUI010000055.1:0-11049 GCA_050946195.1 Eubacteriales bacterium
ACGCGCGAGCGGTATGACGGCAGCGTGCTCGCCTCGATATCCGGCCTGCAAAATGACAGGATAAACATACTCTGCCAGCATGGCGACACAAAGTCGATGCTCTCGCAATATGCCCCGCTCTCACCGCGCGACATAGCCTACAAGGGCTTCACCTACGCCGCGCTCGGACATATCCACGTCCCCCCTGAGCCGGTGACACTCGGGGAAACCACAATTGCCTACCCAGGCTGCCCCGGGGGGCGCAGTTTTGATGAGCCGGGCTTCGGCGGGGCGTTGCTCGTCACCATCGAAGGCAAAAAGGTAAAGATTGAAAATATCAGGTTCGCCGAGCGCAGGTACATGGTCGAGCAGCTCGACATCACCGGCGCCGGGGACGATTCATTTGTCGCCGGGAAGATCCAGGAGCTGATAAAGTCACGGGGATACGGTCCCGAGACCGCGCTGCGGATAATCCTTGTCGGCGAGGTCGCGCTGGGTTACAGGCCAAACACCGAGGCGCTGGCCGCTAACTGCACCGGAGAACTCGACCTGCTCGAGGTCAGGGAGCGCACCCTCCCCTGCTTTGACGCAGGCTATCTCGAGGAAGATCTCTCGCTGCGCGGGGTGTTCTACCGCATGATTGCCGAAAAAATGCATGAGGGCAGCGAGTATGAGCGGCAGGTGGCGGCCGCCGCGCTGCGTTACGGGCTTGCCGCGCTTGACGGCCGGCCGGTCATTTAAGAATACTGGCATGGGGTCTTGATATGAAAATCCTTGTCATCGACATTGCCGAATTTGCCGGGCTGAAAAACAAAACCTTCGAGCTCGGCGAGGGCATGAACATAATCGAAGGGCTCAACGAATCGGGGAAATCGACAATTCTGGCATTTATCAAGTTCGTGCTCTACGGCTTCTCGCGCCGCGCCTCGGGCGAGGAGCTGGGCGAGCGCGAGCGCTATGTTAGCTGGACCGGACGGCGTGCGGCCGGAAGCCTCACGGTCTCGGCGCACGGCCGGCGCTGGCGGGTCGAGCGCGAAGGTATTGTGCAGACGACGCGCGCGGGGCGGGAAAACTATGTCGAGAACATAGTAAAAATTATCGACGCCGATACCGGCGCCGAGGAAAAAACCGACAAAAGTCCCGGCGAGTTTTTGCTCAGCATCCCGGCCGCGGTATTTTCAAGCACCTGCCATGTCGCGCAGTCAAATCTCGGCGCGATAGATTCCGACGTGGTAGGCTCAAGCATAGAGAACCTGCTGTTCTCGGCCGACGAGAAGATTAACGCCGAGCGGGCCGCCGACATTCTCGAAAGGGCCCGCCGCAGCCTGCTCTACAAAAACGAGCGCGGGGGTCTCATTTATGACCTGCGTGCCGAGCGCAACTCGCTCTACAACCGGCTGACGCAGGCTGCCGCCGCGGTGCGGGATATCGTCAGAAAAGAAGCACTGGCCTGCGAATACCAACGCGAAGCCGAAGAAATAAAAAAATCGCTCGAGGAGCTTGAGGCCGCTTGGGAGAACAGCGAAGTTGTCCATGTCCTCCGGCAATTTGACGCGCTTCGGGAGCTTGAAGGCAGGCTGGCCGGGCTCGAGCAGACCCGCCGGGAACTTGAATCCGACTCGTTCCCCGGCGGTCTTTGCCCCGACAGGCAGTATGCCGCCGCGCTTGACGCCCTCTCCCGCGAGCTTACAGCAGCCGAAGGTTCGCTTATGCGCGCCGAAGCCGAATTGCTGAAACTCGAGGCGGCCGTCCCGTATGATGAAGAAAAGCTGAAAATCGCCGAATATCTGACGACAAACGCCGCCGGCGGCACCGAAGGGGCGCTCTGCAGCTACCGGATGCTCAAAAAATCGGCCGCGTCGTCAAAGACCGCCGGGCTGCTTCTTCTGATAGTCGGCAGCGTGGCGGCCGCCGCCGCAGTGCCGGCAATTATCGCCTCGCTTGTGACGGCGGGTATTATTGCCGCTGCCGCCGGCGCGGCGGCGTTTGCAGGAGGATTTATTGCACTTACACTGAGCGCCAGACGGCGCCGGGCGCTCTCTGATTATCTCGCTCTGCTCGGTATGAGCACCGACCCCGGCGAGGACAGGCTGGCCGAGCACTTGACAAGCTGTTTTGAGGCCGTCGAGACCAAGCGCCAATACGACATCGCGCTCGAAGCGCGGCGGGGCGTGGTCGAGGTCTGCCAAAAGAGGCTTGCCGAGCTGCGCGAGGACTGCCGTGCCGAGCTGGCAAAACTCGGCTTTGAGGACAGCGAAAACCTGACCGGTACGCTCTCGGAGGCCGCCGGGCTGGTCTCGAAATTCTGCTCCGCCCGCGAGAGTCTTGAAATAAAAATCGAGAACATAAAATCCGAGATTACCTCAAGCCGGGAGTATCTCATGAAATTCGACGAGGCTGCGCTGCGCCGCCGAGCCGAAACCCTGCCCGAGGCCGAGCCTATGACCTCCGAGGAATACAAGCGCCGCCGGGCCGAGCTGATGCTGGCGCAAAAGGCGGCCGAGGACAAAAAGAACGAAATTGGGCGCCAGCTCATTGCGCTTGAACACACTACCGAGAATCCCCGCCGGCTCACGCTGCAGCTTGAGCAGATTACAAACAGGCTCTCGGAGGCCGAACTGCAGCACGACGCAATCAGGCTCGCCGAGGAAGCGCTGGCCGAAGCGACCGGACAGCTCCGCCGCTGGGTCACGCCGAGGCTCAAAAACAAAGCCGGCGAGCTTTTGGAAAAGCTCACCGGCGGCAGATATACGGATATCGGCGTCGGGCAGGATTTGTCGGTCACGATAAATGCCGACGGCTTTACCCGCCCGCTCGCCGCAATGAGCGGCGGGACGAAGGACGCGGCATACATATCGCTGCGCCTTGCCCTGACAGCCCTGTTCTGCCCGGACGGGGCGCCGCTGCTTATCGACGAAGGGCTAGCGCAGCTTGACGACATCCGTGCGGCAAACCTGATATCAATGCTCCTGTCGTGGTGCGGGGAGCAGGGCGGCCAGTGCCTGATATTCACCTGCCACCGGCGCGAAGCGGAGCTTGCGGGCGAGAGGGCAAAGCATATCGTCATATAAGCCTGACTAAGCTTGGTCTGGGTCTTTCGTGGTGTTTATAGTATGGCAACCGCCCGGACCGGTGCGCCGTCGGCCCCCGAGCACTTTACCGGCAGCGCGGCAAACGTAAAGAGATTGTCGCCGAGAAGCCCCAAGTTGCAGAGGTTTTCAAACACAAGAAAACCTCGAAATCAAATCACACAAACCTTGAGGTATTAAATATGAGACCGGCTGAATTTATGCGCCCCCGCTTGAAAAAACTCACCTATTCGGCAATGTTCCTTGCCATCGCCCTGCTCCTGCCCCAGATTTTCCACCAGTTCGGGGATTTGGGCAGGGTACTCCTTCCGATGCACCTGCCGGTCCTCCTCTGCGGCTTTGCCTGCGGCTGGCCGTGGGGGCTTGCGGTCGGCCTGGTCTCCCCGATTATCAGTTCGACCATGTTCGGAATGCCGCCGCTCTTCCCTGTCGGGGTTGCAATGACCTTCGAGCTTGCCGCATACGGTGCACTGACCGGCCTGCTTCTGAAATTCCTGCCTAAAAAAATCCCGTATATATACGTAAACCTTATACTTTCCATGATTGCCGGGCGGCTGGTCTCGTGCGCGGTTCAGTTCCTTATCGCCGGGCTGCGCAATACCGAATTCAGCTTCTCGGCCTTCTGGAACAGCACTATCGCGGTGGCGCTCCCCGGCATTGTCATCCAGATACTTCTCATCCCTCCGCTGGTCATCGCCCTCCGCCGCGCAGGGCTACAGCCGGATAACTAATGTAGGGCTCCGCCCTACCCCCGCTTTTTGATGGGGGTGCTGCACCCGAGCCTCGCCTAAGGAACTTTTTAACAGAATTGTCAAGTGCAAGGATTTATTATGGGGCCTGAGCGGGGGTTCGGGGGGCCGAGCCCCCGAAACACATCTACTTTACCGCTCTTCGCGGACGGGGCGGCGGTGGCGGATGACGGTATATGCGATAAAGCCTCCGGCGGCGACTACGACCGATATAATTGAAATTGCCGCTCCCGGCCAGAAACCGGCCTCCTTATCGTCTTCGTCCCCGCCCGGTAGCCCGTCGGGTGTGAAGCTGAACTTTGCCGTAAAGTTCATATTGCCGATTACCGGAGTTATATCAGGCGTCCATCCCTCGAAGGTATAGACCCCGGTTGAGGAGGTTTTCACCGGGTTCTCGGGCAGCACTATTTCGTCGCCGTAATGATACTCGGCGGTATGATAAACCGTCCCGTCGTCATTGAAGAAGGTCACCGTATAGGTCCGCAGAACTCTTTCAAACACCGCGGTATACACCGCGTTGCCCTCGACATTGCCGATCTCCTTATCCCAGCCTGTGAATACATATTCGTACATCAAGTCCGGACTCTTGGCGGGGGTGTTCTCCGGCGGGGTGATCGCGTCACCGTAATGGGCGGTGAGCTCGGAGATTACATTCCCGTCGCAGTCGACAAAGGAAATTTTATAATTTATGTAAACACAGTCAAAGAGCGCGGTGTAAACGGCGTCCCCGGTTACCTCGGTTATGGCTTTGTCCCAGTGCGAGAAGACATATGTGAAGGTCTTGTCAGCCGACTTTTTGGGAATCTCGCCGGGCGGGGTCACGCTCGCCCCGTACTCGTACTCGCCGCTCTGCATTATATTGCCGTCGCCGTCGACAAAGCTCACTTTGTAGAGCGCAGCACCCTCGGTAAATACCGCGGTATATGACGCGTTGCCGGTGACAGTCCCGGCGACCTCGGAATCCCAGCCGACAAAGGTATAGGAGTGACCTCCCTCGCGGATGCTTTGCACCTCGGGTATCTCAACCGGATCGCCGTAACGGTATGTCTTCTCGGAGATAATCTCCCCGCCCCAGCCGTAAAATGTCACTTTATATTCAATGTAGGTAGTGTTGTATACCGCATACAAATCCATATCCTCAAGCGCAAAGATTGTCGCCCCGGGCTGAATGTCGGCAATACCGTCGCCGTTGCTGTCCCAGCCGGCAAAGGTGTAATTATACACCATATCGGGGGATCTTACGGGATTCGGGGGTGGCGTCACCTCATATCCTTTGGGGTACATACCGCCATCCAGCATGGTGTCGCCGTCGAAAAAGCGCAGAATATGAGCACCTTTTGCCCACACCGCATAAAGCGTGGTGTCGGCGTTTAACGAAAACCGCCCGCCCGCCGGGTATTCTGCAACTTCGGCATGAGGGTCGGTCGACCAGCCCAGAAAATGATACCCCGCCCTTGTCGGTATTTCTGTGGTCAGCGTGGTATCCACACCGTCGGCCTTGGGCTGCGCGGGGATAACTCCCTCCCCCCCGTTGGGGTCAAAATATATTGTGTACCTTGCACTCGGCACATATTGGGCATAGTCAAGAAATATCCAGCCTTCGCTGTCATTGTAACTGATTTTCCCCCATTTTTCCGAGTTGTCGAGCAGGGTCACCTTCTCGCCGTAATAAAGCTGGCCGAGAATGCCGTATGAGGTTGAAGGTCCGCGGCGCACGTTGAGCTCTGAGGTATTGATAAAATAGGTGCCGAGCAGATACCCTTGGGACATGCTGAAGTCAATGGCGCGGGAGGGGTTTGAGGCATATGCCGGCACGCCGTATCCCACTATGTTGGCATCATTCAGGTTGTAATACCGCAGACCGACATTGTCTGTCGAGGTGTTTCCCTCAATCGTGTAAACCATCCCGTCCTTAACATACCGCACAATACCGACATGGGTCGCCTTAAGCCCCGGGGCCGGGTTGAAGAAAATCAGGTCTCCGGTCTGGGGAACATATCCGGTTGTCCTTGGCTTGTATGTAGAGTTTTCCTGAAGCCATTCTATGAGTCTGTTGCAGCTTATCTCTTTTTTCAGCACGTCTGCCGGGACTCCGGCCTGCCGTACGCACCAGGTGGCAAACGAAGCGCACCAGTAATACCCGTAGCTGTATCCGTTGCCCTGGCTGTTGTCGATCTTCCCGTGAAACCGGTTGTACTCCACGAAGTCGCGTATGCCCGATTTATTCCCGCCGCCCATGTCGGCGTCGCTGTTACCTTCATGATAACCGAGCTGGGTGAGCGCCACAAGTACCACGTCGGTGCGCTGGTCCCCGGTCAGCTCGAGCGAGCGCAGGTTGGCGTAATACTGGCTTACAAGATATTCGTTTGAGGGATTATGTACAGGCTCCACGGCACCGGCCGGCAGGAGCAATGTCAGGGCAATGGCCAGCGCCGCTATAGCGACAAAGGCTGCCGCCATATGCTTTATTTGCATCATTTTTTCGGCTTCTCCATATATTGTGATGTTTTATGTGAGTTATACACACATATTGTAAAATTCAGCCGACATCCGGATTAGATTATACCATGCACCCCAAGGATTTGTAAATAGTTCAAAGTAAATTTACAGCCTGTATATTGAAACCAAAATTGCCAAATGATATAATCAACAGGGATATTTTATCCGTGGAACATACAAATTCAGGAAGGTCTGAAATGAAAAAATTCTTGCGCCTCGCCGTCCTGCTGCTCTGCGCGATACTGGCAGGCTCCTCGGCCGTATGCTCGGAAGCACTCTCCGGCAGCCCGGACACCGGCGACAGCGAATACTATACATACCTTATCGGACTCGGCTTTCCGGCTTCATATGCCGAAAAGCTTACCGAGCTGCACCTTCTTCACCCAACCTGGACAATTGAGCCGCTTTTGGTAAGCGAGCTTCAGCCGGCATACACCTGGGGCTATGTCATATATATGGAGACGCAGGACGAGCCCAAAAGGTCGCTTGTGTCCTCAAGTCCCGAATATTCGGCCTACCGCCACCCGACCAACACCACCCTGTACGACACCGGCTGGTATCAGGCCTCAAGCGAGGCGGTCGAATACTTGATGGACCCCCGGAATTTCCTGAACGAAAAAGATATTTTCCAATTTGAGGACCTCAGCTACAAAAACACGGTGACCCTCACTCAGGTCGAATCCGCGCTTGCGGGGACCTTTATGGAGGGAGCGCATCTTGAAAACGGCAAAACCTATGCCGAGTATTTCATGGAGGTCGGGGAAGAGCTCGGCATCAGCCCGCTGCACCTTGCCGCCCGCGCCCGGCAGGAGCAGGGCCAATATGGTACCGGCCCGCAGGTCAGCGGAACATGCGGCGACCGGCTCTGGTACTATTACAGCAATCAAATCGAATATGAAGGCTCGGTCTATGTAAACGCCCCCTCAAGCGGCCACACCGAGGAGTCGCTCAGGAAGTACAACGGGCTCTACAACATCTACAATATAGGCGCCGGCGGGACCGGCAAGTTTGAGATCTTCCTCAACTCGATGGAGGAGGCACAGACCGGCACACAGTCAATGGCTGCCGAATGGGGAGGCAGCGGGGCATGGGATACAAAATGGAAGTCGATATACGGCGGGGCGTTGAGGCTACGCGACCGGTACATAGCCAACTACCAGAGCACGCTGTATCTTCAGAAATGGAATGTCGACTGCCGCTCCAAAACCGTCTCGGGGACCTCGCGCAACTTCTGGGGCCAGTATATGCAGAATATCGGCGCTACCCTCTCGGAGGCGCGGACAACCTATCTCTCGCTGGCCGAAAACAACTGTCTTGACTGTGCGTATCATTTCCTTATCCCGGTTTACTCGGGGATGCCCGGGTCCTGCCCCGACCCTGCCGGCGGGAACTGCCCGGCATTTGCGGCTGCGGACACAAAATATAGCTATATAACCCAGCTTGACCAACCGGTCGCAGAAAAATCCTCCCCCGGCGGCTTTATTTCCACGGGAACGATAGGCGTCCCCCGGGGATATAGCATTACTGTCGGGGGATGGTCGGTTCACACCTACGGGCTGGCAGGTTATGAATACAGAATCGACGGGCAGGGCTGGCTGCCGATGAGCGCCTCACACAGCCCGGCCGCGGCCGCCCAGAACCCCGATTATGTCAGGTGCACAACGCCCGGCTCGCTGAATTCATTTTCGGCAACGATAGAAACCGGCGGGCTGGAGGCGGGGCCGCACAAAATCCTGCTGCGCGCCAAAACCGCCTTCGACCCATCATTGCAGCTTGCCGACAATGCCTACTACCTTTTGGCGGCAATCAATCTTGAGGTCCTTCCGCGGGATATAAACGTCACGACAAAATCCGAGGACGGAAGTTTTGCCGTTTCGGTATATCCCTACGGCAGCCGGCTAACCCTGCCTGAGGGTCAGCCACTTGAGGCTGCCGACACATATTTTGCAGGCTGGACGGTTGAATCTGAGGCCGGGCGGCTTTTCCTGCCTGCCGGGGCTGAGATAACCCTCACCGAGGACATTACGCTCAGACCAATTTATATTGATCTAATATTGCTCGACGGCGCGGCGCTCAAAATTAACCTTACCACCTCGCTGCGCTTTACCGCGGTAACCTCATACGACAGGTGCACCGGCCTTGCCGCAGCAGCCGGAAAGAACAACATCTCCTTCGGCATGATTTTCTGCAAGACAACCGACCTCGGCTCGATGATGTTTCACCCCTCGGTACTTGAGGCGACAAACACCCCATACACCCGGACATATTCGGAGGGTTGGTTCCACACCGCCGCGCGCAGCGGCGAGTATTACGGCTATTACGGGAATATACAAACAATTACCTCCACCGACTACCAGACTTCCTTCTCGGCCGTGGCCTATGTCTCGATTAAATATTCCAACGGGACATCGGCGCTCATCTGCACCCCATATGATGCGGCCAAAAACTCCCGCTCGGCCAGATTTATCGCCCGCGCGGCGCTGGCCGACACAAGGGTTACATACACCTCCGAGGTCTGTGAGATACTCGGGAAAATAGCTGAATGAATATAATAACCCCCGCTGACCCGGCGGGGGATTTCTCTATGTTGAAAACAATTCATCTTCGTGCCATTTATATGGATTCTCGTCAATGTATTTGCGTATGTTATTTAAATCATGTTCATTTCGTATGATGTGCTCATAAAATGACTTTTGCCATATCGGTACACCAATTTGTTTTGTTATTGAACCTTTGCTGTTTTACTATCCGTGATAACGTAGGGCGACCTGTGGTCGCCCGCTGTTATATGGCAAAATTAACAATATCAGATGAATGTGGTTAGGCATTATACAAAACCTGTCCACAGCAATGTTTTTATAGATGGTTTTTAATTTTTGGATTTCATCAAATACGGTTTGCCCTATTTGGGTTAAAGCATACTTCTGACCCGGGCGAACGCAGTTTGCCCCTACATCCTCCCAGAACATATTTTTTCGGTCATGGGTATAAATGGTGACAAAATGCGCTCCGCATGACGAATAATCATAATGCTTTATGCGAAGTGCTTTTCTTTTATTCCTGTATTATTATACTTTGCTTCCATTGTCACCCCTGAAAAATCTTATATTTCTATTTCCTGTGCACTTATAACCTCACGTTTCTTTATGGTCTCCCCGAAACCGAGGCCGTAATCCTCATATTCGGCCTCGCCGGTCTGGTTATCATACGGGTCGGCGCGCATAAATTTCTTCGGCGGGTCGAAGGGCTGCTGAAAATCGGTGTTTGCAACCAGCCTGAATGGGTCGATATTGCAGAAATAAAAGTCCCAGAGCTCCCTGTTGCCGGAGCGCAGCTCACTTGCGCCGTACGAAGGGTCGCAGGATAGCCAGCCGTAGGGCGCGACATAAAACCGAGCCCAGTCGTGGCTGCCGATTCTGCCGGGGTGAACGCAACAGCCCGACTCCCAGCGTGCCGGAATTCCGAGCCGCCGGCAGAGGGTAATGAAGGTCAGGGCTATGACCCCGCAGTCGCCGCGGCCCTCGAGTATCGCAAACTCGGGTATGTTCTCGATTAAAAGGTAATCGCGCATGAGCGAATACTTGACGTTCTTGGTCACCCAGTCATAAACCCGCCGGGCAAGCAGCAGCCGGTTTGTCTCATCCCCCGCAATCTCGCGTACCAGCTCTGTAATCAGAGGGGTAAACCGGACATGCGGGTAGAGTTCGCCGGTATAAAAAACCGGCTGCTTTTCACTGACTGCCGCCGGGTCGGGTATTACGTACCCGGCGCGGTTGACATAGCAAAAGCTCACGCTGTAGACCTCGCCCTTTTGGTGCAGATTTTCAATATATGCCGTTCTCTGAGCCGCGTCGGATATGAAAACCGGGTGGGAGGAGGAGAGCAGCCTTATCTCCTCCGCCGGCTGAGACCGGCAGGGCGCCGGGTAGGGCAGGTGCACCCTGATTTTCTCGCCGACCCGCTCGGCGGCCCCTGAAGGGGAAAGACTCATGCGGACCTCAAACCTGAAGGCCCGGTAGCCCCTTTCCTTCATTATCTTATAGTTTTCAACCCTCTCGGGGTTTGTCTGCGGCTCGGCGCAGGGGTCGCTTATGTGCATTAAATCCTTCTCATGACATTTCAGGATAGTCTCGGCCGCGCTGTTCTGAAAGGCTATGCGGAAGAGCTCGCCCTTGAAAATGTAGTCGACATGCCCCCGGCGCACTATCTCGCAGAGGTCCTGCGCGCTGCATGCCGGGTGCTTTTTCTGAATTCTGGAGAGCAGCGTGTCAAAGTCGGTTTTATAATCCTTCATAAGCCCCCTTGCAACCTCGCGCTCGATTATAAGCCTCATTCGCAGGGCATGGGGGATATCGGTTGCCATGAGTTTGTCAATCTCATTAATTACGCCGTGAAAATCGCCGATGCTCTTGCAGTATCGTATGGCATAGGGAAGCTCTATCGCCAAGTACTTTATGTCCTCGTTGTTAAATCGTATCATCTGGCGCCACCTCGAATTTTGTTAAGTCAAGTATAGCACACCTGAGCAATATATGCAACGCGGAAAATAGTCGGTTGCCGACACAAACTTTGTTGACACCCGCCCTCGCCGGTGCTATACTGATACCGATACCATTTTTGTCTGCCTGCTGCGGGGAAATCGCCTGGGCGGGTAAAATCACAACAAAGGGAGCAAGGGATAAAAATTATGCAAAATCTCGGCTACTACAACGGCAGAATAGGCCTTTTCGAGG
>JBMNUI010000056.1:0-10755 GCA_050946195.1 Eubacteriales bacterium
CCGAGCATCTGCCGCATATCTGGGACAGGTATTACAAGGTAGACAAGGTACACCGCCGCGCTGCCGTCGGAACCGGCATTGGCCTGTCAATTGTCAAAAACGTGCTCGAGCTTCACAGGGCGCGCTATCGGGTCAACAGCACTCCCGGGAAGGGGAGTACCTTCTGGTTTGAGCTGCCCATATCGCCGTCCGGCGATGTTGAAGCGAACGGCGAGAACCAAAACTGAAATATCAAAACCCGGTCTGCCGGGATTCCGGCTGTCCTGGCTTCGGAAAGGAAATACCCGTCGATGGCAAAAAAAGCAAAGATAAGAAAAGCAATCTGGATAACTCTCATATGTCTTTTCTCAACGGTATTCGTGGTCAGCGCCGTCATGCTGATAAATACCTTTTTGGCATATCAGAAGGCGGCCGACCTTTACGGCAAGGTGCGCGACGACTTTTACCAGGCAATAGAAAAGACCACCGGCAACGCCGCCGAGACTACCGCTAAGGTTATCTGGTCAAGGGGTGATGCGACCACCACCTCCCCCCTGCCGAATGGTACGGCTAATCCGGGTGATACAACAGTCACCCCCGGCACAGGCGGAGTGACAACCCCGCCGGCCGGCAGCGATACCACCACCGAGCCTCCGGCAACAACCCAGCCTCAGCCGGTGTACAGCGAAAAATTCCTCAATGCCTGCGAGTTCATCAGGTCGCTTCAGAAGGTAAACAAGGACGTTATCGGATATATAGATATCCGGTTTGAGGAGAATAATAAATCAAAGCAGATAAGCTACCCGCTGCTACATGGGGAGGACAACGAGTATTATGTCACGCACGCCTATGACGGCAGTGAGCTTAAAGCCGGTTCGATTTTCCTCGATTACAGGTGCAATAAGCGCCTTGAGAGCAACCATGTGTCGCTGATCTTCGGGCACAACATGAACGACGGCTCAATGTTTCAAAAGCTGACTTACTTTAAGCAGCGTCAGTATTTCGATAATGTAAATATCGTTATCTACACGCTTGACGGAATATATACATACCAGGTTTTTTCCGTCCACAACACCAAGGCCAACGACGGTTACAGCTCAATTTTTTTCAGCTCAAGCGACGAGTATCTTGCCTTTATCAAAAAGATGCAGAGCCAGTCGATGCTCATGGGCGATATCGAGCTTTATTCCACCGACAGGATAATTACCCTGTCAACCTGCCTCAATACCTATAAGGATGCAAGGCTGGCGGTTCACGCGGTTCTGGTGAGCATAGAAAATTAAAAAACACCCGGCAGCCCGGCGCTTAACCGGCCGGCGCTGCCGTAGTTTCCGGCAGCCGGCTGCCAATAAAACAAAGGAGACTCAATGGCAAAGCAGATATCGGTCATAATCCCGATGTACAATGAAAGACCCATCATCGAGAACACCGCCCGAACGCTGTATGACTATATGTCGGGTCATTTTGAGGAGGGCAGCTGGGAGGTGGTTTTCTCGGACGACGGCAGCAGCGACGGCAGCGACGAGGCCGTCAGGGCGCTTAACCTGCCGGGCGTGCGGGTGGTGGGATACGAGAAGAACCGCGGTAAGGGCTGCGCCGTGCGCACCGCCATGCTGGCCGCCGAGGGCGACATCAGGATGTTCACCGACGCCGACCTTGCATACGGTACCGAGATAATAGGCCGGTTTGCGGACGCTCTGAAAAACAATCCCGATGCCGATATATTGATAGGTTCCCGGAACCTGAGCGCCGACGGATATGAGGGCTATACCTTTATTCGCCGACTGGCGTCAAAGGTTTACCTGAGGTTGTTGTGTATCGTTGGGGGATTCAGGCTGACAGATTCACAGTGCGGCTGCAAGGCCTTCCGCCGCGAGGCGGCGCAGAAAATCTTCAGCCGCTGCAGGGTCGACGGCTGGGCCTTTGACTTTGAGGTAATCTTGCGTGCGGTGAAGTATGGCTTTAAGATATCCGAAATTCCGGTCAAGGTGATGTGCCACCGCGAGTCTAAAATCAGACTGCTTCGCGATGCACTCAGAATGCTCTGCGACCTGTGGCGCATGAAAAAGGAAATAAAGCGGGAAAAAGATTGAAAACTGCGGGGGCTCCGCGCCCCCGATCCCCCGCTTAGTTGAAAAAAGCCCCTTAAGAATCCCAAAAGCTTTCAAACAGAATCGCAAATATAGAAGCGCGGGACATGGAGCCCGCGCTTTGCTGCAATTAGATGAGCCATTTCATATCAATCAAAGGCCAGCGGGGTTGTAGGCAGGGCGCGACGGGGTGACGCCATATACGGAGCTACCTCGTCCCGCCAGCGCAGGTAATGCGGCGTCTTTTTGTGATCAGCTGCGGCCTGCTCGTCGGCAAAAACCTCATAGAGGACGAACTTGGTCGGGTCCTCTTTGCTCTGGAGCAGGTCAAATCTTATATTCCCCGGCTCGCGGCGCGAGTTTTCATGGTTATACAGCGTGATTTTCTTGAATGCCTCGACATGCTCGGGCAGGACATCGACATAAACAAGCGTTGCAATCATTTTTTGGCTACCTCCGCAAATTCTATGGAATAATTATACACGTTGCCCGGGGGTTTGTCAATCCGGACATAACATAAAAGCCGGCCGAAGCTTACACTCCCGCCGCTGACTTTATAAGTCACAAAACAATAATTTAACCATGCGAATGCTTGATGATTTCTGAAACTAGATACAAGCATCATAAGTTAATCCGGGGTATGGGGCGGAGCTCCATAAGAAAGTCGGCCATTAAGCTAAAGGCAGCAAAGCGCGGGACATGGACCCGCGCTACTTTTCTTGCGACATAGTTCTGGTAAGTTTTTTGAGGATTCTCAAGGAACTTCTTTTCAAAAAAGTTCCTTGAGCGGGGGCTCGGGGGCAGCGCCCCCGAAAAATTACCTTCTAAACTTTCTCTGCCGGCGGTTGCTCGATTCGCGAATACTGGCCCCGGCAAAGGCACCGAGAACAGAGAAGCCTATCACCAGCGCATGGAGCCCTGTGGATGCCCAGAAACCGATTTCCGAGGCGGCGCCGCCGGGAGCTATCAGCGAGAGCAGTACAATGAGTATAAAGTTTGCTACGCCTACAATAAGCCCGCAGGCAAGCGCATCTCCGCGGTTTATCCATGCGGCAGCGAACCCTCCGACAAAGGCCGATAAATATGCTGCAGCAAGTGCCGCCGGCAGTACCAGACTGCCGGGGTCGGGAGTCGCGTAAACTATCGCGGAGAAGATGAAAATCAGTGCCACCGCAGCGCCCACAGCCCAGACCAGCCCGAGCAAAAGGCTCTTTGAAGCAGAGGGCGGCCCGCCCGACTGCCCTTGAGATTTCCTTCTTCTTTTTTTTGGTGCCCCGCCTGACATAAAACACGCCTCCGCGAACAATAATCTCTGATAGATAATATTCGTCGGAGGCGTGTTTTATGAATAAATGTTATGGCTCGGCGTCTTCGGCACGAACGTCAATTGAGCGCACCGCGCTTTTGAGTATGCGGACTTTTGTGCGGTCGTGTGAGGTTTCTATCGTGGCGGTTTCTTCTTTGATGCTGACAACTTTGCCGATGATACCGCCGATTGTGGTGATCTCATCGCCGACCTGCAGGGAGTCGCGCATTTCGGCAAGCTGTTTTTCCTGTTTTTTCTGAGGCCGTATCCCAAAGAAATAAAACACCACGAATAAGACGACAATCATGACCACCGTATAGAGCCATGTTCCTGTCGGGTCAGTGGTGGGTGTGCCGGCTTCAAGCAATCCGTACATTTTGGTTCCTCCTGATTAAACTTCACTATTATTATAACCGATAAGCCCGAAGTTTTCAATAGTCTGGAAAATGTTTTGCTGAGGGTTGTAGGGATTTCAAAATTATGGCCCCGAGTGTTGCAAATAAAGGGACTCTATGCTATAATAACCACATCACAGATTTAAAATCCTGATGCCGGGCCGGTAAACTTCATGCCCGTCAACAAAATGTTTTGACCGAAAAACGCGGCGACGCGAGAGGTGAAATGAAAAAGAGAGCCGAATACCTCGAATGCGGAAAAATAATAAACACACACGGAACCGACGGCACACTCAAGCTTGAGTCCTGGTGCGACACGCCACAGGTGCTTGCCGGGCTTAAGAGGCTTTTTCTTCGGGACGGGGACGGTTATACAGAGTATCGGGTTTTAAAATCTTCGGTTTTTAAGAGTTTCGTGCTGGCAAAGCTTGCCGGCATCTCCGACCTTAACACCGCCGTGAGAATGAAAAACAGCATTGTCTATGCAGCTCGGGGGGACATAGCTCTTGAGGAAGGCGCACATTTTATAATTGACCTCATCGGCTTGCCGGTAATAGATGCCGACACCCGGCATATTTACGGGGAGATTGTCGACGTGATAAACCGCGGCGCGTCGGACATTTATGTAATAAAAACCGACACCGGCGAGACAATGATGCCGGCGGTGGCCGAGTTTGTTGAGGAGATCGACCTTGACAGGGGGGTTTTTGTCAGGCCGATCGAGGGCATGTTTGAGTTTTAAATTATGAAAAGATTTGATATAATGACCCTATTCCCCGACCTTGTCGATACGGTGCTCGGTGAGAGCATTATCGGCCGGGCGCGGCGGGCCGGGCATATTCTCGTTAAGACATATAACATAAGGGATTATTCCGAGGACAAACACCGCCGGGTTGACGACACGCCCTATGGCGGCGGGCGGGGTATGGTTATGATGGCGCCGCCGGTTTATAACTGCTACATGGCGGTGCTGTCAGAAACCAAAGCCGCGGGGGGCGGCGACCTTTCGCGCCGCGTGATTTACATGTCGCCGAAGGGCAGGATGCTGAACCAGAATATCGCCCGGGAACTTGCCGAGTACGACCAGCTTATAATCCTCTGCGGTCATTACGAGGGTGTGGACCAGCGCATAATAGACGAGATTGTCGACGAGGAAATCTCGATAGGCGACTTTGTGCTCACCGGCGGGGAGATTCCGGCCTGTATTCTGGTTGATTGCGTGGCGCGCCTTGTCGACGGGGTTCTTCCTGCAGAGGAATGCCACCTTGACGAGAGTTTCTCGTGCGGCATGCTTGAATATCCGCAATATACAAGACCTTATGAGTTTCACGGGGTAAAGGTGCCCGAGGTTCTGCTCTCGGGGCACCATGAAAACATTGCAAAATGGCGCAGGGAAGAGGCTTTGCGGCTGACCGCCAAGCGGCGCCCGGACCTGTTGAGAAAGGAGGGGGGGAGCAGTTGAATTCGGATTCAAGGAAAAATCCGGCGGGAACAATTGCCGACCGGAGTCTGTTTGTCAACGCCTTCAGAAAAGCCGCCCTATGGCTTTACCGGAGTATTGGCGGCGGCTTTTTCGGCACGCTCCTCACTTCCTACAGCAAAGAAGAAGAACTGTTTACCCGCAGCCTCTCGGGTTTCGGCACCCGGCGGGTGCGCGGCAGGGAGACCTTTTACAAGAAAGTGCGCCGGCGGGTGGCAGGCAGCTTTGAGGACAGCCTGTTGCTCTCCGGCCTCGGTACCGGCTCGGATTATATGCTGGGCTGCAGCCTGCGGGTCTATGGTGCCTTCAGCATAATATTCGGTATATATGCCATGCTGATGTATATAATTCAGTTTTACGCCCTCCATATGCAGGTCGATTTCGGCAGGTTTGTAGCCGGCGCCATGATAGTAGCGCTTTCGGTGCCGATGCTGGCGAGCAAAAAGACGCTTGCCGAATGCATACAGGGCAGCCGCGTTGCAAGATATCTGCTCATTGATGCACTAAAAATCCCCGAGGCGAAATTTGCGCAGAAGCTGTGGGTCGGAAATGCGAAATACAGTGCGGCGGTCATTTTGGGCATGGTTTTCGGGTTTATGACCTATTTTGTAAGCCCGGTCGCCATTCTGATGGCCTTTGCCCTGATAATCGTCTGCTGGGTGATTTTCTACCAGCCCGAGGCGGGTATTCTCGGGCTGATTATTGTTGCTCCGCTGCTGTCTGTCACAAATCATCCGACATATCTGATTGCCCTCGGTGTTCTGATAACTACGATAAGTTATCTTATCAAATACCTGCGCGGCAAGCGGACAATGCGCTTCGGCCTGCTTGGCTGGTTTATCGCACTGTTTGCAATAAACCAGTTCCTCGGCGGGGTGGTATCCGTAGGCGGCGCCGGCTCATTTGCCTCGGCCGCCATGTATGCGGTCCTTCTCTTGGGGTATTTTCTGGTTGTCAACTTAATCCGCACCCGCGAGAACTGCCGGCATGCTATGACCGCCCTTGCAATAACCCTTGTGGTGGTGTCGGTTTTCGGCGTGGCTCAGTACATCCTCGGCCGCGTCGGGTCGGCTTCATCCTGGCTTGACAGCGAGATGTTTTCATACATCCCCGGGCGGGTCACCGCCTTCTTCGACAACCCGAACATGCTCGGAAGCTACATGGTCTTGGTTTTTCCGCTGCTGATTGCCCTGGCTATGTACACCCGGGGCATAAAGAAGCGATTTCTTGCATTTTTGTCGGTGATAATCTCGCTTTTCTGCCTTGCCTGGACCTGGTCGCGCGGGGCGTGGCTCGGGTTCATAGTAGGCACCACGCTATTCTTCCTCATATTCAGCTATAAAACTTTAGCTGTGCTGCTCGGCATCGGACTTACCGCCCCGCTGCTCGGGTATGTGCTGCCCGAAGGTATTGTCGGGCGGTTTATGAGCATCGGAAACCTTGCCGACTCTTCAACCTTTTACCGCGTACTGACCTGGAGGGGAGTGCTTGGGATGCTGCGAGAGGCTTGGGTCGGGGGCATCGGGGTGGGGCAGGCCGCCTTTGAACAGCTGTACCCCGCCTTTGCATATGCCGGAACCGAACTTGTCCCGCATGCTCACAATCTTGCAATGCAGGTACTTATCGAAACCGGAATTTCAGGTTTGGTGATACTTGCAATCATTATCCTGTTGTTCGTGCAGAACTGTTTTGAGTTCATATTGCGTTCGGCTTCGCCGGGAGAAGATAAGATGATTGTCGCTGCCGGGCTTTGCGGGATTATTTCGATTCTGGTCATGGGGCTGTTTGATCACATCTGGTACAACTTCCGGGTGTTCTTCCTTTTCTGGGTGGTCATGGCGCTCACCATGTCATTCATAACCTCGTCCCGCAATGAAAACGAGGCGGTTTACGACAAGCTCAGCCCCGACTCGGCCGACATCAGCTTGTATATCGGATAAGATTCAGAATTGCCGCCTAGGCGGCGGGAGGTAAGCATGGGACACACAATCAGCGATGAGCGGCGCCGAAAAACCGAGGAAGACAAGCCGCTGCGCCGCAGAATCAATGCTCTTGACATTATTTTCATTATCGTCATACTCTTGGCGGCGCTTTTTGTCGCTTCGTTCTTCACGCCGCTGAACATTTTCGGCTCAAAGAGCGAACAGAGGACAATTTCCTATACCGTGGAAATCGAGGGCATCGAAGCAGGCCTTGCCGATTCGGTCAGAGGTGGTGACCTGGTCTTCGATTCGGTCAGCAAGAGCGCCATCGGGGTTGTGACGGCGGTTAAGAAGTCCGACATGGTAAAATATGTGTACAACCCCGAGCTCGGGGTGCTTGAGGCGGTGGTCTACCCGCAGGACAACGACCAGAACACCCCAAAGACACTGATAATCACCATACAGGCAACCGCCGATTACCGCGCCGGCAGCGGCTACAGGGTCAAGGGCAGCAGGATTTCGGTGGGCTCGCCGGTGACGCTCTGCTTTCCGGGTTTTACCGGCACCGGGAATTGTGTTGTGGTTTATGTTGTAGACGGCGCAGAGGAGGCGGGAAGATGAACGGCGAGGGCAAAAAGGGATCAAAAAGCAGGGTAAGTTTCACTATCCTTGACGCGATAATAATCCTTGTCGTGCTATTATGCATTGCGGGGATCGTCTTCAGATACACCCTGATGGACCGCCTCGGTTTCAGGGAGGAGCTGGCCGATTTTCAGGTTACCTTCCGGATAGAGGGGGTCAGCTACACACTGCCGGAATTCCTCAAAGAAGGCGACAGGCTGTATTTTGACGACGGGACCGGGGCAGGAGACCTGCTCGGGGTCGCAAAGTTCTCGAGTTATACCAAGCAAACTGCAGGGAGCGAGACCCTGATTTTAAGGCCGGCCGCAAGGTATATAACCGACAGCAGCGGCATGCCGGTGTATGCCACATATCCCGAATACACTCTGGTCGACGCCGACGGGGCATTTGTCTGCCGGGGGACATACAGCAGCGACGGTTACTTTCTGCTGGGCGGCGGGAAATATCTCGCACCAGGGCAGAAAATCACGCTTTACACCGACATAGTAACCCTTCACATGACGATAACCGGCATCTCCCCCGCGCCGTAATTGGCCGCAATATGTGTGAATTGCCCCATTACATTTACTGCAATATGAGAAAATTCATTAAAAAATACAAATAAATTGCTATTGATTTTAGCCCCTCGTTTTGCTATACTAATTCTAACCGACACGCATGTTGTGAATAATAGGAGTATAAACATGGTATCACGCGATGTAACAATCACCAACGACATCGGCCTTCATGCAAGACCGGCGACCTTTTTTGTTCAGAAGGCCAACAGTTATCGTTCGGTGATTAAGGTGGAAAAAGACGACCGCACAGTCAGCGCCAAAAGTCTGCTCGGCGTGTTATCTCTTGGGATTGCCAAGGGTATGACCATAACTTTGCGTGCCGAAGGGCCGGATGAGGAAGAGGCAATTGAAGGTCTTGCCGCGCTCATCAACAGCGGCTTTACCGAATAACCGTACACATATAGCAAAGAGGCGGGAGCGGCATACTCCCGCCGTTTTAAATAGTTGCGGGCAGAGATAAATTCGTCGGCGTTGTGATAACCTGACTTTGAACTATGCCCAACAAAAAATAGTGTCCATTCAATTTATACCGAGTATCGGAGAAAAGATGAGAGACCAGAAGAGAACCGAATATCTGCTCGACAAGGCAAACTCGCTGCCGGCCTGTCCCGGTATCTATATCATGCGCGACAAGGGCGGCCGTGTCATATACGTCGGCAAGTCGCGCAAGCTGAAGAACCGGGTCTCTCAGTATTTTCAGGCCGGCGAGAAGGACCCCAAAACCGAGCGGATGGCCTCTCTTGTATGGGACTTCGAGGTCGTCATCTGCAGCAACGAGATTGAGGCGCTCATGCTTGAGAATTCCTTTATAAAGCAGTATGCGCCGAAATACAACATCAAGCTCAAGGACGCGAAGTCCTACCCGTATATAAAGATTACAAGCGGCGAGTACCCCCGGCTGGTCTGCACCCGCCGGCGCGAGGACGACGGGGCAAAATACTACGGCCCCTATTCCTCGACCTCAACGGTTTATTCTGTTATCGGGGCGGTGAACAAGGCGTTGCGCTTGCCCTCCTGCTCGCGCAATTTCCCGCGGGACATCGGCCGGGGGCGCCCCTGTATATATTACCAGATGGGGCGCTGCTGCGGCGTCTGCACCGGCAAGGTCAGCCGTGAAGAATATGACGGGCTGATAAGGAACGCCGCACATATACTCAGCGGCAACACTCAGGCGGTAAAGCGCGAGCTGGCCGAGCGGATGAAGGTATGCGCCGAGGAGGAGAGGTTTGAGGAGGCGGCGCGCTGCCGCGACATCATTACCGCGCTCGACCGGCTGCGCGAGAAGCAGAAGGTGGTTTTTGCGCCGGGCGAGGAGGCCGACGTCTTCGCCCTGTACGACGGCGGCGACTGCGCGGCGGTCTCGGTTCTCTCGGTGCGTGACGGCGTGCTGAGCGACAAGAGCGGCTACCCCTTCGGGGCGGGCGAGATTGCCGACGCCGAGTCGATGTCGGCTTTCATCTGCGGCTACTACCGCGCGCGGGATTTTGTCCCCTCGCGGGTACTGCTCTCCTTCCCGCTCGACGAGGAGGCAAATGCAGCGCTCACGGCCTGTCTGTCGGAAATTGCCGGCAGGAGTATTTCGGTCACAACACCACAGCGCGGCGAGGCGAAGGGGCTCTGCGAGCTGGCGCTTGCAAATGCCGCCGAGGTTGTCCGGGAATACCGGGAGTCGGTCCGGAAGGACGAGAGCATTCTATTGCGCCTGGCAGAAATTCTCGGGCTTGAGACATATCCCGCGCGAATTGAGGCATATGACGTTTCAAATATCGGGGGCGAGCACATGCGCTGCGGCATGATTGTCGTTGCCGACGGGAAATTCAAAAAGGGGGACTACCGCAGCTTTGCAATCCGCGGCGTTGCCGAAACCGACGACTACGCCGCAATGAGCGAGGCGATATCCCGCAGACTTGCGCGGCTTGGCGAGAGTACCGGTTCTTTCTCGGAGCTTCCCGACCTGATACTGCTCGACGGCGGGCGGGGTCATGTCTCGACCATACGCCGGCTGCTTGAAGAAAAGGGGCTTGAAATTCCGGTTTTCGGAATGGTCAAGGACGAGCACCACAAAACCCGCGCGCTCTGCACCGACACCGGCGAGATAAACATCGCAAAGGAGCGGCAGGTGTTCATGCTTATATACCGGATTCAGGAGGAGGTACACCGCTTCACCTCGGCAAAGACCGCAAAGGCCAAGCGAAAGACCCTGAAAAAATCCTTGCTGACAGAAATTCCGGGTATCGGGGAGAAAAAAGCAAAGCTTCTGCTCGAGCATTTCGGTGGGCTGGCGGCAATAAAAAAGGCCGGGGAGAGCGACATTGCGGCGGTGAAGGGAATATCGAAACGCGACGCCGAGGCGGTGTATAATTACTTCCATAAGTAATTTTTGA
>JBMNUI010000057.1:0-10617 GCA_050946195.1 Eubacteriales bacterium
AAAGTATAAACTTTCTAAAAAAACTCTGATGCGTTACGCTTGACATCGTTTCCACATCCGTTTCCCGAAACTTTATACCTATTTCGCGCCGTTTTATCCGGCGCCTTTTAGCCTTGCTTGCTTATTGTTCTCTCTCGCTTTTGGGTTGTTGAATATCTTTATTTCGCTCATCTCTCATTATAGCCACAATATTACAGTCTGTCAAGGAGAATTAGCATGGCAAGGCATTTTACAGACTTATTAACAATAAATAACCCGAAATCGGTTTGCTGCCAAAAAAGCAGAGCAGCCGCAAATCAGACTGATATGCGGCTGCTCTTTTACTTTATATCAGGCTTCCTGAGACTTCTTATAATCCTCAACGATTTTGACTGCAATATTGCCCGGCACGACATCATATCCGGTCACGGCATACTCCATCGAGCCCAGACCCTTCGACATGGCGCGCAGGGCTATCGGGTAGTCGAGTATTTCAGACTTCGGAACGATAATCTTGATTGTCGTATATCCCGACTTTCCTTCTGTCGGGTGCATGCCCATGACGCTGCCGCGCCTTTTGTTGACGTCTCCAATAATGTCTCCGACCAGCGAATCGGGTACAGTCACCATCAGGTCGCCGACCGGCTCGAGCAGTGCCGGCGCGGCCTGCTCAAGGCACTTCTTGAAGGCTATCTGGGCCGCCATTCTGAAGGATATTTCATCCGAGTCGACCGGGTGGTACGAGCCGTCGTAAAGGTCTGCGGCAAGATGCACCACCGGGAATCCGGCAATGCCCTTCTGCATGGCGTCAAGCAATCCCTTCTCAACCGCGGGGTTAAAGTTCTTAGGCACGGTACCGCCCACGACCGAAACCGTGAAGGTCAGCCCCTCGGCCTCGCCGGGCGCAAAGCGAATCTTGATGTGGCCGTACTGCCCCGCGCCGCCGTTCTGTTTCTTATGCTTGCCCTCGACGTCAACCGCCTTGGTAATCTTCTCGCGGTATGGAATCCTCGGGGGCTCAAGCTTGACGTTGACGCCAAAACGCGCTTTCAGCTTGGATACAAGCACTGCAAGCTGCATATCGCCGATTCCCGAAATGGTCATCTGCTTGGTTTCGGCGTTGTTTTCAAACTTGAGGGTCTGGTCCTCCTCAAGCATCTTGGCTATCGACTGCGAAATCTTGCCCTCGTCGCCCTTTGCAGCCGGCATAATGGCCTGCGTCATATACGGGTTGGGATATACGACCGGCGAGTAGCTAACCGGCTCAGCGCCACAGAGCGTGTCGTTCGTGTTGGTGTTGGTGAGTTTTGCGGTCATGCCGATATTGCCGCAGGCCAGCTCGTCAACCTCGGTTTGGATTTTGCCGCGAACGGTATATATATGCGCCATCTTTTCATTTACGCCGGTGTTCACGTTCTTAAGCACTGCATCGCGTTTGAGCGCGCCGTTCATGACCTTGAAGAAGGACATTTTGCCAACAAACGGGTCGGACACCGTCTTGAAAACAAAAATATTCGTCGGGCCGTCGGGCTTAATTTCGATGGTGCCGCCGTCGGCAAGCTTCTCCTCGGATTTATCGGTATAGCTCGGGAAGGTGTCGCGCACGCCGTCGAGCAGGTCGGCAATACCCCAGAGCAGGGTGGCCGAGCCGCAATAAACCGGCACTATGTCGCCGCCGGCAATTCCCTGCCGCAACGCCTGAGCCGCTTCCTCGCGCGATACTTCCTCCTCCATCAGCACCTTTTCCATGATTTCCTCGCTGACCATGGAAATCGCGTCGTTGAAGGCCTCCTTATATTCTTCGGCAATCGACTCGAGCCTGCCCTCGACCGGGACCTCGCTCCGCTTGCCCTTGGCGTCGTATCTATAAGCCTTCATATCGGTAAGATCGATGATGGTTAAGTTGTTCCCTTCCTTGCAGGGGACGGTCACCGGGCATATGACGGTGCCGAACTTCTCCTTAAGCTCTTTGAAAACACGGTCATAGTTTGCTTCGTTGTCATCGCATTTGTTGACAAAGATGGCGCGCGGCAGTTTTGCGTCGGACGCAAATCCCCACGCGAGTTCGGTGCCGACCTCAACGCCGGCCTTGGCATCGACAGTAATAACGGCGCACTCAGCTACCCGGAGAGCCTGAAGGACCTCTCCGACAAAATCAAGATAACCGGGAGTGTCGAGTACGTTTATTTTTGTGCCCTCCCACATCACGGGGGCAATAGCCGTTGAAAGCGAAAAGCCTCTCTTTATCTCCTCGGCATCATAGTCGCACACCGTATTCCCGTCGGTAATTTTTCCGAGACGGTCGACTGCTCCGCTGATGTAGAGCATCGCCTCGGCAATTGAAGTCTTACCGCTTCCGCTGTGTCCCAGAAGCGCTATGTTCCTGATATCGGTCTGTATTCTTGCCATAGGGTTCCTCCTTACGCCGTGCTGCAAGCCCGCTGACGGCATTTTTTATTTCTTTTGTAAAATAGTGGCAAGGCTTTGCGGCCATGACATACTTATTCACTATATTATACAATGTACAAAATAAATTTGCAAGTACCCGACAATATTTTTGAGATAATTGTTCAATATGCCACAACTCTTTTTGTGAAATTATACAATACCAATCCCGAAAAGCCGGGCGGCATTCTCGGCGGTCTTTTGTATTACCCCTTCGGTCCCGAGCCCGGTCAACCTACCCAGCACTTCGGCGGTGTGGATCATGAGACCGGAATGGTTCAGCCTGCCGCGGTAGGGGTGAGGCGCAAGATAAGGGCAGTCGGTCTCAAGCAGTATCCTGTCGTGCGGAAGACTTGCCGCCACCTCGGGCGCCCTGCGTGCATTTTTGAAGGTCAGAACTCCAGAGAACGAGATATACCACCCCCGCTTCACCAGCTCTGCCGCCATCTCGGGGCTGCCGCTGAAACTGTGAAATACCCCCCGCACGTCCGGATGTCGCCGCACCACCTCAAGGCAGTCGCCGTGGGCATCTCGGTCGTGAACCTGCACCGGCAGGCCGTACTCGCCGGCAAGTTCCATCTGAGCCTCAAAGTAAGAGATCTGCAGCTCCCTGACTTCGGGTTTCCAATAATAATCAAGTCCGATCTCTCCGATTGAGACAATTTTGTGCTCGTGCGCACTATCCAGCAGCCGGCGGAGCTTCTCGAGCTCGGCTTCAAGCGACATGTCGGGGCTCAGGTCGGTCGGGTGAATTCCCGCCGCGGCGTACATCCCGGGATAGCGGCTTGCCTGCGCGATGACCTCCTCCGCGTTGTCGAGGTTGGTTGCAATATTTATTACCCAGCCGACCGGGTACGGCATTATCTCGGGGAGCAGGGCATCGGCGCCTCCGGGGTATTCGGCCGCAAATCGCGGGTCGGTATAGTGGGCGTGGACATCAAAAAGCCTCGCCGTACCCCTATATTCCACCTTATCGTTTTCCATTTAGTTCTCTTCCGGTCGAGTGCTATACTATGACATTGCAATTTTTTATAAGTTTTTTGAGGATTCTTAAGGAACTTTTTTCAAAATAGTTCCTTAAGCGGGGTGCGGGGCGGAGCCCCGCAAGCTACCTTATCCGCTCGCCGGGAGGGATGTCGTCGGAGAGGAAGACGACACGGATTGTCTCCTCACCGGAGGCGAGTATCATTCCCTGCGACTCGATCCCGCAGATGGTTGCCGGCTTTAAGTTGGCGACCAGCACCACATTCCGGCCGACAAGGTCTTCGGGTTTGTAGAACTTAGCGATTCCCGAGACCACCTGCCTCCGCTCGTAGCCGAGGTCAAGGTTTAGTTTGAGCAGCTTTTTGGCCTTCGGCACCTGCTCGGCGGAAATTACCTTTGCAGAGCGCAGTTCCACGTTCATAAAGTCGTCAATGCTGATTTGCGCACACCCTTCGGGCTTCTGCCGGGTAGCCTCGGTTGAGGCAGACTTTACGACCTCGTTTTGGGCTCTGGCACCTGCCTCCTTCTGCTTTTCGGCATATAGCTTCTCAAGGTAGGCTTTCTCGTCGACCCTTGCAAAGAGCACCTTCGACTCGCCGACAACACTCCCCGGCACCAGCCCGCCGAACCTGGCAAACTTGGAGAAGAGCAGATACCCGCCGTTTTTGTGGCCGGTCTCTTTTGCGGTCTTATCAAGTGCGTCAAGCTCGGCCTTTGCTTTCAGCCCTCTCAAAATCTCTTCGGCGGTATGCGGGATGAAGGGTATCAGCAGCACCGCGGCGACTCTCAGCGACTCAAGCAGGTTGTAGAGCACCGTGCCGAGCCGGGCGTGCTTGCTCTCGTCCTTGTAGAGCGTCCAGGGCAGTGTCTCGTCGATATACTTGTTTGCGCGGCGCAGAAACACGAATATACTCCCGACCGCGTCGGCGATGTGGTAGGTATCCATGCACTTCACCACCGTTGCATATGTGTCGGCGGCGGCGGCCTTCAGCTCGTCATCGAGCGGCTCGGGGGCAGAGGGCGCCTGCACAAGACCGCCGAAATACTTTTTCTGCATGTCAAGCGTCCGCTTGAAAAGGTTGCCGAGATTGTTTACCAGCTCGGTGTTGTAGCGGTTTATCACCAGCTCGTAGGTGATGCTCCCGTCGGAGGCATAGGGTGTTTCGGCAAGCGCGTAATAGCGCACGCCGTCAACCGTGAAATCGCGTGCAAGGTCATCGGAGTATATCACGTTCCCGCGCGACTTTGACATCTTGTCCACCCCGAAGTTGGTCCAGGGACGGCCGAATATCTTCTTGGGCAGCGGCAGCCCCAGCGCCATCAATATCACACTCCAATAAATTGCGTGAAAGCGGACTATATCTTTTCCAATAATGTGAACATCAGCCGGCCAGAATTTTCTGAACAGCTCGGGCTGTTCTTCTTTTGTCGGGTCGTAACCCAGCGCGGTGATATAGTTTGAGAGGGCGTCTATCCAGACGTATATGACATGTCCCTCGTCAAAGTCGACCGGCACTCCCCACTTGAAGGAGGTGCGGGATACGCAAAGGTCCTGCAGCCCCGGGAGCAGGAAGTTGTTCATCATCTCGCGCTTGCGCGACTCGGGCTCGATGAAGCCGGGGTTGTCGTTGATATACTTAATGAGCCGGTCGGCGTACTTGGTCAGGCGCAGGAAATACGCCTCTTCCCTGGCCTTCTGCACCGGGCGGCCGCAGTCGGGGCATTTGCCGTCAACTATCTGCGTGTCGGTGTAGAAGCTCTCGTCGGGAACGCAGTACCAGCCCTCGTACACGCTTTTGTATATGTCGCCCTGTTGATAAAGCTTTCTGAAAATATTCTGCACAGCCCTCACATGGTAGTCGTCTGTGGTGCGGATGAACTTGTCGTAGGTGGTGTTCATCAGATCCCAGATGCCGCGCAGCTCGGAAGATATGCGGTCGGCATATTCCTGCGGGCTGATACCTGCCTCGGCGGCGCAGTTCTCGATTTTCTGTCCGTGCTCGTCGGTACCTGTGCAGAAGTACACCTCATACCCCATCGCCCGCTTGTAGCGCGCAATTGCGTCTGCGGTGATAATCTCGGCGGTGTTGCCGAAATGCGGCTTCTGCGAGGCATACGGAATTGCCGTGGTTATATAAAACTTTTTCTTTTCCATTTTGGTTTCCCCTTTATAACATAACCTCAGCGGTATTATCTGTCATTCGATTACAATAAACCATATACGAGACCGTGTAATACGGCGCCAAGTGGATAATGAAAATCACACCAAAGCTCACAAGCGAAAACACCGCCCAGCCTGAAAAACTTAAAACAAACCTGGTTATCTCGCGCATTCGCCCGCGCGAGGCTGAAAACGAGGCTTCAAGCGCCTGCCGGACGGTCATGTCTCCCCGCATTATAATCCCCGGGAAAAAGAACCACCTCAGGGCAAGGTAGAGGGCGCCGGCGCTGAGTGCTATTGCCGCCGGAACAACAAAAAACCTGAGAATCGAACCTCCGTACACCACCGCACTCTTAAGGTAGCCCAAAAGCGCGGGTGTCACCCGCCATATTCCTGCAATAATCAGGAAGGGCAAAAAGATAATCAGCAAAACCACCCAGGTGCGGGGCAGATACCTGTAATCATAAAAAATGTCGGACAGGTCGGCCTTCTCCCCCAGGCACATTCGGTGCGCCATTCTCAGCGCCCCGAGAACTGTCGTCGGCAAGGCGAAAAGAAATATCAGAATATAATCAATTACGACCGATATGTCGTAAATTTTGTCATAATACGGAAGGCCCCGAAGCCAAGGCAGAGCCGGCATCCAGAGCACCGCGGTAAGTGTCCCCACCGAAACTGACATCATTATAAACAGAAGGTATGCCAAAATCAAGTTCAGGCGGTTCCCGCCCTTATCAAGCAGCGCGTGCGCATCGGCCTTTGCGGCCTGCGGCGCCGGAGTGGCTGCTGCATATGAAAAACCGTATTGCTCCATGACACGTCCTCCCCGGCGCTTATTTATTCACCGGTCTGCCGGTGAATATTATCCGCTCAATAGTGTAACCGCGGTCCCGCTCGGGGCGCAAAAGCAGCGCGTCGGCGTATTTTCCGGGCTCAAAAGAGCCGACAAACCGATCAATTCCGACTGCCCGCGCCGGGTTGATTGTAGCGCAGGCCACGGCCTCCTCAAGCCCGATGCTGCAAAATCTCATCAAGTTCAGCACGCCATCAAAGAGGTTAAGCGTGCTGCCGGCCAGTGCGCCGTCGGCAGTCAGTGCCCTGCCGTCCTTTACGGTGACTCCAACTCCGGCCAGCCGGTAATGCCCGTCGGGGCAGGCGGCACCGGCCGACGAATCGCTGACGAGTATAGTCCGCCCCCGGCCAAGACATCTGTATGCAAGCCTTATCATCTCGGGCGAGATGTGAACTCCGTCGCAGATAAGCTCGCAGAAGGCACTACCGGTCAGCGCCGCGCAGACCACGCCCCCCGCGCGGTGATGCATCGGCGGCATGGCGTTAAACAAATGGGAGTAGGCCGAAATACCCCTTTGCTCGGCTGCCAGCGCCTCGTCGTAGGTCATCATGGTGTGCCCTACGGCAGCGGTGCCTCCCAGCTCAAGCACGCGGGAGAGAAACTCCCCGCCGGCGTCAAGCTCAGGCGCGAAGGTGATATGGAAGGGCAGTCCCGCCTGTCCTATCAGCACCTCAAGCTCGCCGGTATCGGGGCGCGAGAGCAGCTCCTCGGCCTGTGCCCCGCGCTTGCCCGGATTTATATATCTTCCTTCAAGATGAAGTCCGACAAACCGGGCTCCTCCGGTATCCCTTGCCGACTTTATCCTGTATATGGCTGAAAGCAACTCGTCAAAGGGAGCGGTGGCCAGCGTCGGCATGACCGTGGTGACGCCCGACTCAAGATACGACTTTGCCATCACCAAAAGCTGGTCATGCCGGGCGTCGCAAAAGTCGTAGCCGGCACGCCCGTGGGTGTGTATGTCGACAAGGCCCGGGATAAGATACGCCCCGCCGGCGTCGAGCACCATATCAAATTCTATGCCATGGCTCTCTTGCGGCTGTATTATGCCGTCAACCGAAACAAGCCGCCCGCGCCTGAAGGTCAGTGTGGCGCTGTCATATATCAGGGCGTTGTCAACAAGAAGCCGCATAATGCCCCCCGATGATAAATACCTGTTGTATTATTATAGCAGTAATCGGCTGATATTACAATGCAAAAACCGAAATTTGCCGGTAAAATCGGCCCGGCACCCGAAAAAACATGGAATCGCCGAGAAAAATACCAACAGGCCTGCGGCAAAACCGCCGCAGGCCTGTTCTTCCATAATAATATTTTATTCCCTGCCGCACATCTCCCGAAAATACCTTATCTTCATTACGGGATGAATGACGAGCGATGCAAAAACCATGCCCGACAACCCCTGTATCAGGTTGGGAATGATGTTTGCCAGCGCGCCGGGGGCGCCGTACAGAAAAACCTCGTAGCCAAAATACCCGACGACCATAATCAGCTCTGCAACCAGAGCGCTTATTAAGTATTTAATAATGTTCACCGCCCTGCCGCTGCCGCGCATCAGGCTCATGACCCAAAAAGCTGTCGCCGCCATAAGTCCTTTGATTATAAATGTAGCGGGTATGTAAACGGCGTATCCTAAAAACAGGTCGGTTAGTATAGAGCCGACCGCCGCTGCGGCAGTGCCCCACATAGGACCTAAAATCCAGCCGGCAACAAGAACGAAGCAGTCGCCAAGGTGGATATACCCTGTCGCCGAGTAAGACAGCACAACGAGCGTCGAAACACAGACAAGTGCTGCAAAAAGGGCTGCGGTAACCATTTTTCTAATACTTTCGGATTTCATATTCAATTGACTCCCTTTCACCCGACCATGTCATCTCCACACGGCAGACCCCGCCGGGCTCTGCCGTGCCGATGAAACCAAAGTTACAGGCCTTCCCCGTCAGGTCCCGAAATGGCGTTTATGTCATAAGGGGTTGTCTGGTAGACATAATAGTTGAGCCAGTTTGAGAAGAGCAGGTTCGCGGCGCTCCTCCACTTCACCGGCGGGCGCTTGGTCTCGTCGTCGTCGAGGTAATAGTTGACCGGCCTCTCGATGGGAAGCCCGGCTTTCTTATCGCGCAGGTATTCACGCTCGAGTGTGTCGGCGTCATATTCCGAGTGCCCGGTGACGAAAACCTGCCTGCCGCGCTTGGTCATGCAGATATACACCCCGGCTTCCTTTGAGCTTGAGATGATTTTTAGTCCCGGCACCTTCTCTATGTCCTCGCGGCGAGCGGTCGTGTGCCTTGAGTGCGGCACCCAGAACTCGTCGTCAAAGCCGCGGACCAGCATTGAGCGCGGGTAGTCGAGAGTATGCCTGAAAATGCCGAAAAGCTTTTTCTCAAGAGGATATTTTTTAATTCCGTAGTGATAATAAAGCCCGGCCTGCGCCCCCCAGCAGATATGGAAGGTGCTGGTGACGTTTGTTTTGCTCCACTCCATTATCGAGCAGAGCTCCTCCCAGTATTCGACCTCCTCGAACTCAATCTTCTCAACCGGCGCGCCGGTGATAATCAGCCCGTCGTATTTGCGGTGCCTGACCTCGTCAAAGGTTTTGTAGAATGCCAGCAAATGCTCGGCCGAGGTGTTCTTTGACTGGTGGGTGGCGGTATGAAGCAGTTCGAGCTCGACCTGAAGCGGCGTGTTCCCTATAAGCCGGGCAATCTGGGTCTCGGTGACTATCTTTGTCGGCATGAGGTTGAGCATGAGGATATGCAACGGGCGTATGTCCTGGGTTATCGCCCGCGTTTCGGTCATTACAAATATATTCTCCTCCATGAGGATATTTGTCGCAGGAAGCGAGTTTGGTATCTTAATCGGCATATTTACCTCCTTTCGCTCAACCTCGAAATTTGTCAGGCGCCTGCCCTGTATCGTCGCCTGCAAATCTCAGCTCCGATGCTAAGCCTTATATAACCTATGGTGATTCGTTTTTTGGGGAGTAAGCAATTATAACATATGTCGATTAATATTACAAGGGTTAAATTTTCATAAAAATATATGTCGGGGGGACCGACTTTGTATGTTGATTTTGATTGGAAGGTTGACAAAGATGTGATAAAGGTATATTATTATAGCATATTATAGAAAAACTTGAAGGAACGCCACATATGAAACTTGTTGTTGAGAACTATACCGTAAGAAGGCTGTACGGAGACCTTGACTCAATAAGAATTATAGCCGAAGCCGGATTTGACGGAATTGACTATTCCTTCTACAAGCTTCCCACAGGCGACGACCTGCTCCACAAGCCCGACCTTGAGTCCTTTGCCGGCAAAATAAAAGAAGCTGCGGCAGAGCACGCGGTAAGTCTTTGCCAGGCACACGCACCGTTTGCATATACCTACGGCGAGGGATATGACTCCGACAATTATCTCGACATTTTAAAGTCGCTCAAGGTTGCATCGGCGCTCGGCATACCGCACATAGTGGTCCACGCGGTAAAACCCGTGCCGAATGAGGTTGATATTTTCGAATACAACAGAGATTATTACCGTTCCTTCATACCCTATTGCGAGGAATACGGTATCAAAATAGCGGTTGAAAACCTCTTTATAAAGGCACAGGACGGTTACCACGGGCTGCTCCACACCCCGTCGGTCATGACCGAGTTTGTAAAGTCACTCGGAAGCGACTGCTTTATCACCTGCCTTGATATCGGCCACACCGCCCTGACCGGGCTTGCGCCCGAGGATTATATCAGGGGAATGAGCCCCGACCTGCTCCACGCGCTGCATGTTCAGGACAACGATTACAAGGGTGACCGCCACTGGGTGCCTTATTTCGGCAAGCTTAACTGGGCCGAGATAACCAAGGCGCTCGGCGAGATAGGATACCGCGGCGACTTTACATTGGAAATCTTGCATTTCCTCGACCGCTACCCGCCGGAGCTTTTGCCCGAGGCGCTCAAATTAGCCGCCGAGACGGGGAAATTCCTGATTAAACAAATAATTGCTAATAAAATTTTATCTTAACAAACACACAAGATATCTGTACAACAAAAAGCAGCACTTATTTTTGCGTGCTGCTTTTTATGCGCCCATTGAGAACCGAACAAAGTGATAAGAATGAGGCAGAAAGAGACTCAGGATAATTAAGGAATTGAAGAACCTTGTGGAGGTTCAAGCCCTCGGTCTATTAGTATCGGTCAGCTGAATGC
>JBMNUI010000058.1:0-10495 GCA_050946195.1 Eubacteriales bacterium
ATATTTCAGATAATAGATCGTAGTATTCGCTTTGACTTAGTGTATAAAAAATCCGCGGGTTCGGAAAGTGTGTTCTCCATTTTTCTGAAGTCACAAGCTCATCAATGGCTTTCTGGATAGGCTCGCTCAAATTCATCGGAACCTGAACGGCCAGAACGCCATTATCATTTAATAGATTTAACAAGTTTGTCAGGAGCTTCTTATGGTCGGGCACCCACTGAATACATGCATTCGAGAAAATAATATCAAAATCATCGTCAAGTTGTGACAGGTCCTTTGTGACGTCACATATTCTGAAGTCGAGATTCGGGTAATTTGTTTTCGCAGCACTTATCATTTCCTCGGACTTGTCTACTCCGAGGATATAGGCGTCCGGATATCTACTGAACAAAACCTCGGTACTGTTTCCGGGACCGCAACCCACGTCCAGTATTTTTTTAGGACTGGCCATATTAATGCGGTTCACCAGATCTATCGCCGGCTGCGTGCGCTCGGCTTTGAATTTCAGATATTGTTCGGAATTCCAATTCATAAGAGGGCCCTTTGCTCCTGACCATTTTTGATTTCATGGCTGACAGTTGAATATCCTCATTCCGCAAGACTTCCGTAGCATATCAGTCCGTCGTGGCGCTCAAGCCTCACGCGGCGCAGGGGGGTGTCATTTGGCAGGGGTCCGGGAACGCTCACCCCGATAAAGGATGCCGTGTGACCGAAGGCCTCCTTTTCGTCGGGGTTCTCAAATAACACCTCCTGATACGGCGAGTTTGCGATAATATCGTCAAGTATGCCCCGTCTTATTTCGCCTTGAAGCCTGTCAAGCTCAACCCAGCGCTGCTTTTTTACGGCTGCCGGCACCTGCCCGGGGAAGAGGGCGGCGTCGGTACCCGGCCGGCGGGAATAGGGGAAGACGTGGATTGAGAGGAATTTGGCCGCTCTCACAAAGTCGAGGGTCTCCTCAAAATCGGCGTCGGTCTCGCCGGGAAACCCGACTATCATGTCGGCGGTGAACTGCACCTCCGGGAAGGCCGCCCGGAGGTCGGCCATCGCCCGGCTTGCCGTTTTGGTATTGTATTTCCGGCGCATGAGCGCCAGCACCCGGTCGCACCCGCTCTGCACCGATAGGTGGAAATGCGGGGCAAGCGAGCGCAGTTTTGATATCCGCTCGATAAAGCGCGGCCTGAGCAGGGCTGGGTCGAGCGAGCCTAACCTCACCCGTCCGACACCCTCGATGAGGTCTATTTCCTCGAGCAGCGAAGCCAGGTCGGTGCCGATATCCCGCCCGTAGGCCGCGGTTTCAATCCCGGTTAGCACCACTTCATGGCAGCCCGCCCCGGTGAGCGCCCTGACCTCGCTTATAACCTCGGCCACAGGCTTTGATCGTACTTTCCCGCGCGCGGCGGGAATAATGCAGTATGCGCAGTTTGACTCGCAGCCGTCCTCTATTTTGAGAAAGGCGCGCGTGCGCCCGAAACTGCTGATTCGCATGGGCTCAAAACCGGCGGCCTTGATGTCAGAGACGTAAATTTCGGGCACAAGTCTCTTTTGCCTTGCATTCAGCAGTTCGACCACCGCCTCGGCTGCCGCGAGCTTGTTTGTGTTGCCGCAAACATAGTCCACGCCCGGGATTTCTGCCACGGTTTCGGGGTTGAGCTGAGAGAAGCAACCGGTGACAATGATTTTTGCCTCGGGGTTCTGCGATATCGCGCGGCGTATATACTGACGCGCCTTGCGGTCGGCCTCACCGGTCACGGTGCAGGTGTTTATTATATAGGCGTCGCATTTTTCATCGGGAGGCAGCACTAAAAGGCCGAGCGCCTCGCACTTCTCGGCTATCGCCTGGCTTTCATACTGGTTCACTTTGCAGCCGAGGGTGTATATCCCGACCGTATGCTTCTCCGACATAAAAAACCGCCTTTCATTTGAAACTAAATTATTTTATCATCCTTTTTTTGTGTTGTAAAGAAGTATCGCGCAAAACCCGGTTTTTTGTACCTTTAATGGTTATGGCCAGCTCATAATATTTGATGCCCGTGCCTCTCCTCATTTTTGGGGTCCAGTATATACATAATTTTTTGAAAAAGTATTGCATATTTCTGAAATGTATGATATTATCTTAATTTGCATGGAATAAGCCGGTGCCGCGCCCTCTCAGGCGGACCGTTCCGACACAATTACCTGTGAAAGGAGAGGACATATGCCTAACATCAAAAGCGCGAAAAAGCGTGTAAGAGTCACCCAGGTCAGAACTTTGAGGAACAAGATGTATCGTTCCGAGCTCAGGACTGCGATCAAGAAATACCTTGCCGCAGTATCCGCGGGTGACAAGGCTGCAGCCGAGGCTGCCTATATTGCCGCCGTCAGGAAGGTGGACAAGGCATCGGCACGCGGCATCATACACAAAAACAAAGCTGCGCGCAAGAAGAGTCAGTTCACAAAGATGCTCAACTCTCTTGGCTGATACCCGATAAAAAAGCGCTCCGGCCGTGACAGGAGCGCTCTTTTTTTCGACATAGCGGCGGGAATACCTTAACTTATCATAGCCCGGCATAGCTCGTAAATGCTGTCGTACATCCCCACCGCAAAGCCGGCGTCAAAGGCAGCTTTCGGGGTCGCGCCGCAGAGGACCGGCGCAAAATCGACGCCGGCGGCCCGGGCGGTCACCTCGTCGGTCAGTGCGTCGCCGGTGTAAAGGATCTCGGAAGGGTGAAGCCCCAGCCTGCTGCAGATGAGCCTCATGCCCTCGGGGTCGGGCTTGGTGTTCTCTACATCGTCAATGCTGACAATCAGGTCAAATAGTCCTGCCATGTCCTCGCGCTCCAGCGGGGCGACTATCAGCTCCCTTTCCTTCTGGGAAAATATCGCGGTTCTCACACCCTGCTCCCTTATGAGCATAAGGCCTTCCTTCACCCCCGGAAAAAACTTTGCTTTATGGTAGTTCAGCATCCATAACCAGGGCATTGTATTTGTTCATCCCTAACCTCAAATAATACGTTAATATTTAATATAAAAATCTTGAACAGGCAGTTATATTATGTTATAATAAATGCCGCATCCGCCCGCTTCTGGGACACATAAAGTTTACAGGAAAAATCACACAGGACATATATTATGGAAGCCCGAAACAACGAACTCACCGAAAGGATTTACCTGATTTTTTCAATAACCACCACAAAAATCGGGAAGATGATCCGCCGGGTGACAAAGTACCCGTACAACCACGTCTCGTTTTCCTTTACCCCCGACCTTGCCGTGGTTTACTCCTTTGCCCGGCACTACAAGGACACCCCTTTCTACGGCGGCTTTGTGCGCGAGGGGGTCAGGCGCTTTTGCAACGAATCAGGACTTGCCAGAATCATGGTTTGCGCTGTGCCGGTTACGAAGGAGCAATATGAGCGCGCCGTGTCCTATATAAACGAAGTCTCGGAAAACAAAAAATACTATATTTATAACATTATTTCGGCCGCCTTTGCGCCGATGCATATCAGGATTTTCATCGACCGCGCCTATACCTGCTGCGAATTTGCGGTTGAGCTTCTGACCCACTGCAAAGCAGACGACGCGCCTGACCCGCGCCGCTTCTGCTCGATTGAAGAACTGGTCGAAAGATACGGAAAATACACAATTTTCGAGGGTCCCTTCAACGAATATAAAAGCGCGGTGGAGGACTACGAGGATTACGAGCGAAAAAATGCAATGACCTATCGCGTGAGGAAAACGGTTGCGACGAACGCAAGGCTTTTCGGGAGATTTTTCAAGGGAATTCTGACAAAATAATCAATTTATGCCCGTATGGCGCTGTCGCAAATCAGTCTGATTTGCGGCAGCGCTTCTTTATTGCATCAGCTTCATCATCGAGCTGTAGTTGCCCCAGTAGTAGCCCGCGGTATATGAATCAAAACTGGCCTTGGAGTAAAGGCAGATAGTAATTCCCGGCGCGGCGTCGTCAAACAGCCCGGTCTGGCTCACCGACATCGTCATTTCGTTTTCATTATATATATGCAGCCGCCTGAGCGCCGGCGCGCCGCCGAAGGCGCCGTTCTCAATTGATATTATGTTGTCGCGTATTGTCAGGTCGGTGAGGACCGTGCAGCCCGAAAGCGCACCCGAGGCAATTGTGAGCACCGGCTTTCCGTTGTGAATTCGTGGGATCTCGAGTTTGACCATTCCCTGCCCTGTCTCATTGACACCTGTCACCGTGTAGCCGGCAATACTACCGTCGGTTGACAGGAATTCGGCAAAGGTGAAATACTGCGCCCAGACATCCTCCCGGCCTTCGTCGATAACCGCCGCCGGGCGTTCGGGGGCTTCGGGTATGTCGATGCTCAGCGTCTCGGTTCTCCCCAGCGTGCGGTACAAATCCTCAATCAGAAGTACCGTGCGCAGCCTGACGCCGGCATCATTTAGGTGAAAGTTACTGTCGAAAAAGTAGTTTTCTTCAATTAAGTAATCGTTTATGTTGCTGATAACCTCGCAGTCGATATTCTCCCGGATAAAATTGTAAAACTCAAGTATGCCCTCGACAGGCGCCAGCGCGGTTGCGTTCATCGGCGGGAAGGTGAAGTAAACCTCGGCACCCCGTTCTCTGGCGTAGGCAATATATTCGTTCATATAATCAATAAAATCCCGGCTGAATATCGACGGGTCGAGCAGAATCTGCTTATTCGGGTCGTATCCGAGCATCATGGTATTGTGCGGCCTCGGGTAGGATATGTCGCCGTACTCGTTAAATGAGGCATGATTGTATACCCCCTCGGGGTCAAGGTCGGCATTTGTCAGCCACAGGTTGCTTTTTTTGCTGACATACTCAAACCAGCCCCCGACAAGGTCGGGTATCTCGCTGCCCCTCACCCGGGCGAGCATCGAAAAGTCGCTGTCGAGCGCCTGCCACATCGCCTCGGCGTTAAAGTAGAGCGAGAGGGTCTGCGGGTCAAGCTCGGGCGCGATTATCACGATGTCGCCCTCATTGATATTACCCCTTGTAAGATCAAACATGATTTTTGTCCCGAGCGAGGCATAAAGGCCGAAGTTGACAACAGGCATGCCCATGTATTCCTCAAGCAGTGCCGAGTCCAGCCCGAAGGCGACAGAGCTGCCCCCGACCACAACAATTTTCGGCTCCTTAGTTTCCTGCAGGCGTTCGTATTTGTCTGCAAGCTCGCCGAGGAAGGTCTTTGAGTATTGCGGCGGCAGGGCAAAGCAGAGGATGCTCATCATTATGAACGGTATTGCGGTGGCGAATGTTATTACAATCGATTTCAGTAAATTCTTCATGCCACCCCCTCCTTAGAACTGGAAATAAATGAAGGTGCTCGCGCCGTCGCCTACAAGGAGCAGCATCCAGGCGAGCGCCACCGCCCAGATAACATACGCATGCCGAAACCCGTAGACTACGCTGACATTGCCGTCGCCCGGCGAGGTCATAATGCTTCTGTCAAGCCGGCTCATGACAATGACCGAGAAGAGCGCCAAGAGCCCGCCGAGAAGGGTCAGATTCATGGCCGAAAATGTGTTTGTAAAATACGCGGCGTCAAGCGACCAGTCCGAGAAAAGCTTTTTTATCAGTATCTGCAGGTCCGAGAAGCTGTTCGCCCTGAAGAATATCCATGCAAAGTTGACAAGCACGAAGGTGAAAAGCCGTCTTTCAAATTTGAGCCACCCGGCGCCCTCAGGCACTTTGAGTTTTGACATGAGCTTTTGGCGATACGGCTTTGTCATATATCCGACTATCTGGTAGGTGCCATGCAGCGCGCCCCAGATAACAAAGGTCCAGGCCGCGCCGTGCCAGAGGCCGCTGACCAGAAAGACAATCATGACATTCATCTGGTGCCTGAACTTCGAGCAGCGGTTGCCGCCCAGCGGTATGTAAAGGTAATCGCGGAACCAGGTGGAAAGGCTGATATGCCAGCGCGCCCAGAATTCCTTGATGCTCTGCGCCGTATAGGGCAAATTGAAGTTTTTCATGAGCTTTATACCCATAATCTCGGCGCAGCCGATGGCGATGTCGGTGTATCCCGCAAAATCGCCGTAAATCTGAAACGCGAACATGACAGTAGCCAGCACAACCCCGAGTCCCGTGGCCCCGTCCACGTTATTGTAGACCAAGTTGACATAACCGGCAAGCATGTCGGCCACGACCACCTTTTTGAAAAACCCGACAATCATCTTCCGCAAGCCGCCTATTGTGTTGCGCCATGAGGGGGGGTTGTCGGCGTGTAGCTGCGGGAGCAGGTTTTCGGGGCGCTCGATAGGACCGGCGACAAGCTGCGGGAAGAAGGACACATAAAGCGCGAAGTACCCGAAATGCCGTTCGGCCTTGACCGTCCCGCGATAGACGTCTATTACGTATGAGAGGGTCTGGAAGGTATAGAACGAAATCCCGACCGGCAGAATCAAATCAAATTCAAGCGGCTGAACCTTGGCACCGAGCGCGGTCAGAAGCCCGGTGACCGAGGATGAAAGGAAATTAAAGTATTTAAAGAAGAAAAGCACACCGAGCGAGGCAACAAGCGTCACCGTAAGGCAAGCCTTTGTCAGCGCCTTGTTCTCGCGCTTTTTCTCGATTATCAGCGCGCTGACATATGAGATGACTGTTGTGAACAGTATCAGGAAGACCAGGTCGAAGTTCCAGCTGACGTAAAAATAGTAGCTGGCCAAAAGCAGCATTATCCACTTGAGCTTTTTGGGCAGCACGAAATACAGGACTGTGACGACCGGCCAGAAAATCAGAAACTCAAACGAATTAAAGACCATACTCTACGCCTCTTTTCTCACAAGCCCGACCGAGATTGAGATTAGCAGCATGAGCAGAAGCTCCTCCATCCCGGCACCGCCCAGCAGGAAAAAGGCGACGAGAAAAATATGCAGCGCATAGTTTGCCGCCGCCACAAGAAGGCAGAGCCTCGGCCGCCTACGGAATATGTGCTCAAGAATATTCAGTGCCAGTATCACGAGCATAATGCCCAAAACCGCAAATGCGTGCTCAATTAAAAAGTCCATTATGTATCAATGCCCCTGACCTTTCTTAAAGTAACACATCGGTTTTTTGCTTTTTATTTATTTTTCCTTTGCAAGCTGCGCCTTGATGTCGCGGGTGAGGAGGTCGGTTCTGACCTTCGCCCCTTCGGTGTTTAAGTGATAGTCGCTGTTGTAAAAATATTTGGTGTCCAAAAGATAGTCGCCCGGCTTCGAGATTAACGTGGCATGTATGTTGGTTTTGGCAGCATTCATGTATTGGGTTTGTTGTGCCAGCGTACGGGCAGCGTCGGTTAATGTCACGAAATTAATGGTGGCAAACGAGAGATAGCATTTCCCGCCGGCAGCCGTGACCATATCGAGCGAGCGGTTGAGATTTTGGTTGTACGGGGAGGTAATCAAAGAGGCCGACAGGCTTATTTTCTTAACCGACGGCGTATATGTCTGCCCCACCTTTTCCTTTATGTAGTCGCCGTACATGTTGACCGTCTCGGAGGTGTAGTTTTCATATGTATTTTTTGCTTTCCTCGACTGCCGCCCGGAATTGAAGGACGAAAAGGAGGAAAAGACAGCAATGTAATTTCTTATATCGACATACGAAAACGCGTCATACGCCCCCTCGAATATCTGCCAGAGCGTGGTGTTCACCTCATTGTAACCCCATTGGTACTTGTTATTCTCGGGAGCGTGGACGAGTATGTCGCCTTCATTTATAAAATGTGAAATAACCTCGATATAAAACGAAGCGGGGGTGCTTGCGTTGCAGCCGTAGTTGACCACCGAGTACTCGTTGTCAAGCCCGGCCATGAGCTGCTCGGATATGACGCCGTAGGCGACATTCGAGCCGCCGGTGACAATCAGCTTTTTGCCCGGAGCGGTCATGAGCCGCTCGAACTTAATCTGGTAGGTTCCGTTCCTTGAGGAAATGTATCTCGGCGCCTGAGTGGCGTTCATGTATAGCTTAGAGAAGTTCGGGCAGTTCTGATAGAAATTGTCGTTTATCGCCATAATCGAGTCGCTCATGTAGAGGGTCGTAAAATTCGGGCAGTTTACAACCGCGCCGGCTGCGACAATCTTGAGATTCTTTGAGAACACAAGCGTGCTGAAGCTGCAGTTTGAAAAAGCCTTGGGAGCTATTGAGGTCACCGGGTTGCCGCCGATGTATTCGGGTATGACCACAATATCGTCGTCCCCGGTGTAGCCGGTAATCTTGACGTTTCCGCCCGTGGTGGTATACTTGAATTTTGCGGGCTCGGTTTCCTCTATCCACTGGGCATAAAGGGTCTCAAGCCCGGTCTCGGGCATGACGATATTCCAGCCCAGCCCGTAGTAGCGGCCGCTGCCGTCGGGCTCGGTGTTGTATCCGTAAAGCACATATCCTTCGCGAACAAAGTTCCCGCCGTCATAAAGGGTATTCGGGCATATGTAGTGCGAATTTGCAACCTCGACGAAAATCGAGTCGAGCGAGGAGTTCGGCACCCTGCCGCCGTTGGCCTTGTAAACTATAACCTTGCTGCCCTCCTGGGCGTAGTTGGCGTAGATGTCGATATTCCCGGTAATCTCAAAGGTGTACTCGGTGGAGTAGCTTACTATCTCGCCGCCGTCCCTGATGAGCCCCCCGTCAGAAAACCCGAGGAACATACTGCCCGACTTCGGCTTTGCGGTGAGGGTTATCTCGGTGCCCTCATAGACGTAATGCGAGCCCTTACTTGAGGTCACGGTACCGTATTTAGGGTCGTTTCTCACTTCAAATATATAAAGCTCACGGGGACGCGAGGCCATCTTTATGGTGGTCGGGTAATTTACATTTTCAAGTATAATCCTGCTGCCGTCAAACACCGCGCCGCGGTCGACCGAATCAATAATGTATGTAGGGTCGACCTCGACTTCAAAAGATGCGGTGCCGCCCGGCTGCACCCTGACCGGATTCTGGCTGGTGATGGTATAGCCCTCCCCCTCAGTCAACATGACTACAAGGCTCAGGTCGCGCCCTGAATCCGGCCCGGAGTCATGTACGCACCCGGCGGCACAAAGCGCCAGAAGGAAAACAAGGAAAAAAAGAGCTCGCTTTTTCATCCTACACTCCACTTGCTGCACACGCGGCCAAAATTGATTTGTAAAACGCCTGTATGTTGCCGGCCCTGCCGCCTTTGGCAGAGCCGGGATGCCCCTCGTTTTTTGCAATTGTTACAATTGCGGGCAAATTCATATTTCGAAGTTAAATATAACACACATATTTACTGTTGTCAAGTATGCCTTGTATTTCACAGCCTTTTCTTCTTGTAAATCTCAAGGTAAAGCCCCTCGAGCGCCTCGGTCATGGCAGAGGCGGTAAAGCGTTCGGTATAGCGGCGGTATGCCTCCTGACCCATGCGGGCGAGCTGTTCCCTGTCGCCCTCAAGCCGCGCAAGTGCCGCCGCAAGCGCCAGGTGGTCGCCTGCCGGAACCACAAGCCCGCTCACCCCGTCTTCAACCATGTCGGGGTTGCCGCCGTAATCGCTCACCACCGCCGGTTTTCCGAGGCTCATGCCCTCCGAGAGTGCCAGGCTTGAGGTTTCGGTCCCTGTCGAGCAGTTTACATTGACGTCGATGGCGTTCATGTACGGCGTGACATCCTCGACAAACCCGGCAAAGACCACCTTCCCGGCCACCCCGAGTTCATTGACCGCCCGCCTCAGCTTTGCCTCAAGGCTCCCCCGCCCGCAGATAAGCACCTTGAGCCGGCTGTTTTTATCACCCTCCGCCAGCGCCCGCAGAAGATAAATATGCCCCTTGCACTCCTCAAGCCGCGCAAAAATCCCGGCGACAAAATCGCCGTCAGAAAAGCCCAAGGACCGCCGTATTTCCCGCCTTTTTTCGTCCCCGTATGATTCGAGCGGTTCAACGCCGTTTATTATGACCGTGATTTTTTGCCGGGGTGTGCCGGTGTCGGTGAGGTTTTTCGCCGCGGCGTCGGCCACCGCGACAATGGCGGTCGAGAGTGCGCAGTTGAGGGCACCGCAGATCTGCCTGAGCGGAAAGTGCTTTAGTAGTGCCGGCGGGGGATAGGCACAGTGCCGGGTATAGAGCCTTATCGGGACCCGGCATACGAGCGCGGCAAGCCGCGCCGAGAGCGCGCCGTGACAGTGGATTATATCGGGCTTCTCTGCCCGGATAATCCGGGCATACTCGGGTATAGCCGCTGCCTCAAAGGATCGGTCGGCACAATACTTTGTCTCGATTGTCCTGTTTCCAAGGGCGGCAACCCGCCGGGTCAGCTCGCTGCCGCGCGGCAGCACCACCGAAATATCAAAGGTAACCCGGTCAAAGTGCTTTAGCTGGTTGACCAGCAGCACGCCGGCGCCGCCTATGTTGGTGTCGGTTATGACATGCATGAGCTTTATCATGTGCGACTTCTTCTCCGAGCCTTCTGCATCTTTGGCATTTACCATGAGTATTGACAATTCTCACCGTCCTATTCCCTGCCTGCCGAAAGAGCAGCGGGGGGGGGGCCCCAGGGGGAGCGCCCCCGCGTGCCGGGCTT
>JBMNUI010000059.1:0-10405 GCA_050946195.1 Eubacteriales bacterium
GCCTCGTGGATGGACCTCGGCGAGATGAGCGTTAAATTCCAAAACGGGTACAGCATGTTTTATGTGCAGCTTATGTATGCGGTCATGCAACTGAGGAGCGGTGACCTTGACTTCGGAATCCTTCCGATACCAAAACTCAACGAGGGGCAGGACGGCTACTACTCATACATACATAACAAATCCTCCTACACCTCGGTGCCGAAGAACAATAAGGACCTTGAGATGACCGGAGTCCTCCTTGAGGATATGGCATATCACTCGTATAAAATTGTCCGCCCGGCATTTTTCGATATCATGCTTGACGGCAAGGTGGCACGTGACGAAGATTCGTGGGATATGCTGGATATTGTGTACTCGAATATGTATGTCTGCCTTCTGCAGCCCATGAGCGGGGTCGGGTTGTCTACCGATACCACGATGCGTTCCTTTATAGTCAACAAAACCGGCTCGGGCGCAATTAAGTCTACCCTCAGGATGACCTCCACAGCATGGTCCAAAACGCTTGAGAACATAGCAAAATCCTTCAGAGGAAACATGGGAGATTCTTAAGGAGCCGGCCTGTTTTCATATTTTCGCGTCAGAAAGGTCACCAGGAGCATAATGCCGCCGCTGATTAAAAAGACCGGGGAGTAACTGCCGAGCAGCCCCACGACAAAGCCGTAGAAGTTTGTGCCAAGAGTCTGTGCCCCGGCGTTTGCAACCACGCGCAGCGACAATACCCGTGACCGCTTATCGGGGGGCGCGACCGTCGATACGTTAAGCAGGGTAATCGGGTTCATAAAGCCGATGCTCGCGCCGACTATGATTATTATCCCGAGCAAAAGCCAGGCCGATTTTGCCAGCCCCAGCGCGACAAGCGAAAAGCCCCCGAATACAAGGCTTACCCTAAACGTCCTTGACAGCCCGATTTTCTTTGATATGATGCCAAGGCAGGGACGGATTGCGCAGGTGGTGATGTGGTAAATACTGAAAATCCACCCGATTGCCACGTCGGGGATACTTATCCCGCGGCAGTATTCGGTAAGATACCCATCAAGTACATCGGTGCAAAACATAACGACCGCCGACATTGCAATATTGGCAAGCACATATCTGTCGCGCAGAAGCTCACGCGAGCTTGTTTTGTCACCCCCGCCCTCAGACCCCCGGATGTTCGGCATTACCAGGGTAAAAGCAAGCGTTATCGCGGCGATTGCCGCAGCACCGAGAAACCCGAGGTGATTGTCCCATGCCTGCAGGTACCCGCCCACAACTCCCCCGGCAAAACCGCCGAGCGAGTTTGAAAAGTAAAAATACCCCGCAAGCTTTGATTTTTCATAGGAATCACGCACAGACACAACAACGGCCTGCGAGGCTGTCAGTATCAGCCCGTGTGCGGCCCCAAGCAGGATATTGCCGGCGGCGACCGGAAAAAGGCCCCCTGAAAATGCGACTATTGTCGCTCCTGCTGTCATCAGCGCCGCGCCGGATATGAGCGGGGGCTTATTGCCGTGCTTGTCCGCCAACCTGCCGACAACCAGCGCGGCTGCAAGCTGGGCTATAGTGTATAGCGAATAGACAAAGCCGGCAACCACCCCCGAATTGCTGTAGAGTGTTGCAAGGCCCAGAACATATTTTTTGCTGCACGCACGGGCAAGGTAATATGTAAAGTTGATTGCTATTGCAAGATATGCGGCACGCTTTAAATTTCTATCCGAGCTGTCGGTCAACATGATTTAAGCACACCAGCCTATTCAGATAAATCGGGAACCAGTTTGTTGAGCACCGTGTCGTCGGCTACCCTCTGAAGTATGCCGGCCGCGGCAATGCCGGCAGTATAGCTCTTTCCTTCGCTTTTTTCACAGAATATTGTGGCGAACACGGTACAGGCCGCAAGATAGGAGCCTTCGGGGGACGGGTGTCTTTGGTCGGGGTGATAGGGGTTTATCTCGGGATTTCGTGCCATGAGGTTTTCAAAAGCATAGCCTGCGTTGATTGTCGCCGCCCCGCCTGCCGCCTTTGATACCTTATCGGCCACAGAACGCATGAATGCCGTGTGCTTTTTGCGTGTTATGGGAGCGGTGCCCAGCTTTTGTGTCGCCGAGGCTGAAATTGCCCGGCAGACCGTGAGCGAGCCGGTATTGTTCCCCCAGACCGAATAAATAAGCACCCTGCCGCCCGCAGCTCCGGCAAGTTTGTTCAGTACTCCTGCAGCGGCAATTTCCGCTTTGAGTACGGTATCCTCAAAGGGAGTTATCCGCCTTGAAGGCTCGATTATAACATAGTCCCATCTCTCGCCGGTAAGCTTTGAATATGCAAGGGCACCTATTTCTGTTGCCTTATCTGCAAAGAGCGACATTGTAGCGGCGCCCTTTGTGACCGAGTCGACATAAACATCCTTTCCCGCCGACCGGGCAAGCGCCCCGAACATTCCGGGCATATCGTTGAAATAAACCAGACTGTTACCCAGAAAAAGAACTCTCAATTCTCTACCCTCCGCTCCTCTCAAACAACCTGCTCCGGACATTGATTGAATTATAGCACAAGATAAACGGTATTTCAAGGAAAACAAAAGGTTTGGTCTTTCGGGCAAGGCAAAGCATCACTTCATTTTGCCCGGTTTTCTTTGCTCCTGCTATTGACAAGGGCTTTGTGTGATGGTATACTGTGCCTGTGTCACCTACTGAACCCGCCGAATTTGGATAATTTGCCCAAATCGTCTATAATATACAACCGCTAGCTGCAGGCGTATTAAACCCGGCTGAACTTCGGAGGTATGCCTTGAGAATAAACAGAATTGTGTGTTTCGGTCTTGTGCTCATAACCCTGATATTGCTTTGCGGATGCCCCGGGAAACCCGGCAACACGGATGACACAACCGGGACAGCAGAAACATCGGAACCCACAATAACGGTATTTGAAAACGGCTCCACCCGGTATAATATTATCTGGCCGACAAGACCTGCCGACGAGGAATTCAATGCAGCGGTAAAACTGCAGGGAGCCTTCAGGGATTGCGGAATTACGATAACACACAACCGCGATAATCCGGACGACCAGCCAAAGACCGAATACGAAATCCTGATAGGCAAAACCAACCGGGAAGAAAGTGTCCGGATCTCCGCGGACCTTAAGAACGGTGACTGGGTAATCGCGGTATGCGGCACTAAAATAGTCATCTGCGGGGGCACACCCGAGCTGACGTTCAAGGCAACAGAGCGGTTTATATCCGAACATCTTGTGGCCGGAACAGTTTCGCTCACGCTCCCTGACGGGCTTTACATAAAAGAAGGCGGGGAATATCCTGTGTCAGATTTTCTTATCAACGGAAATGAAATCTCATCCTTCAGGCTGGTAAAACCGGTTGCTGCAAGCAAACTTGAAACATACGCCGCAGAGCTTCTTGCCGACACCATAGGAGAAAGAACCGGGGTGTCGCTTGATATTGTAAACGACCGCGCAGAGGCGTCTGAGTACGAAATCCGAATCGGCGCCACCGCGCGTTCGGGCGATGTACTCGGGGATTATGAATATGCCATATACGCCGACGGCACAAGCATTATCATAAACGGCGGCAAACACGCGATTGTCAGGGCGGTACTTGATTTTGTCGACACCTACCTGCCTGCCGAGTCAAAGACGGCAGCAAACGCCGAGATAAAGAGCACAAAGACAATTATGAAAAACGAGAAAAAAGCACTGCCGCATGAGCCGAGCCTTGACAAGAAAAACCTCGTGGCACTCTGTGACCAGAAAAACGCCTCAGTGGTGGTAATCGACATAGACGCCCCCGACCCGACTGCCGAGTCGGCAATAGTATGGACCTGGAAGCCGACCTCATCTCTTGGATTTTCCTCAACCACAGGATACGGCAACCGCGTCGACGAGGCTATTCTGCGCTACAGCGAGGTGCTCGGGAGTTATGTGTTATGCGTCACCTCGTCGTCGGGATTCATGGGAGTGGCAAAATACCCGTCGGGTGAGGCTGTCTGGTCGAATGTCGCGACGGGGCTTGGCCCGCACGCGATAGAATACCTCCCTAATGGCAACGTGGCGGTCGCCTGCAGCGGCAATTCAAATACAAAGCGGGGATGTGTCAGGATATACACTGCCTCGCAGGGCAGAAATTCGGGGAAATACATAAGCATTCCGCTTGTCAGCGCTCACGGTGTGGTCTGGGATGATATAAACGAGCTGCTCTGGGTGCTCGGCTCGACAGAACTGCGCGCCTACCGTATCGGAGGCACCGACACCGAGCCGACACTGACGCAGGTATCCGGCATGGGCGGGACAATTCCGACCAAGGGCGGGCACAACCTCTCGGTATCGGGCACAGACCCCGATTGCCTTTGGATCAGCGGCTCAAGCGCCGCCTGCCAGTACCGCAAGTCAACAGGAACCTTCATTGAGGACTATCCCGGCGCGTCTGTAATAAATACCTCGAATATAAAATCAATAGACAGCTTTCCGGACGGCAGGGTTGTGCGCGCAGTGGCGACAAACGTATATGCCGCGCATAATACAGACAGATTGGTGATTTTTGAGTTTGATGCCGCCGGGACCCCGACCCGACATGGGTATGTTTTTCAGGGCAGGGCGTTTTATAAAGCCAGAAAATTTTCGGCTCATTATTCATAATTGAGGAGGATTTCTATGAAAGTAAGGTTGCTACCATTGGCAATGCTTCTTGTCTTTGTTTTGGGTTTGGTGTCCTGTGCCAGCAGGGATGACAATACAGAGGACACAACCACCCCTCTGGTCGAGGACAGTACATCGGATTCCGAAACAAAGGAGCAGCCGGTTTTTCTTGACAAAAAATTTGATGGTTATGCTTTCACCATCCTGCAAACCGGCTCGTGGAGTTATGATGAATTTACTGCCGAGGGATTTATTGGAGATGTCATCAACGACTCAAAGTATGAACGGAACATACGAGTTGAGGACCTGTACGAGATTAAAATCAACACCATAGTCGCCACCGGCGCCAGCGGAAACGGATTTAACTATATCCAGAAGGACGTGGCCTCAGGCAGCGGCGAGTACGACCTGAGCATCACCGGCGGATATGAAACCTGCCAGATGGCCTATTCCGGGCTGCTCAACAATCTGCAGGCGCTTGATTATATCGACCTTCAGCGCAGTTGGTGGGACGACAAGTGCACCGCCGACCTGTCTGTTGCGGGCTCCACATACTTTGCGGTGGGCGATTACAGCACAAACGCCTTTGACTGCTCCTACTGTATACTCTTCAACAAGGATTTGATAAAAGAGTACGGGTTTGAGGACCCGTATGAGCTGGTACGCACTAAAAAGTGGACCTATGATAAGTTTGAGGAATTGGTGCTGTCGGTTTATGTGGATTTGGACGCCGACTCAAAGGCCAGCGGGGGCGACCAGTACGGGCTCATTGTATGGCAGGATTCGGTGTTCGGAATGCTGAATGCCGCCGGCAGCGTGGTTGGTTCGGTCAACGCCGACGGTATACTGACATTGCAGATTGAGAGCGAGAAAAATCTGAATCTGCTCACCAAATACATCAATCTTTGTGCCGGCGAGACAGTGATTAATATCAACAAAAACTCAAGCCTTGATGCCACCAACATGTTTGCAAACGCTCAGGGGGTTTTCTACACAAGGTATCTTGCCAGCGTGCGGCATCTGAGAGAATACGAAGTCAACTTCGGAATACTTCCGTATCCTCTCTTGGACTCAAATCAGGACCAATACCACACATCGGTGCATTCCTACGGAATCTCAATGCTCGGAATACCAATCTCGGTTAAGGACGTCGACCGGAGCTGTGCGGTTGCCGAGGCGATAGCATATTTTTCTCAGGATACCGTCCGGGTAGCCTATTATGACATAAACCTTGAGGGCAAGTTCTTTACCGACAGCGAGTCGGCCGAGATGCTTGATATCATACTCGAGACACGTATTTACGATGCCGGGCGCTTTTATCAGATAGGCAACTACTACTCATCGCTGCTCTCGATGTTCAATGCCGGCAATACCAGCTTGTCCTCATATTTTTCAAAAAACAGAAGGATGGCCCAAGACAATATTAAAAAAATCAACGACGCATATGATGCCCTCATTTCAAACTAAATAAAAAATTTTCAGGAGGAACAATTAATGAAAAAACTGCTTTCAGTATTTGCCGCGCTGATTTTGGTTGTTTGCATGGTGCCGTTCGGCGTTTCTGCCGACAACAGCGCACTCTACACGGCAACCGAAGATATCAGGTATGAGTCGCTAACCAAGACGGTAGCGATCGATAGAGGCGGGGAATTCATTTATCTCGGCTTGCAGCCGGAGTTTGATCCGGGAGCCGAAACCACGCCTACCAATATCAGGGGTTTCTCGACAACCTCAATAAACTCTGCGAAAATCGGAAACGGAACTCTTACATTTGACCCCGCAACCGCCACGGTTACGGCCACCAACATTGAAGTCGCCCAGATAATATCCTACTGGGGCTCCTTCACAATCAACTTCGAGGGTGAAAACGTAATCGACGCCGGAACCACCACACAAGCGCTTGCCACCAACTACACCGACAAGGTGTTCGGGAGTACCGGATATGTCGACAATGACAGCTCAAAGGGACTTATATACAACACTCTTATCATCGGCGGCAGCGGCAGGGTCACGGTCAAGGGCGGAAACTATACCGTGATGTCCAAGTTCGGCGACCTTGTTTTCCGCGACAGTGTTACGGTTGAAGTCCAGGCACAAGGCGAGGCAGGCACAAATGCCGTCCATGTCTCGGGTGTGGACCACACCACCGACGCCGACCTCTATATTCTTGACAAAGCCAATCTTTATATCACCAAGTCCGAACAGCACGGCATCAGAATGGGCGGTGCCGGGATGCTTTATATCGATACCGAGGGCGTCGTTGACATAAAATTCAGTATTACCTCGAAGAACTGGGGCTATGGCATCATGCTCTACAGGGGCTGTGATTTCGTCTTTAAGTCAGGCACAATAAATATCGATGTGACTACCGAAACACAGGCACTCGGCGGCTTGTATTTATCGGGTGACGTATACATATCCGGTGGTGTGCTCAATGTCAATGTCGGCACAAATTACGCGGGCGCGGGCCGCGCTAACGGAATGCTCCTGAAAGACGAGGCCAACTGCGGCGCGTTTGAGGTGACTATCGGAGGCAATGCCGAGGTAAACATCAACCTGTCAAATGCATTTGACTCAACCGGCTCACCCTCGGGCATATTCTTCCTTCAGAGTACCGACCAGAGCCAGGGCATAACCTTAAATATTGAGGAAAATGCGGTAATTAACGTCGAGGCGACCAAGGAAGGCACCACCCCCGGGTTGATTTACAACCAGAAAAGCGAGGCAAAGATAAACCTCAAAGGCGGCAGGATTGTTGCAAACAATGTCAACTATATAATTTACGACGAAAACACAACCGGTATAATTACGTTTACCGGCACAAAAATTGAGGCCACTACCATAACCGGGCTCTTTGATGTAATGAACATGACAATCGAGTACCCGCAGGGCTCGGGGTTTGTCGCCCTGCTCTACGGCGAGACCAAAGAGGGCGCCAAGGCCTATACGGGCATCGACGTTTTCAATACATATGGCCTGACATATTTCCGCACGGTCTTCTTGGACGACCCTGACGCATCAACTATTGTGCCCGAAGACGTGACCGAAGAAACGACGGCTCCGGTCGAGCCCACAACTCCGGAAGAGACTACCACCGAGTCGCCCGACATAACCACGCCAGCCGAGGAGACAACCACCGAGTCCCTGGCAACCACACCTGCTGTGACAACCGGCGGCGACAAAGAAAAGAGCAGCTGTAAGTCGGCAGTATCGAGCGCGGCACTTGCGGCAATAATTATACCCGCGGCGGTTGCAATACGCAGAAAGAAAAATGAACATTAAAACCTAATATCGGGTTTCCCCGATTAATACAAAGAAGTGAGAGCATATCTGCCTGACATCTGATGGATAAAGTTGCCACGCAACATTCATCGAAGTCGGAGGATATGCTCTCAACTTATTTAAGCGAATTCCGGGTTGACGCGCAGCAGGGCAGTGTAAAATTTTCACAAAAAATCATTGATGATTTGGGTTTTTGGGTGTATAATTGACATGGAAGAATAATTTTTCAATTCAAAAGGAGAAAACATGAGCGAAGCGATTGTTGTACAAAAAGCCCTTACGCGGTCGGGGTCGAAGCAGGCCATACATATTACTGGTGCGCTTGCGGCAGAAGCAGCAGCCAGCCATTCCGTGACGGCACGCACACAAAAATCTGAAAAAACCCTTACCAGAGGTTATGCAAGTCTTTTCAACGAGGGATGAGTAAGTTGAAGAATTTTGATTTTTCACGTCGCATCGGGGTCGAATACGAAACCGACGTTTTGGTTGCAGGCGGCGGGCCGGCCGGACTCTGCGCGGCAGTAGCCGCGGCGCGCTGCGGCGCCAAAACCATGCTGATTGAAAAGAACGGATTCTGCGGGGGCATGGCCACCGCCGGGCTTGTCGCACCCTTCATGACCTGCTATGACAGCGGCGGCGAGCTGATGCTGATACGGGGGCTGTTCGAGGAGATTGTTGACCGGCTGGTCGAGCGCGGCGGCGCAATCCACCCCTCGCTCGTGGAGACCTCGTCGGCTTTCACCTCATACATAACAGCCGGACACATCCATGTCACCCCCTTCAAGGCTGAAACTCTCAAACTGGTGGCCGACGAGCTTCTGGCCGAAGCGGGGGTCAAGGTACTCTACCATACCGGCTTTTTGGACGTCGAAACCGGGGGCGACATTATCACCCGGGTCATCATACATAAAAAAAGCGGCCTTTCGACAGTTGAAGCAAAAATCTTTGTGGACTGCACCGGAGATGCCGACATGGCCGCAGCGGCCGGAGTTCCCTATGAGCTGGGCAACCAGGGAAAAATGCAGCCGGCCACAATGTTTTTCCGTATCGCCAATGTCGACAGCTCGAAAATCGACGAGGATATTGAAAAAAACCGCGATAAATTCCGCAGGTTAAACGGGGTCAATTACCGCTCGCTGCACTGGTGGGTTTCAAAGGCCAGGGAGGCCGGCGACTGGACGCTCGACCGGGTTTCGATCGGGCTGTTCCGGGGCGTGGACGAGGACGAATGGAGCATAAACACCTCGCGCATCATGGACATTGACGGAACCGATTCCGAAAGCCTGACCCGGGCAGAAATTATTGGGCGCAGGCAGGTCGACGAAGTATTCCGCTTTTTGAAAAAATATGTTCCGGGCTGCGAAAACGCGAGACTCATCGCCAGCGGCAGCACGGTCGGCATCAGGGAAACACGGCATATCGAGGGAATATGCAAGCTGACCGTCGAGGACATCCTGAGTTGCAGGGTTCCTGACGACTCAATCCTGCTTGCGGCCAATTCTGTCGACGTTCACGGAAAATTCGGGCCGCTGAGCAACGAGTATATCACCATCCCGCCGGGAAAATACTACGGTGTACCCTACGGGTGCCTGGTTCCGATCGGTATCAGGAACCTTCTTGTCGCCGGAAGGAGCATCTCGGCCGACAGCGACGCCGCCGGGGCCATCAGGGTAATGCCGCCCTGCATGGGACTCGGACAGGCGGCAGGAGTCGCGGCGGCGCTATGCGCCGAAAGCCACACCGAGCCAGCCGAATGCGACATACAGGAACTGCGGCGCCGCCTGATTGAGCAGAAGGTGTTTTTACAATAGAAATACGTCATACGTCCGGGGGAACTTCTTAAAGAAGCTCCCCCGCGTCCTCAAGCCATACCATCCGGTACTGCTTGCTTTTGTCTTTCTTCCTGTACATCCAAAACACCTCGTTCTATGGCTATTATGCCATAAAACGAGGTGAATGGCGGGCTTTATGTCTGCAGTCTGGAATCTCCCGAAAGGGTGCTTTTTGTTTTATTAAGGACTATAAAGTTTTTCTGCATGCTGTCGGGGCAACCTTTTATACTCTGTGTTCACAATTAAACCTTAATAAAATCGCGCCTAAAGTTAACGGTTCAACGTATATAACCCTTCCTCATTATAAATTAAATTAGTTGTTTACGTCAACGCCCATTGCGGTAAATACCTTTGCAAGCTGCTTCTTTACTACCTGTTCCTGCTTTTTCAGAATAGAGGCTATATTGTAGTTGTTCTGTCCGAATGCGGTGTAAATCGAAGAGGTCATTCCTGTGTCATCGAGTTTTATTATGTATGATATGCTGTTCTTAATCACATCGAGCATCTCGAGCGACTCCGCATCCCTTGTGGTTTTGCCCTTTACAGCAAGTTCAAAGTATGTAGGAATTACTGCATTCTCGGAATAACATACGCTTGAATAATATGCCAAAGCTTCAAGGATAATGCCGGTTCTGAGCTCGTCCTTTGTCGCCACGGGCACCATCAGGGCGTGG
>JBMNUI010000060.1:0-9900 GCA_050946195.1 Eubacteriales bacterium
AACAGTAACAAGCTGAAAATTATGCTTACCGAGGCGGATATGATTCAATACGAACTTGACTGCAACACCATAAATTACGACAACACCGAAACCCGCCGCGCGTTCTGGAGCATACTTGACGAGGCCAAGCACCGCACCGGATTTGACGTCGCCTCGGACCGGATTTTCATACAGCTATACCCGTCAAAGGAGGGAGGCTGCGAGATATATGTCACCAAGGTCGGAATAAAAGGCGACAAAAAAGCCTACGCCCCGATTACATACGGCCCCTCAATACTTCTCCCCGAGGGCAACAAGAATAAACTTGAGCTGTCCTTTATGTTTCCCGGTCTCGGGCAGCTTCTGGCCGCATGCCGGCTTATAACCCGCTCGGGCCAGATATCCGAGAGCAGCGCATGGATTGACCAGAACAAAACATGCTATCTCTTTGCAGAATCTCCCGAGAGCAGCGTGGACACGGCTTTCCTTATGGGAATTTTGCACGAATTCGGCACACCGATAAACAGCGAATACTACAAAGCATATGTCAGAGAACACGGACGGCAGTTCTGCGGCGGTCGGGCGGTCGAAACACTGTCGGTGCTATAAATTTGCGTTGAAATGTCTCCGGGTTTCTGATATAATAGTTCAGAGACTAATTCACGGAGACCGAAATGGATAAATTCAAGGAACTTCGCGAGCGCTGCGAGAGGTGCACCGACTGCCCCCTGCACGCTACTCGCACAAACTGTGTGTTCGGTACGGGAAACCCTGATGCCGACCTGATGTTTGTCGGCGAGGCGCCCGGCGAGCAGGAAGACCTCAGTGGTACCCCATTTGTCGGGCGCGCCGGACAACTGCTTGACAGGTATTTGTATGCCGTCGACCTCAGGCGGGAGGAGGTCTACATAGCCAACATACTCAAATGCCGCCCGCCGAATAACCGCGACCCCCGCCCCGATGAGGAGGACGCCTGCATAAAATATCTACGCGAACAGGTAAAGTTAGTACAGCCCAAAATCATCGTCTGCCTCGGCCGCATTTCTGCAATGAGGCTGATAAAGCCCGACTTTAAAATCACAAAAGAGCACGGCCTGTGGTTCGAGCGCTGCAGCTTTCTCATGACCGCAGTCTACCACCCCGCCGCCCTGCTCCGCGACCCGCGCTTGAAGGAAGATATGATGCGCGACATGAAAAGTATCAAAGCGCAATTAAGCCGCCTGACAAATAAGGCGGGCTGCCGCTAATCTAATGATTGCGGCAGCCCCTTTTTTCTTTTGTGAGTATAAAAGTCCGGGACTCACCGGAGCGCTGTGCCTTACAGTATTGTGTGCACAAACTCGGAAGATACTTCCGACAACCGTAAACTATGGCTTTACAACACCTGTTTTAAGTGTTATAATTACCTGCGGTTTTTGTGTTCTCACATTAATAAAAAACGCGGGTCACATATTAATAATTCTACAATTAGTATTGTGATTAATTATAATATTTTGAGGTGTAAATGAAAAGTAACATAGTTTTAATCGGAATGTCGGGCGCCGGGAAGAGCACGCTGGGTGTGCTTCTGGCAAAGGCGCTCGGAATGGATTTCATTGATACCGACATTCTAATCCAGCAGCGCGAAGGGCGGCTTTTGCAGCAGATTATAGACGAGGACGGCACCGACAGATTCCTTGATATAGAGGAAGCGACGATACTTGAGCTTGATGTAAAAAACTGCGTTATAGCCACCGGCGGCAGCGTCGTTTACTCAGATGCGGCGATGAGGTCGCTGAGCGAGAACGGGGTTGTTGTTTACATTTACGTCGGATTTGAAGAAATCCGAAGAAGACTTGCCGACATCAAGACCCGCGGAATCGTTATACACGGCAATGCCAGCCTGTACGATATCTACACCGAACGGCTGCCGCTCTACGAAAAGTACGGCGACATAAAAGTTGACTGCACAGACAGGCGCGTCGAGGAGTCGGTGGAACTGCTTGTCAGCGAGCTAAAGCGCTTTGCGGACACTCCGGCCGGAATATAAAAGCCCGCAGGCTCAGCCGCAGCCCGCGGGTTTTTTATCTTAATCTTATGTTTATCTTACCTCAAAGGCGAATATGTGCGCCTGTGCGCTGCCGTATGTCGTCCACAGCATATCAGAGAAATATGTGGCGAGCGGGATAAACCGCACGGCGGTGGTCTCGACGTTCAGCTCGCCGCGGACCAGACGCTGCCGGTTGCTGTCTGTTTCATAAACCGTCCTCCAGTTTCCGTCGTCATCCAAAGCTTCGATTCTGAAGGCCCGGAGAAGGCACTTTGGAAAGCCGAATGTGGTGTTGTTGTAATCCCGCCGGCGGAAGAGCACCATTGATGTGTTGAGCGCGTCGGGATTGCCGTCGACATATTCGCGGTCAAGGTCGCTGTCGACCACCAATCTGAAGGAGGAAACCCTGGTTTTTTCTTTGAAGGTATATGTAATCGCCCGGCCGCACATACCCCAGTAGCCGTTGTCGTTGCCCCATATTTAGCGGTCAATACCGCTATGCAGCGCGCTCGGGTCGCCCCATTCGGCCGTGAGCTTGGCCTCAAGCGAGAGCTTTGATATCGGGCGCTTGAATCCCGGCAAAAAGCAGTCGTCCTCCATGAGCTGATTTTGAATTTCGGTTATCTTTTTCTCGCAAGCCTCGCGGGGTGTCAGACCATATTTGACTGCAATCGCCGCCGCGGTACCCACCGCCTGCCCCATGACGCCGCAGGTCGCCATGACCCGCGTGGAGCTGAAGGCAATGTGAGACGCACTGATGTTGCGCCCGGCAAACATCAGATTTTTTATATTCCGTGAATAAAGGCAGCGCAGCGGGATCCCGTAGGGCTCGGTGAGCCGGCGCTTCTGAAGATGCGCGCCGTCTTTCCCGCTCATATAGAATCCGCCCGGCAGATGGTTGTCTATCTGCCAGCCGCCGTAGGCCACGGTATCCGGGAATATTCTGCCGCTCTCGACATCGTTTTGTGTGAGGACATAGTCACCGATATAGCGGCGGGATTCACGCTTGCCGGGCAAAAACCCTATCCAGTCGAGCTCCCAGTTGTCGGCTCCGTGGTCGCCATGATTTTTCATGTGGTCCCAGACGCCGAATGCGATTTTGAGCAGCTCGTCACGAATCTTCTCTGTGTCGCGTATAGTGTCCTGCATGCCGCCGAGCTCAATCCAGTAAAAGTTGGTGTTGAGCTTCTCAAGGCAATCATGGGGCTTGAACCTGAGATCCTCGTCGGTGGGAAATTTATATGCCCAGTCGGGCGGGGTAAATTCGCATTTATGGTCGGTCTCGTTTGCACAAAACAGCAGACTCATTCCCATTGTGTGCTTGTCGGCCTTCTCAAGCCCGAACTCCTCACCGTAGGTCTCCCGCGCCTCGCGGCCTACCGTGTATTCCGCGTCGGTCAGCTCGGCCAGGATGCTGTCACCCGAACAGTCCGCAAAAATCTTGGCGGTTACGGTATGCCATGTATAGGTAGTGAGTTGAAATCCGGTGACACTCTTTATCCAGTCGCCCTCGCTCTCGGCCTCGCAGCAGGTGCAGTTGAGCAGCAGTTCTATGTTCGGTTCAAACCTCACTTTATCATAGAGAATTGTGTCCCAAATCGAAAAATTCCGGGTCGGATTGCGGTACATATTCTCAAGCATGATTTCTTCAATTATTCCGGTTTCCTGCAGGTTGCGCACTCTGGTGCCCGCCCCCGACACCCACATCCGTATTTCTGATGAGGAATTCCCGCCGAGCACCGGGCGGTCGTGCATGAGCACAACCTTGATACCGCAGCGTGCGGCCGAGATTGCCGTCAGAATTCCGGCAAGACCGCCGCCGACCACACAGAGATCGACGTCATGTTTTACCACATATCTCTGTTTCATGTCTAAAACCTCCATAATTCGCTTTAAATTTCCATAATTACTGTTGACAAACCGGAAAATTCGTGTATAATAATTGTAGAGTTCACGGCGATATAATTTCAACCAGAAAACAGGCAAATAATTGTGGAATTGTGACATAATCATGAGAAATTTCATTAAAAAACGTATTGAAATCGGACAATACACCATTTCCGACCCCAAAGGGTTCACATATTTAAGCACAAACGGCTGGAAGGACTATCTGATTCACGAGCATCTGATTTTCTCGCACCGCACAAACAATTACACAACCGCAACTTTCGAAAAAGGGCTTCACAATCATGATTATTATGAGGCGATTGTGTATATTGCGGGATACGTTGAATTTATCTGCGAAAACGAGGTTTCGGTCCCGAAGCCCGGCATGGTCTTCTGCTGCCCGCCCGAAAAAATGCACACGACCCGTATGCTTTCAGAGTCGGTTTATGAACGCTATACCTTTTATTTTGACCGAGATTTCTTTACATATTGCGGAGAGGAGTTTCCCCTGCCCCGCTTTATAAGCAACTCTAAAAACCAACACACGCTCCAACCCGACGAAGCGCTTTTTGCAAAGCTGCGCACGCTTCTTGCCTCGGCAGAAGAGGCTGCCTCAAGGAACGATGTAGCGGGCCGGGTTTTGGCATACAGCTATATAATACAGTTTTTCTCGCTGCTTGACAGCTCGGCAGACATCGGGAGCAACACAAAGCTGCCCGAAAACGTGGCGCGCATAAAAAAATACATTGATACATATTACAGTTCCATCGAAGGAGTCAGCGAAATCGCCGCCCACTTTTTCTATAGCCGCGAGCACGCCTCAAGGCTTTTCAAACAGTATTTCAATATCACCCTGTCGGATTACCTAATGCAGCGGCGGGTCGCCGAGAGCACAAGACTTTTAATCGAAGGCTCGAGTGTCGCCGACGCCTGCTATGAGGTCGGCTTCCGCAGCGTCTCGTCATACATCAACGCCTTCCGCAAGGTTACCGGCTGCCTGCCTTCGGAGTACAAAAAGAAAAAGCAATAAACGCAAAAAACCACAATTTGTCGGAGACAAATTGTGGTTTTTTAACTGGGACGGCCGGATCCGAACCCGACGAATGCGGGAGTCAAAGTTCCGTGCCTTACCGCTTGGCGACATCCCAGTGAATCGGTCTGAACAAAAAACGCTGCCCGGCGTTTTTTGTTTTCAGTACATCAATAACTTTTCACTGCAAGTATTTTGTGGTATAATATAATCAGACAAAAAGCCACGATATCGCGTCGCATGAAGGAAAAACCAAGACAAGCCATCCCGGACGGCATGGAGTTTGATATGAAATTATCTGCAAAATTCGTCAGAGCACAGCTTGAGCTGATGCACCCTTTTCTGCAAAACCGCCCGCTGGAATTCTCGCGCAACGGCCAGGACAGGCTCGGTAAAATAATGCACGCGGCAAAAAAGCACGATGTGGTTGCCGTGGATATTGCGTTTGACAGATTCGAGGCCGCATGGATACTTCCGCGCGACGAGCTGCGCTATGGTGTGATTCTCTACCTTCACGGCGGCGGATACACCTGCGGCACGCTTGATTATGCCAAGGGCTTTGCCTCGGTGCTTGCGGCATCCTGCGGCATGCGGGTTTTATGCGCCGCATACCGGCTTGCCCCCGAGCATCCGTACCCCGCGGCGCTTGAGGATGCGTACAGCGCTTATCGCTTCCTCCTTGACGAGGGTTACGATGCCGGACAAATAGTGCTCTGCGGGGAGAGCGCCGGCGGGGGGCTTATATGCTCGCTTTGTTTTAAGCTCAGGGACACCGGCTTGCCGCTGCCGGCCGGCCTTATCGCAATCTCCCCGTGGACCGATCTCACCCTGTCGGGAAAGTCGTATATTGATAACATGAAAACCGACCCCTCGATGAGCGTCGAGAGGCTCGAGTTTTTCGCCGATTGCTATACCGGCAGAAGATACGATCTTGTGGAAAACGCCGGTAGCGAAAACTACAGGACCGAACCAACCGACAAAAAAGACCCCTTTGTATCACCGCTGTTCGGTAGCCTAGACGGTATGCCGCCTTCCCTGATATTTGCCGGCGGGGATGAAATAATACTCGACGACGCAAAACTCATGCACGAGAGGCTGGTTCTTGCGGGTAGCTCGAGCCGCCTTATCATTAAACCGAATATGTGGCATGCGTATGTACTGTTCTGCCTTGAGGAGAACAAATCGGATTTTGACGAAATCAACGGATTTATAAAATCGGTATTGCCTGAGGGCTCCGAGCGCAAACTCAGGTGGCTGAAGCTTGACAACGCCGCTAAAATATACCCCGCGGCGGCTACCAAAAGATGGAGCAATGTGTTCAGGCTTTCGGCTACACTGAAAGAGGAGGTCGACCCGGCCGTACTTCAGTCGGCGCTTGATATCACGGTGCGCCGCTTCCCTTCTATAGCCGTACGCCTGCGCCGCGGGCTTTTCTGGTATTACCTTGAGGAAGTACCGCAGGCGCCCCGGATTATAGACGAAAAAAGCTATCCGCTCTCGCATATGCCCTTTGACGACATACGCAAGTGCGCTTTCCGCGTAATATTGTACAAGAGAAGAATTGCGGTCGAGTTTTTTCACGCCGTCACCGACGGTAACGGTGGGCTGGTTTTCCTGAAAACCCTTGTTGCCGAATATCTGTCAGGCAAATACAGAATCAGGATTCCGAACACCGACGGCGTGCTCGACCGCTTAGAGACCCCGCCCGAGGAGGAATTTGAGGACAGCTTTCAGAAATACGCCGGTGAAATCAGAAAAAGCAGAATGGAGGCAAATTCCTTCAGGCCGACCGGCACACCCGAGACCGACGGGTTCATAAACGTCACCACGTTCATGCTTGATCTGGCTTGTGTTTCGGCCGCGGCAAAAGAAAAAAAGGTGACCATAACCTCATATCTTGCGGCGGCATTCATTCAGGCCGGCATCCGGCTGCAACAGGAGTCCGGCCGGCCGCAAAAAAAACAGAAGGCCGTGAAAATCCTGATTCCGGTAAACTTAAGGAGGCTCTTTCCGAGCAGGTCGCTGCGCAATTTCGTGTATTATGTGACCCCGGGAATAGACCCGCGCCTTGGCGAGTACACCTTCTCGGAAATATGCACCAGCATACATCACCAGTTGGGTCTTTTTGTAACCCGCAACGAAATGGCCAGCCGCATCTCGGGCAATGTGCAGGACGAACGGCTGCTGGTGCTCAAACTGACGCCGCTTTTCATAAAAAACATAGTGATGAAAATTATGTTCTCTATCTTCGGAGAGCGAAAATCCATGATGTCGCTCTCAAACCTCGGGGTTATCAAGGTGCCCGATGTAATGGGAGAACACATAGAGAGGTTTGACTTCATACTCGGAGCTCAGTCGACCTCCCCCTACAACTGCGGGGTTCTGTCATACCGGGACAAGCTCATAATCAATATAATCCGCAAAATAAAAGAACCGCTGCTTGAGAGGCCGTTTTACGAGGTGCTGCGCGAGCAGAATATCCCGGTCAAGGTCGAGAGCAACCAGAGATAAAACATGACTAAAAAGTCCCTTGAAAGGAATGGCCATATATGTACTGCATTAAGTGTGGAGTCGAGTTGGCAGACAGCGAAAAAAAATGCCCGCTTTGCGGGACCCGGGTATATCATCCGGATATTGTTCCGGCCGGGGCCGAGCCCCCTTATCCCCCCTTTCAGAAACCCGCCGAGGTTCTTAACCCGCGGGGGGTGTTGTTCGTTTTGACCGTGCTTTTCCTGATAATCGCTTCAATCTGCCTGCTCTGCGACTGGAACCTCAGCGGCGGCAGAATTGTCTGGTCGGGATTTGTCACCGGCGCGCTGGTTTTGGTTTATGTTATTTTTGTGTTGCCCTTCTGGTTCAGGCGTCCGAGCCCGGCGGTGTTTGTTCCGTGTGACTTTCTGGCCGTCGCGCTTTACCTGTTTTATATTAACACAATGCTCGACGGGAATTGGTTTTTCACCTTCGCGCTGCCGCTCGTCGCCGGCATCGGGCTTATAACCACCGCCGTGGTAGTGCTCTCCTACTACATCAGGCGGGGCTACCTCTTTATATGGAGCGGAGCCTTTATTCTCTTAGGGTTATATACAGTCGGCATTGAGGTTTTAATCAACATTACATTCGGCGTGCAGGAAAAGTTGATCTGGTCCCCCTACCCTTTTATCGCTCTGTTTTTAATCGGGATAATGTTGCTTGTCATTGCGCTGGTCAGGCCGCTGCGCGAGTCGCTGCACAAGAAGTTTTTCCTGTAAGAAACGGCCGACCTCGGCAACACCCTGCTCCTCGACTTCCGGAAGAAAGACCGCCCGCCTCAGGGTCGAGACCATAAAGCCGGCCTTTTGCATTCTCAACGGGGGACGCAGAGCCGACGCTCTCTGCGAGACCCCGGGCGTATCCTTGTGTTTTATCTGCTCAACCTGCCCGGCCTTCCGGATCTGACAAGGTTTTCGATCTCGGCGACGGTGGACAGAGCGAGGTCACCGTTTATCGAGTGCTTAAGCACGCCCGAGGCCGTGGCGAACTCGATGATCTCTGCTCCGGTTTGCCTCCCGGCGTCTTTAGCGCCCCAGAGCTTTGAGCGATAATTGAGGTCAAATGACACGCGGCAGCCCTTTTCCCTCGCCAGAGCGATTGCCGCCTCGGTGGCTTTCAATGTCCCGGAGGACAGCGCCGGGGTAATCCCTGAGATGTGAAGCCATGCGGCACCGGCGAGTGCCTTATCGAAATCAAAGTCATGGAGGCACGAGGTGGCAAACGACGAGCACCTGCGATCATAAACCACGTTGGAAGGCCTTGCGTCGGCTCCCTTTTCAAGAAGTAAACGCCGATTCTGTCGCCGCCGCGGCTGATGAAGTCGGTGTTTACGCCGTACCGTCGAAGCTCGTTGCGTGCGGCGTCGCCTATGGTGTTGTCCGGAAGCTTGGTTATATAAACCGACTCCTGCCCCATATTCGCAAGGCCGACGGCTGTTCCGTCGCAACCCTCCATGGGCTGGTATACGAAGCGGTTTGCTATGGTTTTGTCACCGATCGTAAGCGGCCTTGACAGCGGGGACAGGTCGTTTGAGCACGGAAAACCTTCCGGCAGATCGGCGGTGCGGCCTGGTATTCTGTGTTTTTTTATCATTGTTTTTCAGGGCGAATGTTTATTGATAATCTGTGCTCCAGACGCGGCATTTGTAGAATGCGCCGTTTGAAGACTTGAGGGCGAGCGGATTTAATTTTAAGCCATCCCAAATATAGAAATTCACGGTTGCCGACGTCCAGGATTTGAAGACTCCGTCGGGAGCTATAGCGACCACAGAACCGTCGGCAAAATTGCCTATCCCCTTGACAGACTTTGTAATTATGCCGCTGTCAAATGAGGTGAACTCCTTTGTCGTCTTGTCATAGCGGTACACTGCCGAGTTTGTGGTGACCCAGAGCTGATTTGTATCGCCGTACACGGGTGCAAGGTCATGTCCGCCACCGGTCGGAGCCGTCGAGCGGCGCTCGGTTATTTCTGTTACCGATATTGTACCGGCACTGTCACGTTCCACTGCAAAGGCGCGTAGCATATCCTCGCCGAGCGCCCATAGGAGCTGATTTTCGGGATCCCAGAGCACACCGTGGGCGTCCGGGTAGTTGACTTCAATGTACTTATTCGACTCGCCAAGAAGGTCAAAGAAGCGCAATGCCCCGCCCGTGCTTGAGGCTACGACAAAAATGTCGCCTGGTATGAGTTCCACGCTGTGGGGGTTGTTGGCGGCATAATTGGTTGACCAGACTGTTTTTCCTTCCGGGTAAGTTATTATCGAGGCATAGCTACTCCCGCAGGCGACAATCGCCACTTCTCCCCAGACTTCGTGCCGGCGCAGTTTAAGGCCGGCTATATTGTAGTAGGGGAGCGAAACACTCCAGACAAGGCTTGTTTCATCAAGCCGTCCGGTGCTGAAATCGTATATCTCAACCTTCGATGCCCCCTGATTGGTCAGCCCGAC
>JBMNUI010000061.1:0-9890 GCA_050946195.1 Eubacteriales bacterium
GAGCAGCGGGGCTGACGCAATTGCGTCAGCCCCGCTGCTTCAGTCTATATCCTCGTAAACCACTTCGGGCGGCCGTTCGAGCAACTCGGGATTCTCCACGAAGCGCTTGAACATTTTGAAGGCCGAGGCGTAATAATAGCCGTCACAAATCCGTTCATCTGTCACTGCTTTGAGGTCAACTTATTTGTGTGTGACAATGTTTCCGTTCTTGTCGAGCGTGTGCTCGGTCCTTTTGGTGCCGTAGGCCAGAAAGACCGGCAGGTTGCCGAAATCATATATATGATGGTATATCGGCTTGATTCCGAGCGACCCCATGCTCGTGATTATCATCGAGGCGTGCATCGGGCTGATGTCGAGCAGCGCATGCGGCAGCCAGCCGAAATAATCAAGTATTGCAGGCATCCGAGCGTCTCGGCATAATGTAGGGCATCATCGACACCATCGGGTGGAGGGTGCGGAGCCTGCGCCCGTCCTTCCGGTCCCCGAACCTGCGCTTTCTTTTTTTTTGCCGGCACTGAAGGCGGGCTGACGTTAGTCTCTCCGGCGTTTTCTGCTGTCTTGTTGTACTTCTTCTTTTTAGCCATAAATACCTCGTGCCGCTTGACGGCCTGTAGATTTTGCAGTGGGGTGTCTGGTTATACCATATCCTCGGGTCTTATCAGTTCGTCGAATTTCTCCCCCGAAAGATACCCGAGCAGAGTGCAGGCATCGCGCAACGGGATATTTTTCTCATATGCAAGCCTGGCAACTTCCGCCGCCTTCTCATACCCGATATGCGGGCTTAGCGCGGTCACCAGCATCAGCGAGTTGTACAGGTTGCCGTGCATCTTCTCGCGGTTGGGCTCGATTCCCGCGACACAGCGCCGGGTGAAGGATACAATGCCGTCGGACAGCAGGCGCACCGACTGGAGAAAGTTGTATATCAGCACCGGCATGAAGACGTTGAGCTGGAAATTGCCCTGAGACGCCGCCATGCCGACCGCCACGTCGTTTGCCATGACCTGCACGGCGACCATGGTCAGCGCTTCGCACTGGGTGGGGTTGACCTTACCGGGCATAATTGAACTTCCGGGCTCGTTTGCCGGGATTGTTATCTCGCCCAGCCCGCAGCGCGGCCCCGAGGCCAGCCAGCGGATATCGTTTGCGATCTTCATCAGGTCGGCGGCAAGCGCCTTGAGCCCGCCGTGCGCAAAAACCAGCGCGTCCTTTGAAGTCAGAGCGTGAAACTTGTTTTTTGCGCTTACAAATTGCGTGCCGGTGAGTCTGCTTATCTCCCCGGCGCAGAGCTCGGCAAAACCCGCGGGGGCATTGAGCCCGGTGCCTACCGCCGTGCCCCCGATTGCCAGCTCGCGCAGGCCGGAAAGCGAGGATTTTATCATGTCGGAGTCGGTCTCAAGCATCACGCGCCAGGCGCTTATCTCCTGCGAGAAGGCTATAGGCGTCGCGTCCTGAAGGTGTGTCCGCCCGCATTTTATTATCCCCCTGCACCTCACTTCAAGCCGGGCAAACTCGGCTGCCAGCTCCTCTATCGCGGGCAGCAGCGCCTTCTCGATTTGTAGCACCGCCGCGACATGCATGGCTGTCGGAAAGGTGTCGTTAGAACTTTGCGACATGTTGACGTGGTCATTGGGGTGGAGCAGCTTCCCGCCGACAAGCAGGTTCCCGCGGTTGGCTATGACCTCGTTTAGGTTCATATTGGTCTGGGTGCCGCTGCCGGTCTGCCAGACCGAGAGCGGGAAATGGCCATCAAGCTCCCCGGCAAGAATTTCGTCGCAGACCCGCATAATAATCTCCCGCCGCCGCTCATCGAGCCTGCCGAGCCTGAAGTTGACCTCGGCAGCCGCCTTCTTGAGAATTGCAAGGGCATATATCAGCTCGAGGGGCATTTTTTCGGTTCCAATTTTGAAATTCTGCCGGCTCCGCTCGGTCTGGGCTCCCCACCATGCGTCAGCCGGAACGTCAATCTCGCCCATCGTATCCTTTTCTTTGCGGTATTCCATCAAAACCTCCGCGCCGCGCTCTTCGGCATACTGTCCGACAGAGATTTCCTGCCGCAGTCACACCCGCCCGGGGTATGCCCTGCGCCGCGCCTGCAGCAATATAGCAACATTCTAACACAGGACAGCAGAAATTGCAAGGCGGCTTATTTGATGTTTTTTTGAGATTGCAGTGTTTTTCAATCCGCTGCTCTATTGACTATCCTATAAAATTTAACGGTCTGCCGGAAGCCGGAACAGACCGTTCATTCTTTTCTTATTCCTCTCGGTTTCAGAATTCTTCTTCCTCCTCCTCGGATTCTACAGGCTCAAAATCCTCTTTCGACGCGCCGCAGAGCGGGCAAACCCAATCGGCCGGCAGGTCCTCGAAATCTGTTCCTTCGTCAATGCCGTTGTCGGGGTCGCCATACTCGGGGTCGTATTCATAACCGCATAAAGCACATGCGTATTTCATATTGACTTGCCTCCCGAAATTTTTTTTTAATAATAATAGTCTGACTTTTCGATTTTGTCAACCGGGATTATACAGGTGTTATGAATATTCGTGCGACACGCCGCCGCATTTTTTTATTTTTTTCAACCATACAAATCTTTTTTCGACTCTCCGAAACTCATTTTTCCGGCATCCGACCCGGCAGCCCTGCGATATAATCCGACATTGCGCCTGCCGGGTGATATGCGATGCCGACTGAAGGCTGGGTGTGTCGCCTTATGTGCCCGAGAAATGCGCCAAAGCACCCGACAGACGGTCAACAGACGGCACCGGCTGCCCGGCCGGTCTAACTCGTCCCGTCCGAGCATAAGATTTCATATCAGGCAACCATCGCGGAAAAAGCTGAAAAAACCAAATGCCGTCGCGGGGAAAACATGAGAAAATCCAAAGCTTTTCTTTACAATGCCCTATTGCTGGTCGCCGTCTCGCTTATCATGCGGACGGTCGGCATTTATTTCAATGTCTATATTTCAAACCGAATCGGCGCGGTGGCAATGGGGGTCTACTCGCTTATCGGCGGGATATACGGTTTCGGCATTACCCTTGCGACCTCGGGGGTAAACCTTGCGGTCACAAGGCTTATATCAGAGGCGCTGGGGCGTGAGAAGCCGGGCGAGATCAGGCGCATTATGTCAAGCTGTTTCATTTACGCGGCCTCGTTCGGGCTGCTTGCCGCCCTGCTGCTGCTCGTGCTCTCCGAGACAATAGCTTTCCGTTGGCTTGACGACCTGCGCACAATCCGCCCGATGAGGCTGCTTGCGCTGGCGCTGCCGCTGATTTCGGTCACCTCGGTGCTCAACGGCTACTTCACAGCGATAAGGAAGGTATACAAAAACGCGATAACCGTCTTTGCCGAGCAGTGCATCCGCATATTCTGCACTATCCTGCTGCTCCATGCCCTGCTGCCGCCGGGTATTGAATACTCCTGCATGGCGCTTGCCGGGGGCGCGGTTCTGGCAGAGCTTTCCTCGCTTGTCATCATGTCAACGCTCTACCTGCTCGACCGCAGCAGAAAAAGCAAGGAGGTACCGGGCGGCGAGAGGTATGTCGGCAAGATCCTTGGCATTACCCTGCCGGTAGCCTTCAGCTCGTATGTCAGATCGGGGCTGCTCTCTGTCGAGCACTCGCTCATACCCTCTGGACTGAAAAAGTACGGCGCGTCCACAGACACCTCACTCGCCATCTACGGCACGCTATCGAGCATGGTCTTCCCGGTGGTGCTCTTCCCGGCGGTCTTTCTTACCTCCTTCTCGGGACTTCTCGTACCCGAGCTTGCCGAGTCGCGCGCGCGGGGCGACAAGGCGCGGATTGAGCGCATAGTCTCGAAAATTATGCGGCTGACCCTGCTCTTTTCTATCGGCATCGGCGGCATCATGCTCTGCTATGCCCGGGAGCTCGGCGCCGTGCTGTATAAAAATTCGGCTTATGCCGGAACCTATATCAGCCTTCTGGCGCCGCTGATCCCTGTCATGTACCTTGACAGTATGACCGATGTCATGTTAAAAGGCCTCGGGCAGCAGTTTTATTCGATGATAGTCAACATCGCCGACGCGCTGCTCTCGGTCCTTCTGGTCTGGCTCTGGCTGCCGGTACAGGGAATCAACGCATATATCGCGATAATATACATCGCCGAGCTGCTGAATACCTCGCTTAGTATCGGCAGGCTGCTTGCAATAAGCCGTGCGAAGCCTGATTTTGTCAACTGGATAATCAAACCCGCCTTGGCGGTGATAGGCGCCGTGAGCCTTGCAAGGCTGTTCTTCAGGCCCGCCGCTCTCTATACAAAGGCGGCGCTGGCGTATGCAATAGCCGTCACCGGACTGCTCTATATTTTGTTGCTCTCGGGACTTTTCGCGCTCGGCAAGGATGACCTCTACACCCTGCGGCGGCTTTTCGGGGAACCGAAGCCCCGCCGGGGCGGACCATAAAAGCGGGAAGGCAGCGCCTTCCCGCTTTTTGCGGCGTTATAATCAGTCCTCGGTCGTGATCCTCCACGGGGTAAGGATGCCGTTGTCCATTTTCATGACCCGGTCGGCCTTTCGGGCAATTGACATGTCGTGCGTCACAATAATGAGAGTCTGACCGAGCAGTTCCTTGGTCTCGAGCAGAAGGTGCAGTACTTCGTCGGCGTTCTTGCGGTCAAGGTTGCCGGTCGGCTCGTCGGCAAAGACGATGAGCGGCAGGTTTATCAGCGCTCGGGCTATCGCCACCCGCTGCTGCTGGCCGCCCGACAGCTCGCTCGGCAGGTGGTGCAGCCGGTCGGCAATATCGAGCGCGGCAATGAGCTTGCGGAGGTTCTGCTCATACGAATACTCGGGCTTGTTGCACATAAGCGTTGGCAAAAGGATATTCTCAAGCGCCGTGAACTGAGGGATTAAGTTGTGATTCTGAAAAATCATACCTATGTATTTGCCCCTGAACTCCCCCAACTCATCGGGCGACATTTTTGTTATATCGTTGCCGCGGATTTTGATTGTGCCGGAGTTGGGCCGGTCAAGTCCGGCGCAGAGGTGGAGCAGCGTGCTCTTGCCCGAGCCCGACGGCCCGATAATAGCTACAAACTCACCCTCATACACCCGAAAGGTTGCCCGGTTGACCGCCGTCACCACCAGATCGTACTGGCGATACTGGCGGATTAGGTTTTCTGTTTCAAGTATTATTCTTCTGTCTTCCATTACATCTCTCCAAGTCGCGATAATATTCCCAAATCTCCGTCTTCACGGCGGCCCCTGCCGGCCCTGTAGGGGATATACGACGACAAGAACCCGCATATGGCCGATACCGCAAGGCTGACGAGCAGCGCTGTTGTCGACACGAAAAAGCTGTAACTTACCCCGCCGGCAAAGCCGAGCGAAGGCAGCCATTCGCTCATGAGTTTAAACACAATATAGCTTGCGGTATAGCTGAGTATGACAGTAACGACCATGGCAAGCGCCGATATTACAAGCCCCGCGAAGATATGCAGCCTCTCAACCTGCTGCTCGGCAGCGCCGAACATACGGAGCAGGTTCATTTCCTTTTTGCGTTTGCGGAAGAATAGTATCTGCGAGAAGAACCATACCACCGGTGAAAGCAGGAGCAGCAGCACAGAGAATATCACTATCGCAGTGTATGACCGCCGCTGGAGCAGCAACTCGGAATACAGCGTCGCGTAACTCCGGTTGATATTAAAATCAAAGCTGAAGTAATCTTGAAGGGTGAGTTTTACCTGATTCATTATGTCTTCAGCCTTGGCGGAGGTAATACCGGCATCCAAATAGACGCTTATCGTGCTGTCCAGATCGGTTATACCGGTAAACCTGGAATACTCGTCGTAGTTCATCCCGACGATAAATCTCCCGGCGGCCTCGCCGCCGTGAATTACGGCGGCAACCTCGTATTCGACGTAGTCAAACCCGTAAAAGAAAAGCTGATCGCGCAGGATTTCGAGCTCGCTGAAATAGACTTTATCAAGCCGCTCTTTCTTGTACAAAAGCTGCGCGGCGTAAATTTTGTCCCCGGGTTCAAAATCAAATCTCTTCTGGCTGTATATCGAATCGCTGATTATTATTTTGTTGCTATCATCAAGTATGTCGTAGGGGTTGCCCTCGATCTCATAGAGCGAGCAGACCGTGTCAATAGAGTGGCGGTTGAAGGCACGGTACTCAAGGTAATTGGTGGCAACCGGGTAGCCCTCGACGTTGTCGCTCTCGAGCACATACTTTGCCTCGCCGTCAAGGTTTTTCCTGCGCATCAGAATATGCGAGACAATGCCGGATGCGGGTGTCGAGTTTTTCCAGACGGTATGGCTGACCCCCGGCACTTCCTCAATCCATACGGCAACCTCTTCCATCTGGTCGACCATATCGGGCTCGTCATCATCCGGATATATGATTATGTCAGCTTCGGGTCCGCCTGTCGTGATGGCGGTTTTGTTCATCTCGCCGATATATATCCCGCAGATAAAGAGGGTGGTAAAAACAATCGCGGTGACAAGAGTTGCCGCAAAATACCTGCGAAAGCGCCATATCCCGTAAAGCTCATAATGATACGGGAAGGTCTTGTTGAATATCCTGAAGGAGCGGCGCGGGGAGGTGACCAGATTTGAGTTGTCCTGCGCCATAATGAGCGATATCGGCGTCTTGAAGGACAGCTGCTTCATCGGGGTGTAGACCGCAATGTAGACCGTGATGAAGTTCAGGGCTATCACTGCTAAGACAATCCGCCCCGATATATACACCGCCCGTCCGGCTTTTGCGTACATGAGCGCAGTTATCAGCCACGAGGTCCCGAGCGAGGCCAGCGCAGTGGTCGCTGAGATGACCATCATCTCCCACTTGGCAGTCGAGAATAACTTTTTGAACCCCGCCCCGCAGGTCATGTAAATGCCGTAGAGGAACTTGAAATGATTGATTCTGACATTGTATAGCGTCATCAAAAGGACAACCGACAACACGGCGAGCAGCGCTCCCACAAGGATTGCCCATCTGATGACAGGACTCAGGTAATCCTGCCTGTATGTATAGAGTGGCGTGGTGTTGTAGGTGACATTCTCCCTGCCGATATCGGTATAATCAATGTAATAATCGATAAAATCCTCGGGTGTCACCCCGTCCCTGAGATTTACCTTGAGCCTGAAAAACTTGTTGTACTCATCCGGCGGCACAAAGCTGTATGTATCAAAGTTGCGGTCGCCGAGATTTGAGTTTATGTAAAGGGCGTTTTCAATCGCCGACCGCTCGGAAGCGTCTATGCCGTCGATTATGATATCGGCGTCATAAAGAGAGGCTATCCTATTCCTCTCGTTTTCAATGTTTGTATAGGTTGTAAAACAAAGAATCCAGAAGAGCGACTGAATGATGAAAAGCGCGACAAAAAAGCTCAGGTATTCGGTTAAGTTGAAGAATACCGTCTTAATCGAGTTGCGCGCATTCCTCCTGAACAGCCCCCGCCCCCATTCGTTTCTGGGATTGACCCTGTAGAGCGCTGCATCTATCCCCTTTTCCGGTGTGGCGGCCCTATCCTTTTCCAAAGCAAAGACTCCTTTGCACAAAGTCGGGCATTGCGGCGTACTCGACGCCGCTGCTTTTTGTCAGTATATTCTCAAGCAGGCAATAACCTTGCCGAGTATCGAGAGCTGCTGTACATAAACCGGTGACATCAGGCGGTTTGCGGGCTGCAGGCGGAACCTTCCGGGCTCGCGGTAAAAGCTTCTGACTATCACCTCGCCGCCAACCATTGCAACAATTATGTCGCCGTTCCTGGCCCAGTCACGCCGGTCGACCACAACCACGTCGCCGTCCAAAATCCCGGCCTCAATCATTCCCGGCTCGCTCACCTTGAGGGCAAAAAGGTTGTTCTGGTCGTAACCGATGCTGCCTGCCACAAAATTTATATATCCCTCGTAATTCTCCATGTCGAGCAGAGGAACGCCTGCCGTAACCTTGCCTATGATGGGAACCCTTGTTTTTTTCTGGTCCGGCATCCTGAGCACCCGAATAGTGCGGCTTTTGCCGTCCTCTTTCTGAATATAGCCCTCGGCCTCAAGCCGCTGGAGGCAGTTATAGACCGTTGAAGTGCTTTTGAAGCCCAGCGCCTTCTGGATATCTCGGACGCTGGGGGGGTAGCCTTTTTTGTGAATTGTCTCGATTATGTAATCAAGCGTATTTTGCTCAAGCGCGGATAATTTCATTTGTGTTTCCTGGATTGATACTTCGCCTTCCAAACCTAAGCCCTCCGTTTCTCAATTATTCTGCTAAAGGGGGCTGCCGAAGACTAAATTACATACATTGTCTCCTGCATATGGTCAATCGACAAGTCGATATATCCATATGCAGCCATAATTAGCATAAGATGTGTATATTATGCACGAATTCTGTGCCTCTGTCAAACAAAAATTTTAATCAATATTTACCAAAAAACCGAGTGGCTATTATACTCAATTGTTACATTTTAGCATAATATGCATTATTTTCTGTAGTAAACATAATGAGCCACAATGGTACGGACAATCCCGCCCTGCTCAAGGTCGGGCGCGGTTATCACCACCCCGTCATTTGACAAAAGCTCCCCTGCCTGCATTTCGTCTATTTTGCAGCGCAGTACTATTTTCTGCGAAGCATAAACGATGAACTCGTCGCCGCGGATGTTAAGCCCGCCTTCCCTTCCGATAACCTCCTCGACGCCGTCCTCCCGCCGCTCGGTGACATATTTGATATGCTGCCCGCAAATCCGCTCGGCCATCTCGCGCCGGTAGCGCGGGGTATCGGGATTCTTGCTCTTTGTCCAGTGTTTGATTACCTTTTTCAGCATATCAATCTCCGCTAAACCAACCTGTCAGTTTTCCTTTAAGATGACCGCGCTCATCGGCTCGAGCGTTACCCGGCCGCAGTACTCACGGCCCGTGAGCAGGTCAATCTGCCTTGTGGGCAGCCTGAAAGACAATTCTGCATCGCCGCTGTTGGCGGCCATCACAACCCGCTCGCCGCCGCGCGTGCGCTCGTATGCGATAAATCCCTCGCCGTAGCCGAGCACTTCAAAGTCCCCGCCGTCAAACACCCGCTCGCGCGTGCGGATCTCGCCCAGCCGCCGGTAGTGGGCCAGCAATTCGGCATTCCCTCTGCCCCACGGGTAGGGCATACGGCAGAAGGGGTCGCGCCCGCCTTCAAGCCCGGCCTCATCCCCGTAAAAGAGCGACGGCGTGCCGTATACGGTGTACTGCAGGGTCGAGACAAGCTTCAGCCGGCGCAACGCAAGTGCGTATTTTTCGCTGTCCAGCCTGAAGGTTGCAAGCTTTTCGTTTTTCATCGAGTCGGTGCCGGCATCGCCCAGCACAGTGAGAATCCTCTCGGTATCATGGGTTCCGAGCAGGTTCATGAGAATATTGCAGACGCAGGGCGGATAGGAAGAGTATATATCTGTAAGAATATTATACAGCATTTTCCCGTCGCTGTAAAGCGTAAAGTCAATTATTGCGTTTCTTATCGGATAATTCATAACGCTGTCAAGCTCCAGACCCCGAAGATACTTCCTCCGCCGGCCATAGGATATCTTGTCGGCGGCATTCTCCCAGACCTCGCCGATGATTACCGCATCCTCCGAAACACTCTTGACAGAGCGCCTGAAGTCCTCAAGGAACCTGTCCGAGAGCTCGTCGGGCACGTCAAGCCGCCAGCCCCCAATGCCCCGCCTGACATATTTCGCTCCTATCCCGTCCCGCCCGGCAAAGTAGGCGCGGCATATGTCGTTTTCGTGGTTTAGTTTCGGCAGCCTTGTGATGTCCCACCAGCACTCGTAGCTGTCGGGATAGTCCTTGAAAAAGTACCAGTCAAAGTACGGCGAACTCTTTGACTGATAAGCGCCGGTACCGGGGTATCTGCCGTATCTGTTAAAATACCTGCTGTCGTCGCCGGTGTGGTTGA
>JBMNUI010000062.1:0-9593 GCA_050946195.1 Eubacteriales bacterium
CCCGCCACCCGGAGGGTGTGGATTGAAATGTCTATTTTATACAAATTATATTATATCTTTTTAGGTCACCCTCCACCCGGAGGGTGTGGATTGAAATACAACAAAACCGTCGCATAAACAACGATATATGGTCACCCTCCACCCGGAGGGTGTGGATTGAAATATATCCCGCATCGAAAATGCAGAAGGAAAAATGAGTCACCCTCCACCCGGAGGGTGTGGATTGAAATTCAAAGCCAAGATTGCCAACCTCGAAGCACAGTCGTCACCCTCCACCCGGAGGGTGTGGATTGAAATAACAGGAGAAACACTATTGTGGGCAACCGACACGGTCACCCTCCACCCGGAGGGTGTGGATTGAAATATGCTAAATTCGCGGCACGCCGCTGCTCCCATGCGTCACCCTCCACCCGGAGGGTGTGGATTGAAATTATCAGCGGCTTTTATATCGTACCGCGAAGCGTAGTCACCCTCCACCCGGAGGGTGTGGATTGAAATCCGCCGAACAGTTAGAATCTGCTAAAGAAAATGCAGTCACCCTCCACCCGGAGGGTGTGGATTGAAATGGTTGAAGCCGTGCTGGAACTCGAGGACGGCCAGGTCACCCTCCACCCGGAGGGTGTGGATTGAAATATCGCCTGATAGTACCCGGCCACGTCGTCTGTAACGTCACCCTCCACCCGGAGGGTGTGGATTGAAATGCCACCATATCTAGAACCGAGCTTCTCCTCGTTTTTTGGGTCATATCATTTTAGCATATACACAAAGCCGGCCCCCGAAAAAGCCCCTCCCCCTTGACAAAACCTCATGAATCCGTTATACTTATAAATATAATTACAACCGCTCAGGTTGAAAAGAGGAGATGATACGTCTAAATGGACGGCGACGGTAGTTGGCGATTAATACTGGTATTTGTTACCTGCCTTGTTTTCTGCGCGTATTTTGCGGGTACCGAAAGCGCCTTCTCAGCCATGAACAAAATCCGCATGAAAAACCGCGCGGACGACGGCGACAAAAAAGCAAAGAAAGCCCTGTATGTCGTCAACAATTTCGAGGATGCTATTACCACCATCCTGATAGGCAACAACATATCAAAAATAGCCGCCTCATCTATTGCGACGGTGCTGACATTGCGCATGCTCAGTGCCGGGGCATTCGGAAACATAGACAGCGATGCGATGACGGCGCTTACAACTGTAATAACCACGGCGATTATATTTCTCTTCGGCGAAATGATACCGAAGTCCTTTGCCAACGACCGCAGCGACACAATGTCTCGTGCCTGCGCCGGTTCATTGCGCTTTTTGATGAAGGTATTTACACCGCTTGTGGCTTTTTTCTCTTTAATCACAAAAGCCGTCTCAAAAATATTTGCCGTAGAGCAGCCCCCCTCCATCACCGAGGATGAACTCTATGACATCATAGACACCGCCGAGGAGGAGGGTGTCATGGACGAGGAACAGAGCGACCTTCTCAAATCGGCGCTCGAGTTTTCGGACACCACTGCCGCCGATATAATGACTGTGCGTGACGATATTTATGCCATCGATATCAGCACGCCGAACGAGGAGATAGTCAAAAGAATCCTTGAGGCCAAATACTCGCGCATCCCGGTCTACAAAGGGGACCTTGACAATATTGTCGGTATCCTTCAGATAAGAAACTTTCTCAAGGCATATATGAAAAATCCCAAGGTCGACATTAAAAAGCTTCTGACCGAGCCTTATTTCGTGCGCGATAACGCGAAAATTGACGATCTTCTCTCGACAATGAGGCAAAAGAAGATTTATCTTGCCTTTGTTACCGACGAGACAAACCGGGTGCTCGGAATTGTCACCATCGAGGACTTCCTTGAGGAGCTGGTCGGCGAGATATGGGACGAGGACGACGTTGTTGATTCGGACTTCGTAAAGCTAGGCGGCAACCGGTATCAGGTCAGCACCAGTCTGCCGGTCGGCGAGGTTTTCGCCAAGATGGGCCTCTCCTGCCCCAGCACTGAAATGGCCTCGCAACCGGTGATTTCCTGGGTTCTCGAATCCTTCGGCAGGTTCCCCGAGGAAGAGGACAGCTTCAGGTATAACAACCTTGAGGTTTCGGTCGAGGAAATAGAGGACGGCAAAATAAACAACGTGATTATCAAAGTGGATCCCGAGAGCAGGCCCGCACACAGCACTCCGGGCGGCGAATGCATGCAGCCGGCACAAAGGAGGAGTGTCTGATATGTGGCCGTATATTGCTATAGTTGTGATGATTGTGCTGTCGGCATTCTTTTCGGGGTCTGAAATAGCCTTCAACACCTCAAACAGGCTTCGCCTGAAAAAAAGCGCCGAGGCCGGCGAAAAAACCGCGGCCATGGCATATAAGATAAGCGAGAACTTCACCACGGCACTCTCGACGATTCTTATCGGCAACAACCTGGTAAACCTCGGCGCCTCGGCAATCACGACGGTCATTACCGTAAACCTTTTGCTGGCGCTCGGGCTTGGGAAAGAGTCCGACACGCTGGCCTCGCTCATCGCCACGGTAATAATGACCATCATTATCCTTATCTTCGGAGAAATCGTCCCGAAGATTCTCGGGAAACAGCATGCCGACGTGGTGGTGCGCTGGGTCGCATATCCCATCCGGATACTTACAATCATTCTCTACCCTGTCGTATTCATAATCATGCTGCCGGTGAACATGCTGCGCCGTCTTTGGGGCAAGGACAACGGCGGCGAGCAGCCGACGGTTACCGAGGAGGAGCTTTCCTCGATTATCGACACGGTCGAGGAGGAAGGGGTCATAGACGAGGATAAAGGTGAGCTGCTCCAGTCGACGCTTACCTTCAAGGATACCACGGTCGAGGAAATTATGACCCCAAGAATCGACCTTGTCACAATTGACATCAACGACGAACCCGAAGTTATCTCGGAGACAATCGAAAAATCGCGCTTCTCGCGCATACCGGTGTACGAGGATTCGATTGACGACATCATCGGCGTGCTCTACCTCAACCACTACTACAAAAACGCGGTGCGCGAGAACAAGGCCGCGCTGCGCGATATACTGATTCCGCCCTGCTTCATCCACAAGACCATGCGCCTGCCGGCCGCCCTCAATGTGCTGCGCGAAAAGCAGACTCATCTGTCAATTGTCATCGACGAGTTCGGCGGCACGCTGGGAATTGTCACCATGGAGGACATTCTTGAGGAGCTGGTCGGGGACATCTGGGACGAGAGCGACGAGGTTGTCGACATGATAACCAAGACCGGCGAGTCGACATACGAGGTCAACGGCGACATGAACATCGACGACCTCTTCGAATGCCTCGACATTCCCTCAAAGGGCTTTGAATGCGATTATTCGACGGTAGGCGGCTGGGCTATTGAGGCGCTCAATGCCGACCCGCACATCGGGGATACCTTCTCCTACAAGAACCTGCTCGTGGTTGTCTCGGGTATGGACGACATGCGCGTCACCAAGGTGACGGTGCTGGTCAAGCCGCCCGAGAATGAGGACGAGGACGAAGAATAATTAAAATAAAATGAGCATCTGCTGTTGACAAACCGCATCCGCTGTGATATACTGTGTAAAGCAATTTGCTTTACACAGTTTTTTATTCCGGGCTGTTCAATACGCAATCCGAAGGGTCGTTGCCAAGGTGTTTGAGAAGGATTTGTATATCGGCTTTCTGCTCGATTTTTACGGTGATTTGCTGGGCGAGCACAAGCGCGAGGCGCTCTCGATGTATTTCAACGAGGACCTCTCGCTCTCCGAGATTGCCGAGGTCATGGGAATATCAAGGCAGGGTGTGCGCAATATCATTAAAAAAGCCGGAGATGAGCTGCTTTTTTACGAGGAGAAGTTAGGGCTCGTCGGGCGCTTCAGGGAACTCAGGGACACCGCCGACAGGATTTGCGCCATGAGCCGGCAGTGTGATTTGCCCGAGGAGCTCCGCCGCGAAATCGAGCACCTCTCCTCACTGGTATAGAACCGACGTTTTTTCAGAAGGAGGAACAATGTTCCAGAACCTCAGTGAGAAGCTTAATAATGCAATAAAGAAATTCCGGAACAAGGGCAAGCTCACCGAAGCCGACATCAAGGCCGGAATGCGCGAGATAAAGCTGGCGCTACTTGAGGCAGACGTCAACTATAAGGTGGTCCGTGAATTCGTAAATGCAGTCTCGACCCGTGCCCTGGGCAGCGAGGTGCTTGAGTCGCTCCTGCCGGCGCAGCAGGTTGTCAAGATTGTCAACGACGAGCTTACAAACATAATGGGCCAGACCCAGTCGAAGCTGACTATCTCCTCAAAGCCCCCGACAATAGTCATGATGGTCGGCCTTCAGGGCGCCGGCAAAACCACGCATGCCGGTAAGCTTGCCGGAATGTATAAAAAACAGGGCAAACGCCCGCTGCTTGTCGCCTGCGATATCTACCGCCCGGCGGCGATAAAGCAGCTTGAGGTTGTGGGCGAGAAGCTCGGTATACCGGCCTTTTCGATGGGCGACAAGGTGTCCCCAGTAAAGATAGCCGAGGAAAGTATTGCCTACGCAAAAAGAGAAGGCTACGACATGGTCTTTATTGACACCGCCGGGCGGCTTCATATCGACGAGGAGCTCATGAATGAGCTTTTGGCGATAAAGGCTAAGGTAAATCCGACCGAGATACTCCTCACGGTCGACGCCATGATAGGCCAGGATGCGGTCAATGTGGCCGAGAGCTTCAACAACCTGCTCGATATCACCGGCGTGATTCTCACCAAGCTTGACGGCGACACGCGCGGGGGCGCCGCGCTCTCGATAAGATATGTGACCGGCAAGCCGATAAAGTTTGTCGGGACCGGCGAGAAGCTCGACGCCATCGAGCCCTTCCATCCCGACAGAATGGCCTCGCGAATTCTCGGCATGGGAGATGTGCTCTCGCTTATCGAGAAAGCCGAGGCGGCATACGACAGCAAAAAGGCGGCCGAGCTCGAAAAGAAAATCCGCCAGCAGACCTTCACGCTTGAGGATTATCTCGAACAGTTTTCCCAGTTAAAGAACATGGGCAACCTCGAGCAGCTTGCCGGCATGATGCCCGGAGTTTCGCCGGGCGCCTTGAAGGACGCGAAAATCGACGAAAAAATGCTTGCCCGCCAGGAAGCGATTATCAAGTCGATGACAAAGGAGGAGCGCGAGAAGCCCGAGATAATCGGCGCCTCACGCAAGCGGCGGATTGCCAAGGGCAGCGGCACCAGCGTTGAGGAGGTCAACCGGCTGCTGCGGCAGTTCGAGCAGATAAAAAAGCTACTCAGGCAGTTCTCGAATCCCTCAAAGATAGGCAAGTTCGGAAAGGGAAAACTGAAATTCCCGCTTTGACGGATTCTGAATTATAAAAAATCACCCAACTATTTTTCGGAGGAAAACAAGAATGGCAGTAAAAATCAGGCTCAGAAGAATCGGCGCAAAGAAAAATCCCTATTACCGCGTGGTTGTGGCCGACAACCGTTCGCCCCGTGACGGCAGGTATATCGAGGATATCGGCTATTACAACCCGCTGGTCGACCCCGCCGATATTAAAATCGACACCGAAAAGGCAAAAAACTGGCTGAAAAACGGTGCGCAGCCCACTGATACCGTCAGGTCCCTGTTTAAGAAAACGGGTATCATCGAGTGATGCGGGCCGGGAGAATTGCTATGGCGGATCTGAAGGCAACTCTATATGATTTGGCCAGGGCTATAGTTGATAACCCCGACGACGTGACCGTCGTCGTTGAATCCGAGACCAAGGACAGCATAAACTTTGTCCTCAGCGTGTCTCCCGACGATATGGGCATGGTAATCGGCAGGAACGGCAGAATTGCCCGAGCGATACGCACCGTGATGAAGGCGGCGGGCAACACCTGCGGCAAGCGGGTGAATGTCGAGATCCGATAGTTTCAAAAAGAGCAGTTTTCATGCTGCTCTTTTTAAATATCTATGTATTCTCAAAGAATAACTCTCGCCATTTGTCTTGCAAAAACTATTAATTTCAATGTTCATTTCTTTGCCCGTGCAAAGAAACGAACCAAAGAAACACGCTCAGGGGAAACCTATGGTTTCCACCCTAAAAACCCCCTTCCTCTTGCCGCGAACGAAGCGAGCAAAATGATGCAGCAGTATAGCGGAATTGTTATAGAATACAATTGTCGAAATCTCGCGCTTATCGCGGCTTTGACTATGAAAGGCTCGCCAAGCAGACACAGAATAACAAAGTTGAGTGGTATCTAATGGAGTTACCCGTCATACTACTTGCTTGAGTTTTGGCGATATGACTGAAAAACCGATAGCTGTGATATGTTCCGTAGGGGCGATCTGTGATCGCCCACGCGCCGCGCCTTGTGTTCCTTATGCAATAAAAGTTCTTGAAGAGGGTTTGGGAGAAACTTATTTAAAGAAGTTTTTCCCAAGAAAAAAGCCATGGAAAAAGCCGAGCTTTACGGGCTGCTGAATGAATACGAGCGCCGCTTGTGCGGCATATGCGAGGATGCCGCCGGGTATATGCTTTCCTTAAGAGAGCTTACCGTGGGCTATATTGATGGAGCGGCAGGGCGTGACGCCGGCAGCGCCGAGGCGCTCTGCCGGCGGTATATTACCGCGCTGTTTAAGTTAAGCCGCACACCGATACCGGGCAGGCTTGCCGGCCTTGTCACCTCGGTCTCGGACCTCTGTCAAAAGGCCGCGGCGCTGCCCGGCGGGGACTACCTTGACTTTTCGGACAAGGCCGGCCTGCTCGCCGCGCGGTGCCTTGAGGTATCGGAGAAAATCGTAACATTCCATGACTCGACCATCCCTGAGTATCTCGCGCGGCTCACAGATGCCGTCGAGAACCTTCAGACTCGCTTGTTTACATATGACCTGCCCCGCGCTTTTGTTGCGGGGATCGACGCGATGAAATTTAAGGCCTACCCGAAAGCATAAGAGCTCGGGGAGTCGTTCTCTGAAATTCAGTTACTTTTGCTTGATTTAGTTTTTCCTGTATGCTAAAATAAAAGCAGCAGAAGGCGGCCCCGTAAATTTGGCAGCCTTGTGCGGCAAAAGAGCGAGAGGTGCAGAACATGGGAAAATACTTAATGGCCCTCGACCAGGGTACGACAAGCTCAAGATGTATTTTGTTTGACCTCTGCGGGCAAATCGCCGCAGTAGCACAGCAGGAATTCACACAGATTTTTCCCCGCGAGGGCTGGGTCGAGCATGACGCAAGCGAGATTCTTAACACGCAGATTCTGGTCTGCAAAAAGGCAATGGAAAAGGTCGGTGCCGGCGCGTCGGACATAATAGCGATAGGCATCACCAACCAGCGCGAGACCACGGTCGTCTGGGACAAGGACACCGGCAGACCGATATACAACGCCATAGTATGGCAATGCCGCCGCACCGCCGATTACTGCCGGGAGCTGAACAAGGCGGGATATACCGATATGGTGCAAAAAAAGACCGGCCTTCTCATCGACTCCTACTTCTCGGCGACAAAAATCAAATGGATGCTTGACAACGTCCCGGGCGCACGCGAGCGCGCGAAGGCAGGCAAGCTGCTGTTCGGCACAATAGACTGCTGGCTTATCTACAATCTCACCGGCGGCAGGGCCCATGCCACAGATTACACAAATGCCGCCCGGACCATGCTCTTCAACATCAACACGCTCAAGTGGGACAAAGAGCTGCTCGAGCTCTTTGACATACCCGCCCCGATGATGCCGGCGGCTCTCCCTTCGGCCGGCTTGTTCGGATATACCGCACCCGAGCTTTTCGGCGGCAGCATTGCGATATGCGGGGTTGCCGGCGACCAGCAGGCCGCGCTCTTCGGCCAGTGCTGCTTTGAACCCGGAAGCGTCAAAAACACATACGGCACCGGCGGATTCCTGCTGATGAACACCGGCAAAAAACCGGTAATCACAAAGGACGGCCTGCTTTCCTCGGTGGCATGGGGAATCGGCAAGGAAGTCAACTATGTTCTTGAGGGTTCGGTCTTTATCTGCGGGGCGGCGGTCCAGTGGTTGCGCGACGGCCTCGGTGTCATCGAAAAATCCTCGCAGAGCGAGGAGGCCGCAAAAGCGGTTCCCGACACCGGCGGCGTCTATGTAGTACCGGCCTTTGTCGGACTCGGCGCGCCGTACTGGGACCCCTACGCCCGCGGCGCCATACTCGGCATCACCCGAGCGACCACAAAGAACCACATAATCCGCGCGGTGCTCGAATCGATGGCCTATCAGACCGCCGACGTGCTCGGAGTCATGGAGAAGGCGGCCGGTTTTCCGATAACCTCGCTGAAGGTTGACGGAGGCGCCTCGGCCAACAACCTCCTACTCCAGTTCCAGTCTGATATCCTGAACCTTCCGATAATCCGCCCGAGGTGCATCGAGACCACGGCCAAAGGGGCGGCCAACCTTGCCGGGCTGGCTGCGGGCGTGTATTCCTCACTTGAAGAAATAAAGAAACGCTGGCAGGTCGACCGGGAATTTTCACCCTCAATGAGCAATGAGGTCCGCGAGGAGAAACTTTACGGCTGGCGGCGTGCGGTGGAGCGCGCAAAAGGCTGGGTCGAGAGCTGATTATATTTTAACAGAATAAAAAAGTGGCGGCGCATTTCCTGGCGCCGCCGCTATGTTTTGTTTAGTTCAGGCTGTAAACGCTGACCTGTTTCTTATCCTTTTTCAGGTGCTCGAACTTCACCTTGCCGTCAATAAGCGCAAACAGGGTGTGGTCCTTGCCAATACCGACATTCCTGCCGGGGCGGATTGCGGTACCTCTCTGCCGCACAATTATATTTCCGGCCAGCACATACTGCCCGTCAGCCTTCTTTGCGCCCAGCCGTTTGGACTCGCTGTCGCGCCCGTTCTTGGTCGAGCCGACACCCTTCTTGTGGGCAAAAAACTGCAAGCTTATTCTGAACATGGCTTTATCCTCCGTTATTCTTCTTTCCCAGATGACGCGCCCCGGTGTCACTCGTATTTGCGGTCGACAACCTCGACCTCAAGGAAGTCGCCGTAATCCTCAAGCATATCGCGAAGTTGGTAATAGTATGCCAAAAATATACCCGAGACGGCATAGCGTATCATGGCATCGTCGCAGAACTCGGGCAGCGCCGCCTTTGACTTCACCACAATGCGGGTCGCCCCCTCGTCGACCGTGTAATCGACTCTTGACGAATATGCCAGCTCAATTGCGTTGACGATGAGCATCGTCATGGCCGAGAGCGCCGCGCAGAGCGGGTCCTCGCCACTCTCACCGTAGCCGGTATGCCCGGTCTCCTCAAACCCGTAAAAGACTCCGCCACTCCTGAAGAAAGTGATTTTTGTCATTTTACGCTCTTGTTATGGACTGAATCTGCAGCTTGGTGTAGGGCTGCCGGTGTCCCTGCTTTTTCTTGTAGTTCTTCTTTGGCTTGTAGCGGAAAACGTAGATTTTTTTGCCCTTGCCGTTCTTCAGCACACTGGCGGTGACCGCCGCCCCGCTGACATTGGGGGTGCCGACCTCAAGGGTTTCGCCGTCCGAGACAGCCAGAACCTTATCAAATGTAACCGTCTCGCCCTCGGCGGCGTCAAGCTTCTCGACAAAGATAACGTCGCCCTCTTTAACCTTGTACTGCTTTCC
>JBMNUI010000063.1:0-9586 GCA_050946195.1 Eubacteriales bacterium
AAGATAAGCTTCAGATGATGGGGGCGGTGCTCGAGGCAATGGCCTCCGAGAGCTACAAGTCGGTGGTTTCGGTCTACTACGACCTCGCGCTCAAGTACAGATACGCCAAGGACGAGGAGTCGGGCAGAATGCTCGATCTGATTTACAGCTCAATCTATATTGACGCCGGTGTGCTCTACACTAAGGTGCTCAACTCCGTCCACCAGCAGCTCCGCACAATTATAAGAAACAAGGATAATACCGTGATGTCCACATTTAAAACGCTTGACAAGGTTGTGGAAAGACAGCTTCAAAACCTCAATGATTCACTCGCCGCAATGCAGGGGGGATAAACCGCACTCTGGGATTCTGTCCCCTCACCTGCTCAGGAAAGCCCCGGACGGCTGAATTACCGGCTGTCCGGGATTGTTTTGTATCTTGAATTGTCAAAAAATGACTTAGAAATGCAACCAGATATTTTGCATTGAACTTATGTCGCTTGTCGTTTATAATAAGAAGCGTGCCGGGGATACTCGCCCCGGCATAAATACGCAATACCGAAAGGAGACGACTACTATGAGACGTTTTGTCACAAAGAAAGTATTCAGAATGATTGCAGTTTCTCTGACGATTATGGTATGTTTGGTCTCGGTATCGGTATTGGCGGCAAATACATACCGCAAAAATGCAGTATACGGCGAAAATGACACCTCCGGCAAGCAGGTTGAAGCAGCCGTAGAAGTCAAGACCGAAATAGACGGCCAGAACTGCGACCCGGCCACGGCCGAGGCGGCCGCAAAAGAGGCTGCCGCGGCAGCAGAAAAAGCAGTCGGGGAGGCCAAGGCAAAAATTGCCGAGTACGGGTGCGGAACACCCGAGACAAAGCAGGCCGAAAAACCTGACGCGACCACACCGGCAGAGCCTAATAAGCCGGCCGAAAAACCTGACGCGACCACACCGGCAGAGCCTAATAAGCCGGCCGAAAAACCGGCTGCCACTACACCGGCAGAGACCACAAAGCCCTCTGATACAACTCAGAAGCCGGCTGCGACCACACCGGACAAGGCCACCAAGCCGGCTGAGACCACACAGGCTCAGTCAACAAGTGGCTACACCGTTTCAGTCGAGGAGCGCGAGGTGGTAAGGCTTGTCAACGAAATCCGGCGCTCCAACGGGCTCTCGGAGCTGGCCCTCAACGAGGAGCTCTCGAGAGTTGCGAGAATCAAGTCGGAGGACATGGCGGAGAATAACTACTTCTCGCACAACAGCCCGACATACGGCTCACCCTTCGACATGATGAAGAAGTTCGGTATAAGCTACCGCACGGCAGGCGAGAATATCGCAAAAGGCCAGCGTAGCGCCCAGGCCGTGGTTGACGCCTGGATGAACTCCGAAGGCCACAGGGCAAACATCCTGAATCCTTCGTTCACACAAATAGGTGTCGGCTTTACTTCGAACGGTTATATCTGGACACAGATGTTTATCGGTTAACGCCGATAACTCCATATCCGATAGCTGAGACGTATAACATGCTGATATGAGATTTAATAAAATTTTCTGAATACTTCACCCCAAAGGGGCAAAATCGGCGGGCTGTGGCCCGCCGGTTTTGCATGTGTTTGCGCGGAGGGCACCATGTTTATCCCGCTCTTTGTTAAAATTATACCATAATAATGGCGAGGATTTAATGTTTGTCGTGACAGTGTAACAGCCCGAATGCCAAAACGCTTGAAATATGGTTGACAAATGTGTCTGGGAACGGTATAATGAAAAAAGCACGGGTCAAACTGTGACCCAGTTTTTTAATCGGAGGATCGCAACATGACTGCAAAGAGAATAATTGCAGCTTTAGTTGTGCTTTTCATGCTAATCGCCCTTGTTTCCTGCATGAAGGGCGACAAGGACGCGGAGACGACAACAGCTAAAACCGGCTCCCAAGACGGTGAAACCACAAATCCCGAGGAGACCGAAAACCAGTATAAGCTGAACATCCCGGATGTTAGATATGACGGATATGTCCTCAATATCGCAAACGACGCGCTGAACAGCAGCAAGTATGTGTATAACAGTATGCTGTCAGACGGCGTTTCGGGGGACGTCATTAAAGATGCTATCTATATGCGCAATCTGCAGCTGAAGGAGCTGCTCGGCGTCACAATCACCGAGAGCCAGGTAAACACCAGCACAGTAAAGAACCTGATTCAATCCGGTGAAAAGGAATACGACCTTGTTACCGTTAATCTTGACAACATTCCGACGATTATCAGCTTGGCCTTTGATTTCAACGAGATTGAGACGGTAGACCTTGACATGCCCTGGTGGGACCAGAATGCAAGGCGCGACCTTTCAATAGGCGGCAAGCTATTCTATACCTACAGCGATGCTGTCATATACGGGCTTGACAACACCCGCGCGGTTTATTTCAATCAGGATATGTATGAAGAGCTTATGCTTGAGGACGCATATACTCTGGTTGAAGAGGGCCGGTGGACCATGGATAAAATGATAGAATTTTCACAGCTGGCCCTCCGCGACGACGGTGACGGTGTCTGGACCACCAGTGATACCTACGGATTTGTAGTGCGGGCAGTTACACTTTGCGAGGCACTCTTTATTTCGGCCGAAATTTTCCCCGAACAGATGGGGGAAGACGGGATGCCCTACCTCTATTGTTATGAAAATAAAGACAGGTTCATCGATGTTTTCCTTGATTTGATGAAAAAATTCGACACAGACGCCGTGGATTACCGCACCGACGCCAACAGTGTCGCCGCCTTTCAGAACGGCCTTTGCCTGTATTATATGGGAGTTTTGAAGCAGGGCGCCTCTATCTTCCGCGGCTCAGGCCTGAAATACGGAATTCTCCCCGAACCGAAATATTCCGAGTCCCAGGACAGATACTACTGCGTCTCGCCAAACGGCCATGCCCTGATGATACCCTACACGAACCCGGATCCGGAGCGGACCAGTGTGGTGCTTGAAGCTATGTCATACTATTCAAGCAGTTATTATTCCGATACCGCGCTCATGCCCTCGTATTTTACCATCACACAGCAGGGGAAGACGGCTATAGACCCGGGTTCCTACAGAAGCCTGCAGATGATTCACGACAGTCTGGCGTATGAGCTTAAATATTCGGGCACTCAACTGATAGTCAGCCTCTCGAGCAAATTCGAGTCCGGGAAAACCGATGTGGCCTCTCTGCTCAAAGCCCTGGAAAAGAATACAAAGAACTCGTTTGATACGTTCCTCGCCAGCATTAATATGAAATAATGAAAAACCCCGCCCCAAGCCCCGCAAACGCCGTTTTGCGGGGCTTTATTCTGTCAGGTTTTCACGGGGCTGTTTTTTCTCCTTTTTTGTGCTTCATTATCATCTCGCGCAGGGCAGCGAGTGCCGCGTCAAGCCCGCCGACCTCATCAATTATACCGTATTTGACGGCTTCATGCCCGTCGATAATCGAGCCGACATCTGTGGCAATCTCATCAGGCTTCATCATAAGCTCATATATCTTCTCCGGGGTCGCCGAAGAATGGTCGCATATGAATTTTACAATGCGCTTTTGCATTTCGGAAAAATGCCGGAAGGTCTGGGGCACGCCAATGACCAGACCGTTGATGCGAACCGGATGTATGGTCATTGTTGCGCTCGGTACGATAAAGGATTTTTTTGCCGCGACCGCCAGCGGCACCCCGATTGAGTGCCCGCCGCCAAGCACAATTGAGACGGTGGGCTTTGTCATTGAGGCAATCATCTCGGCAATTGCAAGCCCGGCCTCGACGTCCCCGCCCATCGTGTTGAGCACCACGAGCAGGCCGTCAACCTCCTCGCTCTCCTCAATCGAGACTAAAAGCGGGATTACATGCTCGTATTTTGTGGCTTTCTGGTTGTTGCCGAGCAGGTAGTGCCCCTCAATCTGCCCGATTATCGACAGGCAGTGGATTGCCTCATGCGAGTTTTTGGCAACCACGCTGCCGCTTTTTTCTATGTTGTTTATCCTCGCGCCGGCCTCCTCGTTTTTCTGTTCGTCATCCTGACTGCTCCCGTTGCCCTCTTCGCTCTGGGTAGTGCCGGCATTGTCGGATTTGATTTTCTCATGTTCTTTCTTTTGTTCTTGTGTGCGGTAATCCTTCTGGCCATCCCCGCCGGCGGCTTTATTTTTGGTTTCTGACATATAAAATCCCCCGATATTGCTTTGGTTTTTATTATAGCCAAAAAAAGCGGCGGATATGTCGCGCTAATTATATAAAATCGGGATTTACAAGCCGGGCAGGTTATGATATAATTAACCGGGTGGATTGTTAAATATTTCGCAGGCACAAATTTACCCTGAACCTCCCGTGATTATAAAAAAGAGGTAAAATAATGGAAAACAAAATTCTGGTTGAAACTTCTGCAAGGCATCTTCATGTAACCCAAAGCACGCTTGAAGCGCTGTTCGGGAAGGGAGCCGAGCTGCACAAGAAAAAGGACTTAAGCCAGCCCGGCGAGTTTGCCAGCGAGGAAAAGGTGACTCTCATCGGCCCGCGGGGGCAGCTGACAGCGACGATTCTCGGACCCTGCCGCAAGGCCGATCAGGTCGAGCTTTCGCTCACCGACGCGCGCACTCTCAGCCTGACCATCCCGGTGCGCGAGAGCGGCAATATTGCCGGCACTCCGGGGCTTAAACTGGTCGGACCGGCCGGCGAGGTTGAACTGAAGGAAGGCGTTATCGCCGCCCAAAGGCATATCCACATGACCCCAGAGGACGCCGCCGCCTTCGGAGTTACAAACGGTCAGGAGGTCGGACTCAAACTCAATACCGAGCGGCCTCTGGTCTTCTATGGCGTGGTGGTACGCGTCAGCCCCAAATACAGGCTTGCGGCGCACATCGATACCGACGAGTCGAACGCCGCAGCTGCCTGTGGTGTTGTTTACGGCGAGCTTGTCAAGTAAATCAATTTAAAGGAGCATATATTCTATGACTTTCTCTAAGGAAGTGGAAAAAATGTGCGTTGTGGCCCAAGGGCCCAACCACGGGCCTTCCCCAATCCCCGAGGAAGGGAAATGGGTTAAGGCCAAAGAGATAACCGATATTTCGGGTTACACCCACGGAGTGGGCTGGTGCGCTCCGCAGCAGGGTGCCTGCAAGCTGTCGCTCAACATCAAGAACGGCATAATCGAGGAAGCGCTGATCGAGACGCTGGGCTGCTCGGGCATGACCCACTCGGCGGCAATGGCGGCCGAGATACTCCCCGGTAAGACCATTCTCGAGGCGCTGAACACCGACCTGGTTTGCGACGCCATCAACACCGCAATGCGCGAGCTTTTCCTCCAGATTGCTTACGGCCGCTCGCAGTCTGCCTTCTCGGAGGGCGGGCTTGTAATCGGCGCCGGCATGGAGGACCTCGGCAAGGGCCAGCGCTCGATGGTCGGCACCATGTACGGCACACGAGAGAAGGGCGTGAGATACCTTGAGATGACCGAGGGCTACTGCACCAGAATGGCACTCGACGAAAACAATGAGGTTATAGGCTACGAGTATGTCTCTCTCGGCAAGATGACCGACCTGATCAAGAAGGGCCTCTCACCGAACGAGGCGTACGAGAAGTCAAAGGGTACATACGGAAGGTTTAATGAAGGGGTTAAGTTTATAGACCCCCGGTTGGAGTAAGAAGGAGGAATACTGCTGTGGCTAAATTTGAAGGATATGAAAGACGCGAGGCCAAGATCCTTAGCGTGCTGAAAAAATACGGTATTTCCTCCATCGACGAATGCCGCGACATCACGCTCGGCATGGGTGTCGACTGCGAGAAGATTGTCCGCGGGACCCAGCCTATATGCTTTGAGAACGCCGTTTGGGCATACACCGTCGGCGCGGCGATTGCCATTAAGGCCGGCGCCAAAAAAGCCGCAGACGCGGCAGCGAATATCGGTATAGGACTTCAGGCCTTCTGCGTTCCCGGTTCCGTCGCCGAGAACAGAAAGGTTGGGCTCGGGCACGGAAACTTAGCCAAGATGCTGCTCTCGGAGACCACCGAGTGCTTCTGTTTCCTTGCCGGACACGAGTCGTTTGCGGCTGCCGAGGGCGCTATTTCAATTGCGCTTAACGCCAACAAGGTGCGCACAAAGCCCCTGCGCGTGATACTCAACGGACTGGGCAAGGACGCGGCCTATATTATCTCGCGTATAAACGGCTTTACATATGTCAAAACCGAGTTTGACAACAACACAGAAACCCTGAAGGTGGTCGGCGAGATACCCTTCTCCAAGGGACCGAGAAGCGCGGTCAGGTGCTACGGAGCCGACAACGTCCCCGAGGGCGTTGAGATTATGAAGCTTGAGCGCGTGGGCGTCTCGATCACCGGCAACTCGACCAACCCGACCAGATTCCAGCACCCGGTTGCCGGCACATATAAGAAGTGGTGCGTCGAGAACGGTGTCGAGTATTTCTCGGTCGCCTCGGGCGGCGGCACAGGCCGTACCCTGCACCCCGACAACATGGCGGCCGGCCCGTCCTCATACGGCATGACCGACACCATGGGCAGGATGCACTCGGATGCGCAGTTTGCCGGCTCCTCGTCGGTTCCGGCGCATGTCGAGATGATGGGGCTTATCGGCATGGGCAACAACCCCATGGTTGGAGCCACCGTCGCAGTCGCAGTGGCGATTGAGGAAGCGTTCAAACGTCAGTAACATCAATGCAAAACAAGCCTTCGGCATCAATGCCGAAGGCCTGTTTTTTTATCATATAAGCATTAATCAATTTGCGCATCAAACCATATATTGGCGTTTAAAGTTGTTAAAAGTTTTGGGGGATTCTCAAGACCCTTTTTCAAAAAGGGTCTTGAGCGGGGGTACGGGGGCAGAGCCCCACAATTTTTTACCCCCCGACCGCCTCGGAGATAAGCTGGTTGATTCGCTCTCTCACCGCCAGCAATTCCTCAGACCTGCGGGGACATTTCGAGAATTTTATCTCGCCGATAATGGCCTCCATTTCGGCCACCACCCGCTCCTTGCTGTAATACTTCTCGCAGAGCTCCATGGCGCGCCTGTCCTGAAGTGCCTCGTAAAAATGCACGATACGCATTGATTCGAGCGCCCGGCCGTCATGCGAGGGATAGACCGAATAGGCGTCTCCCGAGGGCACGAAATACCCGCCGGTTGAGTCGAGGTAGGGATTCACCCGGTCGTATGAGAATTGGTTGAAGTAGAAATTATAACCCCACTGCAGAAATCCGGCTATGTCGTATTTGTAGAACTGCATTCCGATAGCGCGGGTGCGCGCGCCCGGCATGGCAAAGAAGCGGTTGCTCACATCCACGCCCTGACTGCAGCAGTAATAGGTCCAGAGCCCCGGGACTTTGGCTTCGAGGAAGGGCTCGATATGGTTGTTTGAGGGGATAGGTGTACTCACTATCCCGCGTTTCCAGAATTCAAAGCTTGAGAGAGCGTCGGCGACCATGTAGCCCTCAAGCAGGTCGGCGACTACCGCACGGGACCTCGAGTATTGCTCAAGGTGTTCAAGCCGGGGCTCGTCTGAGATGTGGAATATGCAGCGCCTGTCAAGCCCGCGCGACTTCATGTGCGCAAGGAAGTTGGGGATGAAGGTGCGCAGAAAGCGCGTGTATTCGGGGCCGGTCGCCTCGGTGTCCCATCCGAAAATCCGCTTTTCGACCCCGTCGACTGTGGCGACAATTTTCGGCGCGTGCGCCGCCCCCCATTGGGTGAAGAGGTGGCTTATCTCAAAATACTTAATGCCCGTCCTCTCACACATATCAAGCCAGCGGTCAAGCTTTGAGTAATCAAAACTGTACTCGCCGTTCTCAACCCTCATCCCGACAAGCTGTACGGTCGGCCGTTCGCCGCCTACCGCGGTGTCGAGCGGCGGGGTGAAGACAGGTGTGAGCAGCGTATTTATTCCGTTTGCCACCGCCGTGCGCACGAAGTTTTCGATTATCTCCCAATGGCGCTCAGAGAAAACCCCGACATTGTAGTAGTCGGCGAGGCAGTCGCAGTGCAGCCATTGCGTGACATACATTTTACCTTCGGGCAGCCGGGCGGGGATGACCCTGACCCGCGCTGAGGCCGTCGCGGCGGCGGTCTCGCCCGAATAGAGCCCGATCTCAAGCTCATATGTGCCGCCCGGGAGGTCATCCGGTATTTCTATGGTTATCCAGAGGCATCTGGTCTGAAAACTCAGGACCGGAACCATGCCCCGCATGGGCAGCTCCGAAAGCAGGTCGGGATAGAGCCCCGGCTCGGTTGAGAGATAATTGTCGTCAACCTTGTCGGGATAGGCGGGCATCAGCGACGGGACAAAATCAACCAGCCGCAGCGTGGCATACCCTGCAAGCCGGCCGCTGACCCGCGGAGTGTACCATTCGCGCCGCGGCTTTGATCTGTCGTCCTCGCGGTATGCAAGCTGAAGAGAGAGGCGTTCGCCGCGAAGGACCGAAATCTCCTCAATTGCAGACAGCCCCGCAATATCGGTTCCGGGGAAGCATTTTTCAAGAGACGAAATAAGCTTTGCCTGTATCATATTCTATCTCCCATACCCAGCTGTTGCCGGTTTATTTGGTTACTCCAGGGAAAAGTTCAAGCAACTCTGAAGGTTTGTCGATAATGAAATCCGCTCCGGCGCGCCGGAGCAGTTCGGCCTCGCGGTAGCCCCAGGTGCAGCCTACAGTCATCATTCCGGCATTGCGGCCGGTCAGAATATCTATGTCGCTGTCCCCCACAAAGGTGCAGTCGGAAGGGGAGACGCCGAGCTTTGAGGCAATCATCAGCGCCGAGGCCGGGTTGGGCTTTATCGGCAGGTCCGACTGTCCAGACGCCAGGGCTATCTCGTCTTCCCGAAAGAGCAGCCCGGTCAGCTTTCGGATGAACTTATCAGGTTTGTTTGACAGTATGGCGAGCCTGTATCCGCGGTTTACCAGTCCGGTTATCGCCTCCTGTATGCCCGGGTAGCAGCCGGTAACAAGATAAGTGCGCGCGTACTCGTTGTTGTAATAATCAAGTACTTCCTTGACATATGCCGGGTCGCCGGACCTGTCCTCCGGCAGTATGCGGGCGATCAGTTTCAACACCCCATTACCGATTGCTCGGCGCACCTCGTCGCGGCTTTTTTCGGGGTGGCCGAAGTACCGCAACGATCTGTTGACAGCGATATGGATTGAGTCGAGAGTGTCGGCCAGCGTGCCGTCGAAGTCGAAAATAATTACCTTGGCTTTTCGGTTCATCGGAATACCTCGCAAAGATATCCTGTACAGTATATCACAGGCATTACCCGACTGTCAATTCTCAATGCCCAAAAACCCCGGCCCTTCTTCGGGGGCGCGGACCCCGGACCCCAACTCGAGGACGCGACGCAATAAAGAAGCGCGGGCCTATAACCCGCCCTTCTTTATTTGCCTGCCGGCTGATATTGAAATCCACTCTTGCCGAGTAAAATATATTATTTCACAAAGTCCATGATATCAAGCTGCAACATCGGAAGTAGCCGTGTAAGCATTAAGCGGTGCCTCATGTACGAATGATAGCGCAGCCCGGTCTCCAGCAGCTCGGGCGATATGTCCACATCCTCTGGCTCGGTTGCCGCACCCGCGGCCTTCATCAGCCTTATCAA
>JBMNUI010000064.1:0-8565 GCA_050946195.1 Eubacteriales bacterium
GCCGGCTCGGAATAAGTTTCGACGCTATATACAGCGGTTTTTTAGGCAGCGCAGAGCAGATTCAAATCGTGTCGGACTTCATCGACCGCTTCGGCTCCGGAAAACCTGTGCTGGTTGACCCCGTCATGGGCGACGCCGGCATCCTCTACAGCACCTATACCCTCGAAATGGTAGAGGGCATGACAAGGCTATGCAAAAAAGCCGATATTATCACCCCGAATCTCACCGAGGCCTGCTTTCTGACCGGCGCAACTCACCCGACAAAACACCCCGAAAGCGAGCAGGACGCGCTTTCATTAGCCTCACGGCTCTGCGAGAGGCTGCGTGAAACTGTCGGCGACAAAAAAATCGTGATCACCAGCATCAGGTACGGCAACATGATTGCAAATGCCTTCAAAATCCCCGGAGAGGACTGCCGGCTTGCCGGCACGCCCTACTCCGGGCGGGATTTCCCGGGGGCAGGCGAGCTGTTTGCCTCGGTGCTGCTGGGAAGCATAATGCAAAATGCCCCCTTTGAGGCTGCGGTCAGAAAAGCAGCGGCATTTACCCTCCGGGTAATCTCCGAAACCCAAAAGGCCGATACCCCTGCCCGCGAGGGCGTGCTTTTTGAAAAATTCCTCGGCGAGCTTGCCGATGAACCTCGGGGGCGCTGCCCCCTGACTCCCGCCCAAGATATTTAAACTTATAAACAATTTTTAAGGCGCGAGTTCCACACTCGCGTCTTAAAATTTTTGCCCGTGATAAAAATCTGTCCGTGGCCTTGATATATTCTGATTAATATGTTAAAATATTCATAACAAGTCATATAATTTAGATAGTGTCTACACGAGTTAAGCAAGGATTTCCGCCCATAAAGCAATGCAACGTATCTGGACGGCAGCAAGAAAAGAACCTGTGTTTTTACAATACCGCGTTGCTATTCCACGCCAGCGCTTCAAATGCAAAAATGCATTTTCAACAAGGTGGCGAAGTTTATAGAGATACTCATCATAATTACGTTTTTCTTTGCGGTTTTGCTTCGGCGGTATTACAGCAATCATTCCGTGATCTGTAGCAAATTCGATGATTTCATTGGTATCATATCCACGGTCCGCCAGCAAGCAGTCTGCTTTTATTCCGTCGATAAGCTGCACAGCTTCTTTGCAATCAGCTCTGGTACCTTCTGTAATAAGGATTCTGACCGGCATACCATTCGCATCCACGGCAAGGTGAATTTTAGTATTGAGCCCCCTTTTGTGCGGCTCATGCCCTGATTACCGCCTTTTGCACCAGCAGCATGGGGATGAACCTTGCAATGACTCGCGTCAATCATGAGCCATTCATAATCCGGCTCATCCACCAAAATTTCAAGCAGTTTCTCCCAGATTCCTTTATCACGCCATCTGCGAAAACGCTGATGAACAGTACCCCACTTGCCATATGACGGCGGCAAATCGCGCCATGGAGCACCGGTTCTCAAAATCCAGAACACTCCATTTATAAATCGACGATTATCTTGTGCTATTCCACCCCATTGGCCGCGTTGTCCGGGTAAGTGTGGTTCGATTAATGCCCATACTTCATCTGATATATCATGTCTGTGCTGTGCATTTTCCATGTGTAACACCTGCTTCTTCAGTCGTTACACATATTATATCACACTTTTGTTCTCTTGTCTATCTCGTGTAGACACTATCTAGGCTGGTGCGGAATATGAAAATCAAGGACGGCTTTATTCTGTCGAAGGTGGGGGAGGACTATATAGCCATGCCGGCCGGGGAACCCTCAGGCAAGTTCTCAAATATGATTCTCCTGAATAGTACCGGCGCTTTCCTTTGGGAGCGTCTCTCAACAGAAGGCGGATCTGACGAGGAAAGCCTGATAAAATCTCTGCTTGCCGAATACGATATCGATGAGCAAACAGCGCGAGCCGATATTTCGAATTTCTTGAAAAAGCTTAGTTCTGCCGGAATACTTGAAAACTGATTTTCCCGTCCCCCAACAAAACAGCCGGCTGCGGATGCAGCCGGCTGTTTATTATTCTTCTTTGAGTTTTTCAACTTCTTCCATGAAGCTCTTGATTGCGCTTTCTACCACGGTTTCGGTCCTCTGTATGGCAGAAGCAATTCCGGTCATGGAGGGAACCACAATCATGCCACGGATGTTGCCGAAGTTCCAGATAAAGCCGATGTCATACAGGCGGTTTGCAAATACAATATCGAGCACTTTCGCGGCTGTGCTGTCTTTGACCAGCTTGACACCCAGCACCTCATCATAGAAGGGTGGCATTACGTTGTAGTAGGATTCAACGGCCATCGCCTCAAACACAAGCGCAATTCTCTCATAATCCAAACTGTCTTTGGGCACGCAGATGATTGTAGCCGCCCATGAATTCACTGGGACACAGTAGTCATCCTGTGAAGCATCGAACTTCGGTATCGGGATGATGCCGAACTGAACCTGGTATTTGCGCAGGTCATAGAGCGACTGGACCGGCCGAAGCATGAAGAGCGCCTGATCATTGGCGAACATGGCGGCTACCTCGGGCGGCTGCAGTTTGTATGTCTGACGGTTGAAATAAACATTCTGATCGGTCATAATCGAGAAGATCTTCTCAAGCGCCGAGATTGCCCGCTCATTGTTGAGGTTGTATTTTATAGTGGTCCCGTCGTTGATCGTTGTATAGATGCCGGCCGAATGCAGGAGATAATATGAGCCGTCGTTCTGGCAGGAAATCAGGTAGGAGTCATTCTGGTCCATTTTGCTGTCCGAGTTCATGTCGGCGGAAACAAGAGTTGCGTACGACAGCATCTGGTCGAGCGTCCAGTCGCCGCTCAGCGCGACCTCATAAAAATCGGGAATTTCGAGCTTCTCGGCCAGATCCTTGTTGTAGAAAGCTACCACGGTGGAGAGCTTATCGACAAAGGTCACATCGCTGACCGCGGCAAACTTCTTGCCCGACATCGTAAAGCTCTCGACAGAGTTCTGGTCGAACCACGGCATCGAAAGGTCGATGTCGAGTGTGTCGTAGCTCACTATAAGCCCGAGGTTAAAGAGCCTGCCGACTTCGTTTAGGCACTGGTCAACCAAATCATAGGAGCCAGTACCCGAAAGAACGCTGGCCTGCAGTCTTTGAGACAGCCCTTTTCCGTCCTCGACCGAAACAATTTTGACACCGAATCTTTCCTCAACCAACCGATTCCGTGTGTAAATCGCGTCGTTAAGCGTCTCTCCGGTTTCCCCGCTGACCGCGATATCATTGGGGATTTCGCTCCAGCCGTGCACCGTCTGCGAATCGTAGCGCAGTACGTGAAATTCGGCCCCTCCGTAGTCCTTATCCGGGAAGTCAGGGTAAAGTCTAGTGGTCTCGCCCTCGCTTGTGGTCTCATTTGCCTGGGGGCCTGAGGTATCCTTGGGATTATCTTCCCTTTCACCGCAGGCTGCCACAATCACCAACATAAAAAGCAAGGAAAGAGTTAACGCAATCAACCTTGTGATTGTTTTTTTCATATAATTACCAGCCTTTCTGCGGACCGGGCCTGGCCCGCGAATTATCAAAGAGATATTTCGCGCCCCCGCCGGTTATCCGGACGGAGTGATAACCGGGATTTTGGAGGAGGGCTGTTACTTTATCCTAAGAAGGTTATTTTTCCTCAACCCCTCAGAATCATGCCTGCCATTTAAACTAGATTACATTAATTAATATATCATACATGCTGGAGTTTTGCAATAGGTAATACGGGAATATTATGGTTGGCGCAGGTCGGTCAGGCAGAACGATACAAGATCAATAAAGACAGCATAAGCACAGCAAGGGTTAACGAGCATTCTTGTAATCGAATTTTTCATATGTAACCTTATCTTTCCGCGGGCCTACCGGCCCGACAATATTACTGAATCTGAACAAACCCCACTCCGTCGGCCTCAAGATCGACGTAAAAGTCCCGGCCGGCTTCATTGGTTATTTTGGCAACAACAGGCTCATGGGAGAGGTTCCAGACCGCAACCCCGATGCTGCCGTCGGCAGCCCTGTAGGCTTTGGCGCAAACCCGTGGGTCGGCAGTGAACCCGTCGTCTCCTATGAACCTGCCCTCGTGCAGGAATTTTGCGTACTTTTTACGCAGGGCAATAATCTTCTTGAGATACTCTGCATAGTTCGGGATGTCGGACATGCGCCCGCAGCAGCGGAAAATGGTCATATCAAAGGCCAACCCGTATACAAAAGTAATGTTTACGTTGTCCCGGTAATTCACCTCATCCATGCCGAGCCCGCGGTTTGTGAACACCAGCTCGGGGAAGGTATAGCGGTACATATCGGGCCGGTTGATTTTATGCCTCGGATTCATCCCGCTGCTCTGCGAGATGTCCATATGCTGGTTGAAGCAGTCAACCAGATGCTCCATGAGAATGATTTTGTCCTCGCCGCGGGCCTTTATCGTCTTCCTCAGGTCGGCAAAGCGACGAGCCTTTGAGGCGCAGGCCATATTCGGCTTTTTGTGGTCGTGCCTATCCGAGAAGCAGAGGTATGGCTTGAGTCCGCCGAGATCATATAGCACGCCGTCGCAGCCCAGGTCAAGGCAATATTCGGCAAGCGCCTTCATCTTTTCGTGCCACCTGTCAGAACCCGGGCAGGCGCCGTACATCGGCATCGGCGGGTTGGGAAGCTTGCGGTATGTAGCCTCGCCGCAATAGGTTTCGGCAAAGGGCACATCTTCGTCCCAGATGCTCTTTATCAGGCACTCCTCACCGCCTTCTTTCAGATAGAAGTCGCTTTTGCGGTCGATGAGAAAATAGCTGACGAACATTATGACGCGGCCGCCCTTTGAGTGGACGTATTCAATGGCATCCCGCAGGTCCTGCTCGGTCCCCAACCCGTCAACCGGGTCGTTGTCGACCACAAAATCCGGCCACATGCGGGCAAAGCCTCCCCGTTCCCAGCCAAGCAGGAAGATGGTATCAATCCCCACAGCCTGGGCTTCATCGAAGAGCTCGGGGATTTGTTTATAATTCCAGTTGATCTCGCAGTGGTGCGGCTTGAGTATGACGCGCAGCCAGCCCTCAAAATGACGCGCCCAGTCGGGAAGCTTTGGCGCCACGAAATATCCGCTCTCTTCGGCCCAGCGGCGGTAGATGCGCGCGCCGCTCCGCCAGTCTCCTTTGTGAGGTTGATAGACAATCGGCGCGCCCTCCCAGACCTCGCCAGGTCCGGTGAAGGGATAGCGAATAACACCGAGCGAGAGCAGGTTGGTCTTTACATTCCGCTCGGCGTGAAGGCAGATGGTCTGGTGCGACAGGTCATGCGAGCCGACATAAAGTCCCTCGGCGCTGCTGTAAAGGTCAAACCAGGGCATTGAGCCCGAGCCGCCGGGGTACAGGAGGTCAAGGTCGGTGTGCTTGTGGTCGAGGCGTTCGTATTTCCTGAATCCCATGTGAACAGACAGATCGGATATCGCCGGTGCCTCGATTATTTTCCCGTAGCTTGCCGGCCACATGATGCGGTCGGTCTCCGGGCTGCCGTTAATCGAACGGATGCCCGATGCGGCGGTGATGTTGAGCTCGGTTACCGTAATATCCGACCGGTTTTCAATCCTCGAGGTGACATAAAGCACCTCGCCATCAAGTGTAAAGGTCAGAGCAAGCCCTATATCAAGCTCCCTGCCGCCCGAGAACAGCTTTTCGTATGAAAGGACAAGCGAGTTTCCGCGAACCTCAACACGGCCGTCCTGCTCTTCTGCAAACACCGGCCGCTCGGTTCTCTGCCCCTCTTTCCAGATCAGCTTCCAGGTGTGGGCCGGCTCAAGGACATATTCATGCCCCGTCTTTTTATTATAAAATGAGCAGTTTCTGCCGCAATCATCGAGCGCGTAGGCGATTTCGGCATTTTCAATCAGATATGTCATAGCCCCTCCAATTTTGTGATTACTCTCTTTTTTTATTATCTTATACCGCTTTGCCCGGCCTGTCAATGCACAATATCGACAAGAGATAATACGATATTAGATAGTGTCTACACGAGTTAAGCAAGGATTTCCGCCCATAAAGCAATGCAACGTATCTGGACGGCAGCAAGAAAAGAACCTGTGTTTTTACAATACCGCGTTGCTATTCCACGCCAGCGCTTCAAATGCAAAAATGCATTTTCAACAAGGTGGCGAAGTTTATAGAGATACTCATCATAATTACGTTTTTCTTTGCGGTTTTGCTTCGGCGGTATTACAGCAATCATTCCGTGATCTGTAGCAAATTCGATGATTTCATTGGTATCATATCCACGGTCCGCCAGCAAGCAGTCTGCTTTTATTCCGTCGATAAGCTGCACAGCTTCTTTGCAATCAGCTCTGGTACCTTCTGTAATAAGGATTCTGACCGGCATACCATTCGCATCCACGGCAAGGTGAATTTTAGTATTGAGCCCCCTTTTGTGCGGCTCATGCCCTGATTACCGCCTTTTGCACCAGCAGCATGGGGATGAACCTTGCAATGACTCGCGTCAATCATGAGCCATTCATAATCCGGCTCATCCACCAAAATTTCAAGCAGTTTCTCCCAGATTCCTTTATCACGCCATCTGCGAAAACGCTGATGAACAGTACCCCACTTGCCATATGACGGCGGCAAATCGCGCCATGGAGCACCGGTTCTCAAAATCCAGAACACTCCATTTATAAATCGACGATTATCTTGTGCTATTCCACCCCATTGGCCGCGTTGTCCGGGTAAGTGTGGTTCGATTAATGCCCATACTTCATCTGATATATCATGTCTGTGCTGTGCATTTTCCATGTGTAACACCTGCTTCTTCAGTCGTTACACATATTATATCACACTTTTGTTCTCTTGTCTATCTCGTGTAGACACTATCTAGGCTGGTGCGGAATATGAAAATCAAGGACGGCTTTATTCTGTCGAAGGTGGGGGAGGACTATATAGCCATGCCGGCCGGGGAACCCTCAGGCAAGTTCTCAAATATGATTCTCCTGAATAGTACCGGCGCTTTCCTTTGGGAGCGTCTCTCAACAGAAGGCGGATCTGACGAGGAAAGCCTGATAAAATCTCTGCTTGCCGAATACGATATCGATGAGCAAACAGCGCGAGCCGATATTTCGAATTTCTTGAAAAAGCTTAGTTCTGCCGGAATACTTGAAAACTGATTTTCCCGTCCCCCAACAAAACAGCCGGCTGCGGATGCAGCCGGCTGTTTATTATTCTTCTTTGAGTTTTTCAACTTCTTCCATGAAGCTCTTGATTGCGCTTTCTACCACGGTTTCGGTCCTCTGTATGGCAGAAGCAATTCCGGTCATGGAGGGAACCACAATCATGCCACGGATGTTGCCGAAGTTCCAGATAAAGCCGATGTCATACAGGCGGTTTGCAAATACAATATCGAGCACTTTCGCGGCTGTGCTGTCTTTGACCAGCTTGACACCCAGCACCTCATCATAGAAGGGTGGCATTACGTTGTAGTAGGATTCAACGGCCATCGCCTCAAACACAAGCGCAATTCTCTCATAATCCAAACTGTCTTTGGGCACGCAGATGATTGTAGCCGCCCATGAATTCACTGGGACACAGTAGTCATCCTGTGAAGCATCGAACTTCGGTATCGGGATGATGCCGAACTGAACCTGGTATTTGCGCAGGTCATAGAGCGACTGGACCGGCCGAAGCATGAAGAGCGCCTGATCATTGGCGAACATGGCGGCTACCTCGGGCGGCTGCAGTTTGTATGTCTGACGGTTGAAATAAACATTCTGATCGGTCATAATCGAGAAGATCTTCTCAAGCGCCGAGATTGCCCGCTCATTGTTGAGGTTGTATTTTATAGTGGTCCCGTCGTTGATCGTTGTATAGATGCCGGCCGAATGCAGGAGATAATATGAGCCGTCGTTCTGGCAGGAAATCAGGTAGGAGTCATTCTGGTCCATTTTGCTGTCCGAGTTCATGTCGGCGGAAACAAGAGTTGCGTACGACAGCATCTGGTCGAGCGTCCAGTCGCCGCTCAGCGCGACCTCATAAAAATCGGGAATTTCGAGCTTCTCGGCCAGATCCTTGTTGTAGAAAGCTACCACGGTGGAGAGCTTATCGACAAAGGTCACATCGCTGACCGCGGCAAACTTCTTGCCCGACATCGTAAAGCTCTCGACAGAGTTCTGGTCGAACCACGGCATCGAAAGGTCGATGTCGAGTGTGTCGTAGCTCACTATAAGCCCGAGGTTAAAGAGCCTGCCGACTTCGTTTAGGCACTGGTCAACCAAATCATAGGAGCCAGTACCCGAAAGAACGCTGGCCTGCAGTCTTTGAGACAGCCCTTTTCCGTCCTCGACCGAAACAATTTTGACACCGAATCTTTCCTCAACCAACCGATTCCGTGTGTAAATCGCGTCGTTAAGCGTCTCTCCGGTTTCCCCGCTGACCGCGATATCATTGGGGATTTCGCTCCAGCCGTGCACCGTCTGCGAATCGTAGCGCAGTACGTGAAATTCGGCCCCTCCGTAGTCCTTATCCGGGAAGTCAGGGTAAAGTCTAGTGGTCTCGCCCTCGCTTGTGGTCTCATTTGCCTGGGGGCCTGAGGTATCCTTGGGATTA
>JBMNUI010000065.1:0-7877 GCA_050946195.1 Eubacteriales bacterium
CAGCCGTCGGGAGACACCAGAATCGAGGTCATCATGGCGAGCGAGCCGAAGGCGGTCGAGACCAGGTCGCTCATGACGTCGCCGTCGTAGTTCTTGCAGGCCCAGATGAAGCCGCCCTGACTCCTGATGACCCGCGCGGCGGCGTCGTCAATCAGAGTGTAGAAATACTCGATTCCCAGCCGCTCAAACTCGGCGCGGTAATGAGCGTTGTAGATTTCCTCGAAAATAAGCTTGAAGGTCTGGTCGTACTGCTTTGATATGGTGTCCTTTGTGCCGAACCAAAGGTTCTGCTTTGTGGATATGGCATATTTGAAGCAGGAGTGCGCAAACGAGCGGATGGAGCTGTCCTTGTTGAACATAGCCTGAAGCACGCCGGGACCCTCAAGCTCGCATACCTTCATGCGGGTCACCTTGCCCGAGGCCGAGGTGAAGACCAGCTCGGCGGTGCCGCCTTCATCGGCTCTTATTTCCGAAGCCTTGTAGACGTCGCCGAAGGCATGTCGGGCGATGGTTATCGGCTTTTTCCAGTTGGTGACGACAGGTTTTATGTTGCTGACGATTATCGGCGCGCGGAAGACCGTGCCGTCAAGTATTGCGCGTATTGTGGCGTTCGGGCTCTTCCACATTTCCTTGAGGTTATATTCCTCAACGCGCTGCTTGTTCGGCGTGATGGTCGCGCATTTTACCGCCACTCCGTATTTTTTGGTCGCCATTGCCGCGTCGACGGTAACCTTGTCGTCTGTCCTGTCGCGCTCGGGCAGCCCGAGATCGTAATACTCGGTTTTCAGCTCTATATAGGGGAGCAGCAGCTCGTCCTTTATAATCTTCCAGAGGACCCGCGTCATCTCGTCGCCGTCCATCTCGACGAGCGGGGTTTTCATCTTGATGTTCATTTTGCGCTCTTCCTTTGCTTTAATTGTTCTTGTTTACCTGCCCGGGCGCTTTTGTTTTTTGTAGTAGTTCATAAGGCACCCGTCGAGCAGTATCTGCCGCTCGTCATCTGTGAGCGGGTCGACAAAAAGTTTTATGTCATAAACCTTTTGGTCGACTCTGATAACCTTGGCTGAAAATTCGGTTTTACCCGAGGCAATCAGCGCCCGCACATCCGGAACAAACACATAGTCGCCCGGCTCATAGTCAAAGCGCTCGCCTCGGGCTATCCTGAAGGGAAGTATGCCCCAGTTTATGCAGTTTGAGCGGTAGCGCTTGGTGGCGTATTCGACGCAGATATTGGCAAGACCGCCGAGCACCTTCTGGCAGGAGGCGGCCTGCTCGCGCGCCGAGCCGTCGCCCGGGCGGGTGGCGTATATTGCCGAGCCAAATTGCGTGGTCTCAATAAGCTTCTCAGCGTCCCCCACAAGCCCGAGTACCGACATGAGCGCCTCAGGCTTTTTGCCGGCCCGCCGCTCAGCCTCAAGCGCTGCAGCCGCCTTGGCGCGCTTTACATAGTCGGGCGCTCTGCGCGAGAGAGTGAATTCGGCAAGCCGCCTCGGGTTTGAGCGGTAGGACGAAGTCTCGCCCGAGGGGATAAGCTCGTCTGTCGTGGTGACCTCATCGTGGATTACCGCCGCAAGCTCAACGAGCAGGTGCTCGCCGAGCTCATGCTGCTCGGGCCAGTCCGAGATATTAGGCCCGAGTATGAGCGGGGTCTCGGGCTGGGGTTTGCAGAAACCGTAATAAACCCGGCGCAGGTAGGGAGAGTTGTCGAAATGGTATTCGTATTCGGGCGCCTCATATTCAATTTCATCTGCCGGGGTGATTGCCCCGCCGCAGAGTGCTGTGGCGGCGATGCTGCGCGCGTCCATGAGCGCGACGCCGGCGGCCTGCTTTTCATTCGGCTTTGAACCCTCGCGGTTCGGGAAGTTGCGGGTGGTGTGCCGGATTGACAGGCCGTTGTTGGCCGGAACGTCGCCGGCGCCGAAGCAGGGGCCGCAGAATGCGGGTTTTATAACCGCGCCGGCTGAAAGCAGCTCGGCGGTCACACCGATACGGGTCAGCTCAAGCGACACCGGGACGCTGGTCGGGTAGACCGAGAGCGAAAAATAAGGATGCGGAGTAGCAGCCTTGGTGTGCTTGCCGCGCGAGAGTATTGCCGAAGCCTCGCAGATGCTGTCAAACATTCCGCCGGCACAGCCCGCGATAATGCCCTGGTCGGCGTAGACTTCGCCGTCCCTCAGCTTTGAGAGAAGGTCTATTCTTACTCCCAGCCGCTCGGCTGACTCCTTCTCAATGCCGCGGAGAATGTCAGCGGCGTTTTCCCTGAACTCTCTTATGGTATAAGCATTTGAGGGGTGGTAGGGCAGGGCGATCATCGGCTCGAGCTCCGAGAGGTCGAATTCAATGCATCTGTCGTAGTAGGCGACCTTTCCGGGGGCAAGCCGCCTGAAATCCTCGGTCCGGCCGTGTGCTTCGTAATGCTTCTTTATGACGTCGTCGGTCTCCCAGATTGAGGAGAGGCACATGGTCTCGGTGGTCATGACGTCGATGCCGTTTCTGAAGTCGACCGGAAGGTTGCCAAGCCCCGGACCGGTGAACTCGAGCACGCAGTTTTTGACAAATCCCAAGGCGAACACCGCCTTTATCAGCGCTATAGCCGCGTCGTGCGGGCCGACACCGCAGCGGGGCTTTCCGGTGAGGTACACGAGCACTATTTCAGGATAGTCGATGTCATATGTGCGCCCGAGAAGCTGCTTTACCAGCTCGGGCCCGCCCTCGCCGACCCCCATCATGCCCAGCGCGCCGTAGCGTGTGTGCGAATCAGAGCCGAGCAGCATTCCGCCGCATTTTGCCATCTCCTCGCGGACATACGAGTGAATCACCGAGAGATTGGCCGGCACATAAATGCCGCCATACTTCCTTGCCGCCGACAGGCCGAAGACATGGTCGTCCTCATTGATGGTGCCCCCCACCGCGCAGAGCGAGTTGTGGCAGTTTGTCAGCGCGTAGGGAACAGGAAACTCGGTCAGCCCGCTGGCTCTTGCGGTCTGTATTATGCCGACGTAGGTAATGTCATGCGAGGCCAGCGCGTCAAAGCCGAGTCTGAGCTTGTCGGGGTTGCCTGAGCGGTTGTGAGACTGAAGAATCGAGTATGCAATAGTGTTTTTCCGGGCTTCCGAGGCCGGAACCGAACACGACTTTGAAATCCTGCCGTCTGCGAGGAAAACACCGTTTGAGTGAAGTTTGATCATTGTCGGGAATCCTTTTGATTTTACTTATACATTTGGTTTTAGCGGAAATAATTAATAATGCATGATAAGTCATTTTAGCACGAGAGCGCAGTGATGTCAATATCGGCCTGAAATTTCACCTTTTTGCCAGGCCGGCTCAGGTTGACAAGAAATACCTACGGTGCTATAATCAATATACGCTCAACCGGTGCCGATAAGGGCGCCCGAGCAGTACACGGGAGTTTAAAATGCAGATAAAAACCAAGGCAAAAAGGGCCGGCCGCGACTATATAATGGCTTTATGCTCGCTGGTTGCGGCGGCGGCTGCGATGCTGATTTTTGCAGCGGCGCTGTCGCTCAGGCTCCTGCCGGCTCTACCCGACGGGAGCGGGGCTGAAACTTCCGGGGTACCCGGAACCCAAAACACCGTCAGCGGCGACACGCAGCCGCCCCGAATCCTCGGCGCCCGCGATTTGATTGTTTATATCGGAGAGTCTGTGTCATACCGCAAGTGTGTCCGGGTGGTCGACAACATTGACTCAAGCAAAGAGATAACCCTTACAATAGATTCAAGCAAGGTCAACCTTGCCGAGGTTGGTAAATATTCCGTCACATACACCGCAACCGACAGGGCGGGGAACTCAAGCTCGGTTAGAATTTTCGTCACTGTAAAAGAGCCTGAATATCCGCTTGAGGTGATGAACGCTGCTTTTGATAGTATACTCAAAAGTATCATACACCCGTGGATGAGCAAGGAAGAGCAGTGCCGCACGGTCTGTGCATACGTAAAAAGCCATATTGCATATTCGGGGACGTCCGAAAAGGACAATAGTGACTGGAGAGCCGAGGCATACCATGCCCTGTTTGTCTCGGGCTCAGGCGACTGCTACAGCTATTTTGCCGCCTCAAAGGCCCTGCTTGACCGGCTCGGGATTGAAAACCTCGACATTCAGCGCACGCCGGGATTAGTTGAAGAGACCCACTATTGGAGCCTGGTGAACATCGCCGAGGAGGGCGAGGAGGCGCGGTGGTACCATTACGACTCGACCAGAATCCACCCCGACTACGACCTCGGCGGGTGCCTGATGACCGACTGCCAGATAGAGGCCTACAACCATGTGCGCGAGTACTTTTATGCCTATGATAAATCGGCCTACCCCCCGGTCTGCGAGGAGATAATCACCCCGACGCCCGGGCTTGAGCCCTACTACGATTGAACACAGCGACAAGGAGTTGTAATGCGCACAAACATACTTCAGTATCTTGAAGCCACCGCCGCCCGGTTTCCCGACAAAATCGCCTTCTCGGACGGGACAGACAGCCTCACTTTTGCGGAGCTGCAAAAGGCTGCAAAGTCAACAGGGAGCCGGATAGCTGCTCAGGGTTTCCGGTGCGAGCCGGTCATGATTATGATGGACAGGCACCCGAATGTCCTCTCTGTCTTTTTCGGTGTGGTGTATGCCGGCTGTTTTTATGTGCCGGTCGACACCGAAATGCCCGAGCTGAGGCTCAAGGCCACATTCAACTCGCTTGCTCCTCGCCTTATAATTGCCGACAGGTCAAATTACGAGAGGGCTGCAAGGCTCGGGCAGGCGGAGGTGCTTTTGTTCGACGAGATACGCGACTTTCCGCCGGACGAGAAACTGCTGTCTGAAATAAGGGAAAACCAGATAGACACAGACCCTATATACATCGTCTTTACCTCGGGCTCCACCGGAGTTCCGAAGGGGGTCGCCGCCTGCCACCGCTCGGTGATCGACTATACCGAGAGCCTTTGCGAGGCGTTGGGGTTCTCGGAGGACTGCGTCTTCGGCAACCAGACCCCGCTGCACTTCGACGCGCCGCTCAAGGAGATAATGACGACCATAAAGTACGGTTCGACGACATATCTCATTCCGAAAAAGCTTTTTATGTTCCCGGTGCCGCTTGTCGAGTACCTCAACGAGCATAAAATCAACACGATCTGCTGGGTGGTCTCGGCGCTCTGCACAATCTCGTCGCTCGGGGCGCTCGACATCGTGCGCCCCCGCTATTTGAAAAAGATAGCATTCGGGAGCGAGGTTTTTCCGGTAAAGCAGTTCAACATCTGGCGCGAAGCGCTGCCCGACGCCGAGTTTTACAACCTCTACGGCCCCACCGAGTGCACCGGAATGTCCTGCTGGTACCGTGTGGAGGGCCGGGTGCCCGAGGGCGGGTCAATCCCGATAGGCAGGCCCTTTAGGAATACCCGCATCATGCTGATTGACGAGAACGGGAAGGAGGCCGCGCCCGGCGAGCCGGGGGAAATTTACATCGCGGGAACCTGCGTCACGCTCGGTTACTACAACAACCCCGGCAAAACAGAAGAGGCATTTGTCCAGAATCCTCTGAACAGGTCATACCGGGAGATAGTTTACAGGACCGGGGATATCGCGCGGCTCAACGAGCGCGGCGAGCTGGTCTTCATCTCGCGGCGCGACAGCCAGATAAAGCATATGGGGCACCGGATAGAGCTCGGCGAAATAGAGGCCGCCGCCGACTCGCATGAGAGGGTCGCGCGCTCCTGCTGCCTGTATGACAGTGAGAATAAAAAAATCGTGATGTACTATACCGGAGAAGCCGGGCCGGAGGAGTATTTGGCATACCTTAAGGATTACCTGCCGCGATATATGCTGCCGGCTGTGATAAAGAAGCTCGACAGACTGCCCCTGACCCCCAACGGCAAGCTCGACCGTCAGGCACTCAAAAACCTTTACAAGGACAGCGAAAAATGAAGGCACTTTTAAAAATCTTAAGTGAACTGCACCCCGAGGTCGATTTTGAAAAAGAGACGGCGCTCGTCGACGACGGCATACTCGACTCGCTCGACATCGTCACGCTGATTACCGAGATAAATCAGGAGTATGACGTCTCAATCCCGGTCCAGGAGATAACGCCTGAAAATTTCAACTCGACAGAGTCAATAATGAGATTGATTAAGAAGATTGACGAGGCATAGGGAAGGTGCTCTTCACTTCATACGAATTTTTGCTCTTTGTCGGCATACTTCTGGTTCTGTACTACACCCTGCCGAAAAAAACGCAGTGGATACTCCTGACCCTGGCAAGCTACATATTTTACGGCTTGTCGGGGCCGGGGTACCTGATTTTCATCCTGATAACCACAGTCAGCGCCTACCTTACCGCCCTTTTCATAGACAGAAACACAGAGGCCGAGGCGGAGTATCTTGAGGCAAACCGCGACCGGCTGACAAAGGACGAGCGGAAGAAATACAGGGAAGGGCAAAAGAAGCGCAGGTTTTATATTCTGATTACAGGACTTGTAGTCGGCTTCGGCCTGCTTGCCGTGATGAAGTACACCGCCTTTGCGGTGACAAACATCAACTTCGTGCTCCACAAGTTCAGGGCAGAAGGGCTCAATATCCCGAATATCCTCTTGCCGCTCGGCATTTCGTTTTATACCTTCCAGACGATGGGTTACCTTATCGACGTCTACCGCGGGACAGTGAGGGCCGAGCGCAACCCTGCAAAGCTTGCACTTTTCGTCTCGTTTTTTCCGCAACTCATACAGGGACCGATTTCGCGCTTCGGGGATTTGCACGGGCAGCTCATCTCGAGGCATGATTTTGACTCAAAAAACCTTGTCCGCGGGCTGTGGCGGATGCTCTGGGGGTATTTTAAAAAGCTGGTCATTGCCGACCGGATACTCGTGGCGGTAAACGAGCTTATCGACAAGCCCGCCGAGTACCGCGGCGTTTATGTGTTTCTGCTCATCCTGTTTTACTCGATACAGATTTACGCCGACTTCACCGGCGGCATAGACATCACGATAGGCCTTGCCGAGGCGCTCGGAATTAAGCTTGCCGAGAACTTCAACCGCCCCTTTTCCTCAAAGTCCACAAAGGAATACTGGCGCCGCTGGCATATCACGATGGGCACATGGTTTACCGACTATGTCTTCTACCCGCTTTCGGTATCGCGGCCCATGCAGCGTCTCTCAAAATTCTGCCGGCGTAAGCTCGGAAATTCGCTCGGCAAGCGGATTCCGGTTTATCTGGCGAGTATAATTACTTGGTTTCTCACAGGTCTGTGGCACGGCGCCGGGTGGAACTTCATAGTCTGGGGGCTGCTCAACTCCCTCGTGATCCTAGTCTCACAGGAGTTGCAGCCGCTCTACGACAGCTTTCATAAGGCCGCGCCGCGACTGACCGCGTCAAAGGGCTATTCGGCCTTTATGGCGGCAAGGACCTTCTGGCTCATGGGGGCAATCCGAATACTCGACTGCTACCGCAACGTGCCGCTGACCTTCAGGATGTTCGGGAGTATTTTCACGACCCCGAACTGGGGCGAGCTGACGGGTGTCGCGGCCGGCTCGCTCGGGCTTGGAATTCATGACTATATTGTCGTGCTATCAGGCTGCCTGCTTGTCTGGGCGGTCAGCCGGCTGAGCGGCAAAAAGGATATCCGCGAGCGGCTTTGGGGCCGTCCGGTCGCCTCGTTTGCGGCCATCTCGCTGCTTTTTTTGTCGGTGGTGGTCTTCGGCGCCTACGGTTTCGGGTATGATGCAAAACAGTTTATCTACAACCAGTTTTAGGAGGGTCTGACCTTTGAAAATCGTTCTGGCAACCAGAAACAAAAACAAAATGCGCGAATTTGAGGCGCTGCTCGCCGAGCACATAGAGGGAATCGAGCTGCTCTCGCTTGACGATGTCGGAATTCATGGCGAGGCTGA
>JBMNUI010000066.1:0-7490 GCA_050946195.1 Eubacteriales bacterium
CGGGAATTACCGATGAAATCATCTCTATGCAGACAAAACTCGACCTTGCGGGTATAAGCGAGGAGCAGTTGCAGAATATTATAATAGCATACGAGCCGGTCTGGGCAATCGGTACCGGGCTTACCGCCACTCCCGAGCAGGCCGAGGAGGCCTGCGGGGTAATCCGCCGGGTAATTGCCGGAATATACAGCAAAAAGGCAGCCGAGTCCCTGCGGATTCTCTACGGGGGCTCGATGAACGAAAAGAACGCAGCCGAACTGCTTGCAAAGCCGAATGTCGACGGCGGGCTCATCGGCGGAGCCTCGCTTGTCCCCGAAAAATTCACCGCCATTGTCGATGCGGTCGGGTAAAAAAATGCCGGCGGTCTTCCGCCGGCATTTTAAAACAGCCGACCGGCCTGCCCTGACCGGGCAGGACTATGGCAGAAAGGAGCTTTGGGTATGGCAAAATACAGAAGAGTGCGGATCAACGACGAGGTTCGAGACGAGTTGGCGGTAATACTCCGCACCGTCAAGGACCCGAGAATCAGGGATGCTTTTATCAGTATAACTTCGGCCGAGGTTTCGCCCGACCTCAAATATGCCCGGATTTACTATTCGCACCTGCAGGGCGACCCCCGGGAGGTTGCAAACGGCCTCAAATCCTCTGCCGGATACCTGCGCACGATGCTCGCCAGGAGGCTGAACCTCAGGGTCACACCCGAGCTGACCTTTCATCCCGACGACTCGATTGCCCGCGGCGCACGCATATCGGCGCTCATTAACAACCTTGAGTTCTCCGAGGACGACGAGCAGAGCGAGTGCGACGAGACAAGCGACGACACAGCGGAGGACAGGTAAAATGTCAGAAACCCGCCCGGCAAACCGGGCCGACAAAAAAGCCTGCTCAGAGCTTGACTTCTCACAGCTCTGCGACAGGCTTTCAGAAAAAAAGCCTACTGCAATTATATTTCACGCGCACCCCGACGGGGATGCCATAGGCTCGGCCTTTGCCCTCAGCCTGCTGCTTTTTGCCGCGGGCAGTCCGGCCTTTTGTGTCTGCGCCGACGAGATTCCCCGGCGCTTTATCTTTGCGGTCGGGGACCTTCAGAAAAGCGTGCTCCCCGAAGCCCTGCCGGCGGGATATTCACGGGTCATATCCATCGACACCCCGTCAATAGCCCAGATGGGGCGGCTCAGTGGGTTTTTCGGGAACAGGGTTGACATCATGATAGACCACCATAGGCTCGGCGAAATATACGCCGATTACTATATCGACCCCGGCGCGGCGGCGGTGGGCGAGATAATTTATGATATTTCCCGCGAATTTCTCCGCCGGGGGCTGATTAGGAAAATCCCCGAGCGGTTTGACCTGCTCGCCTATATTGCCATCGCCTCCGATACCGGCTGTTTTAGATATTCCAACACCACGCCGGCGACGCATATGCGGGCAGCAGATCTGATGAGTGCCGGCAGCTTTGATTGCGCCGACGTAAACTACCGGCTCTTTGACTCCAAAACCCAGGAAGAGCTGAAAATCACCCGTGCGGCGCTTGAGAGCATTCAATACTTCAACGACGGCGAAATCTCGGTTACCTCGCTTGATTACGGGCAGAAAACCTCGCTCGGAGTCTCCGATGAGCATCTTGATATCCTGATTGACGTCGCCCGCTCGGTCGAGGGCGTGAAGGTCGCGGTTTCGGTCAAACAGCCGGGACCAGACAACATATACAGAGCCTCCCTGCGCTCAAACTGCGAGGTGGATGTCTCGGCAATCTGCGCCAGATTCGGCGGGGGCGGGCACAATAAAGCCGCGGGCTGCACCTTTGGCGCAAAGGATATGACCGAAGCAATCAGCCTGCTGGTCGATGAAATCCGCCGGGATCTGTGATGTTTTTGCGGGGGCACCGCCCCCGGCCCCCGCGCAAGGACGTTTGCGGGGCGCTGCCCCGCGCCCCGCTTAAGGAACTTTTTGAAAAGTTCCTTGAGAATCCTCAAAAACTTTCAAACAAATTGTTGATAAAGCAGCGCGGGTACGTCGACCCGCGCTGCAATTGCTTGCAATAATCTCAAAAATATGTTAGTATTAAATGCAGGAATCTTCAAAATTGTGATACTGTTTTAATGCGGATACCGATGACGCACAACCTGTGCAAGCAGGGCTCGGCTGCAGCAGCCGGCTTATTTGACAGTCATGTCAAAATGCTGTCCGCAGCGCGGGCAGGTGATGCCATGAAAGCCGGGGCGCTTTGGGAGCCGGAGCATGGCGCGGCACCAGGGGCACCTGTGATAAACATGGGTCTTCCGGTCGCGCCATTTGTTCCGGCAGAGAAGCAGGGAGTTGCGTGCTTCCTTTAGTAGCCTCATCTTAGGTACTCCTTGCAGAGTCAGATTATGGTCTCTCTTTCAAAGGCCCTCCAGGGGATGTTTACCGGCTCACCTTTCCGGATTATTGCGTCGACATGGAGAAGTAGGGGGAAATCCGACTCAGCCACCTTACCTGCGGCAATCAGCTCATGGACCGCCGTGGCGGTTCTGCCGGCGATGACCACCGACTCAAGCGTGACGCCGGCCAGCTTTTTCATGGCCTCGTCAAAAGACATGCCGCTGCCGAGAAGAATTCCGATTTTGCGCGTGCGTCCGCCGAATACCGTGACGTAAAGGTCGCCGGCGCCAAGCATTATGTTGTCGGGACGCCCGCCGCAGAATTCAAGTAGCTTTGACATCTCATGCACAGCCTGGCCGAAAAGCGCGGCCTGGGAGTTGTAATGTTCAAATTCACGCCCCTCGCGGCGGTATGAAAGGCCAATGGCAAGGCAGACGCCCAGAGCATAGGCGTTTTTCATCGCAACTGCGCACTCGACCCCGCGGACGTCGGTTGACAGGCTGATGTGATAGAAGTCGGTCTCAAAGAGCGATTTTATCCAGCGCAGGGTGGTGATATCCCGCCCGCAGAAGGTGACTTCGGTCGGGTCGCGGTCTGCCAGCTCATAGCTGGTGCAGGGGCCGCCTATGGCGTTGAACGAAATTTTCTTTTCGGTCGACGCTTCAAACACCTCAGGATATGATATGAGCCCGCCCGCTCCGGTATTCATCATTCCCTTGGTAACCGAGAGGACCGGGAGCGATTCGGGAATTTTCGGGATTATATTTTGTATGAACCAGTCGAGACCGAAGCTTGAGACCCCGCAGATAAGCAGGTCGGCGCCGGCCAGTGCCTCGTCAAGTTCCTCGATTTGGTAATAGCTGATGCCGTCGGGCAGCCTGCGCCGCAGCGTCAGGTGGTTGCCGGTGGCTTTGGCGTGCTCGATTATTTCGCGGTCGAGCGGGGTGCCTACAAGGCGGATGGTATGGCCGTTGGCCCTTGCGGGGACCGACATGGCGGAGCCCATCATTCCGGCTCCTACGATGGTGATTGTCGACATGAGTTACTCCTTTTTTGGTGGTGTTTATTATGGATGAAAAAAACGACAAAAAAGAAATCTATATCGGCGAGACCGGACCCGACGGCCTGCCGCGCGGCCGCGGGACAATTGATTTCGGCGACGGCAGGCGCTACTCCGGCATGATAGACGGCGCGTCCCAGACCGGCAGAGGAGTGTACTACTATCCCGACGGTTCAAGGCTTTTCGGGGGATTTACAATCAATGCCGGGCACCCGGCCTGGCGGTTTGTTTATCCCGACGGGCGCGAGGTCGCGGGGTTTGTCAGCCGGTTTCTGGCAGATGATGAGGAGGTGAGGCGCGGGGAGTTCAACGAAATAGACTCCATCTGCGCCGAAATAACCAAAGCGGCAGAGAAACTTGGCCTGTCGGTCGAGTACAACGCCCGGACCATACTTGCCGACGCACTCTGGCGCCGCGGGGAACAGGATGCTGAAGCCGCGGTCAGGGCTGCTGCCAGTGGATGCACGGGCATGTTGACCGTTCCCTATGTGATACGTTATATTTACGGGTGAGCGCCCGCAGGCTTTGTGTTCCGCTCGCTTTGAATATTATAATACAAATACGGCGTTTTTTTTAATCCAAAACAATAATAAAAAGAGCTAGTGGCAGCAGCGCGCGAGCCGTGCATTTCTATGCAATCTCAGTGTCGCAGTAGCAGCAGCGCAGGGTGTCGTCAGGTGCGCGGTAGAGTCGCTGAGGCAGCCTGCACTCGATTGAAGAAATACATTTTTTATTCCGGCATTTTTTGTCGCCCGCGCACTCGCAGGCCGGGGGCTTTTTGGGCTTTGTGTCGGAGAGCAGGCTCAGAATCAGCGCCATTCTGATATACTTGCCATGCTCGGCCTGTTCAAAATACTTTGCTCTCGGGTCGGCGTCGACCTCCACCGATATTTCGTCAACCCGCGGCAGGGGATGTAGGATACACATTTCCTTTTTGGCCCGCTTCAGCTTTTCGGGAGTCAGGATGTAGTTTTCGGGGCTGTTCTGCCGCTCGCTCTCGTCAAAGCGCTCCTTCTGAATACGGGTCATATATAGTATGTCAAGCTCGCCCATGTATTCGTCAAGCGAATCGGTTTCAATAAACGTGACGTTCTTGCCGGCGGGGGGCGTGCATTTTATATAGTCAGGGAGCGAGAGCGAGGGCGGGGAGATCAGCACCAGCCTTACATTGTCGTACCTTGTCATTGCGGCAATGAGCGAGTGGGTCGTGCGGCCGTATTTGAGGTCGCCGCAAATTCCGATTGTCAAGCTGTGGAGCCTTCCGAACTCCCTTTTGATGGTGCACAGGTCGGTCAGGGTCTGGGTCGGGTGGTTGTGGCCGCCGTCCCCGGCATTGATGACCGGAACGGTCGCATACAGCCCGGCGGCGTGGGGCGCGCCTTCGGCATAATGCCGCATGACAATGATATCCGAATAAATGCTGACAATTCTGGCGGTGTCGGCAATGCTCTCGCCTTTGGCAATCGAGCTGGTGTTTTCCTGGGAGAATCCGAGACAGTTCCCGCCAAGCCCGTACATTGCCGCCTCGAAGGAAAGGCGGGTGCGGGTGGAGGGCTCGAAGAACAGGGTGGCAAGTGTTTTCCCGCGGCAGGTTTCGGAATACCTCTCGGGATAAGTCCTGATATCCTCGGCCATATCAATCAGGGTGTCTATCTCCCCGGTTGTCAGGTCAAGGATATTGATGATATCTTTCATGGTGCAACCCGCCTTTTATAATTTTATCCAGCTCTCGTCAGCCGGATTGTCGCGGAAGGCCAAAAGCCGGGCAATATCCTTCTCGTCTATGTACCCCTGCTCAGCGGCGACAGAAACCACCGTGTCGAAATCGGTCAGGCTGTGGTATATGAGTGCTGCCGCCGAGAGCCGCTCGGCGCTTTTTTTCATGTTGTACGTGAAGATGCTCACGACTCCGAGAACATCCGCGCCGGCCTCGCGCAGCACTTCTGCGACCTCGATTACACTGCCGCCGGTCGAAATTAAGTCCTCGACAATGACGGCTTTCTGGCCGGGGATGAGCCTGCCTTCGATCCGGCATCCGCGGCCGTGCTCCTTGGCGCTGGCGCGGACATATCCCATCGGAAGACCGAGCATATACCCGACAATGGCGGCATGCGGAATGCCGGCGGTGCTGGTACCCATGAGCACTTCGGCCTCAGGGTAGTAGGTTTTAATCGCTTCGGCAAGCCCGTTCTCGACAACACCTCGCGCCCCGACGTCGCTCAGCGTGAGCCGGTTGTCGCAGTAAACCGGGCTTTTTATGCCGCTGGTCCAGATAAAGGGCTGCCCGGGGCGGAAGAATACGGCCCCGATGCGCAGCAGTTGCTTTGCGGTCTCGATTTTGTGGTCCATTTTACATTTCTCCTCGGCAAATGTAAATTTTTATCTGCAGGCGGGGTAATCCCGCCGGCTTTAACCTATAAATTCTCTGACACACCGGTCATATGCCGCGACCGGGTCGGCAGCGCAGGTTATCGGCCTGCCGACGACAATATAGTCCGAGCCGAGCTCGCGCGCCATAGCCGGCGTTGTAACCCGCCTCTGGTCGCCGGCTTCTCCTCCGGCAAATCTTACCCCGGGGGTGATAGTCAAAAAATCACTGCCGCAGGTTGCGTGAACCACCCCGGCCTCAAGCGGCGAGCAGACCACCCCGGCAAGTCCGGCTGCCTTTGCGTTTTTTGCGTATTGCTGCACCACCATGTCGAGCGGCTTGTCAATGAGCAGCTCTCCTTTGAGCACTTCGGGCGAAATTGAGGTGAGCTGGGTCACGGCGATAAGTTTTGTGCTCGAATCGCTCTGAGCAATCCCCTCGACAGCAGCGGCCATCATCGCCGAGCCCCCGGCGGCATGGACATTCAGCATATCCACACCCAGCCGTCCGAGCACCGCCGAAGCACGCCTGACCGTGTTCGGAATGTCATGGAGTTTTAAGTCAAGAAAAATCCTGTACCCCCTTGACTTCAGCTCGCGCACAAGGTCGGGCCCGGTGGCATAGTAAAGCTCCATGCCGATTTTAATATAAGGCCGGCGGTCATTGAATTTCTCAAGAAAGTCAAGGCACTCGCGCACACCCGGAAAATCACATGCAATGATTACGTCTTTTCCCATTGTTTTTTACCTTCCTGTCCTTATCTATGTGCCGCGCCGGTAAGTTCGCGCAGCGAACTTACCCCGTACTTTTCCATGACCCGCGGCAACTCAGCGATAATGTCGCGGCAGACGTAGGGGTTGACAAGATTTGCCGAGCCGACCTGCACCGCCGTCGCCCCCGCCGCCATCATCTTGAGCACATCCTCGGCGCTCGACACGCCCCCCATGCCGACAATCGGGATGCCCACGCTTTTGTACACCTGATATACCATCCTCAGCGCGACGGGAAATATTCCCGGGCCCGAATACCCTCCGACAACATTCGCCAGCACCGGTTTTTTGGTTTTCAGGTCAATCTGCATGCCGACAAGCGTGTTGATAAGGCTCAGGGCGTCGGCCCCCTCGGCCTCGCAGCGCATAGCAATCTCGCAGATGTCGGTGACATTCGGCGAGAGCTTTATGATAAGCGGCTTATTGGTAACCCGCCTCACCCGGCGCACCACCTCGGCAGCCAGAGCCGGGTCGGTGCCGAAGGCAATCCCGCCGCCGTGGACATTGGGGCAGCTTATATTTACCTCAATCCAGCCTATTTGCTTACATTCCGAGAGCTCGGCGGCGACACTCTCGTATTCCTCGGGTGAGAATCCGCTGATGTTCGCCATCACCGGTTTTTTGAAAACCCGCGCAAGCCGGGGCAGCTCCTCCTCGATTACCGCCCGAACACCCGGGTTTTGCAGCCCTACCGAGTTGAGCATCCCGCCCGAGACCTCGGCGACACGCGGTGTGGGGTTGCCGAACCGGGGGTCTTGAGTGGTCCCCTTAAACGAGAACGTGCCGAGAATGTTTATGTCATACAGCTCTGCAAACTCGTGCCCGTAGCCGAAGGTGCCCGAGGCCGGGATTACCGGGTTGTCGAGATCAATTCCGCAGAGCGTTATCTTTGTGTCTACCATATTATTTCCTCCTTTGAGAGCACCGG
>JBMNUI010000067.1:0-6964 GCA_050946195.1 Eubacteriales bacterium
ATGCCAAGTTTCTCGGTCTTCATTCTGGCAAGCGCCTCAAAGCCGGTAATCTTCATGGATTTCAGGTCGTATATTGGCTGATAATGAAGGTAAAGCTCGCTGTTCTCATCTGTTTCGGCAATTTTGAGCAGCGTCTGCCTGATTTCCTCCTCGCGGCTTATCTGCTGTTCGGTCTGCTTGTCGTAAAAGAGGATACCGATGTTGTAGTTGTAGCTGCCGGGGCCTATAGCCCTCTCGCTCACAACCATGAGCTTTTTGATAAGCTCATTGGCGTCAACCCGGCTGTACTGCGGCACTTCGAGGACACCAATGCCTCCCCCGATCCTCTCAAGTGCCAGTACCGTCTCAAGTCTTTGGGCTACGGCTCGGCAGAAATTGCTTATCTCTTCAATATCTTTGTAGTCGGTAATCAGATAGGCAAACTGCGCCTCGTATATTTTAAATAATACGCGGTTTTTGTTGCATTCCTGCTTGAGCAGGCCGGCAATTCTTTTTATCAGGTCCTGCGTGTACTGAAATCCGTATGTAGCGTTTAGCGAATGCACGGTGCTGAGGTTTACCCCGACAAGCGCCCGCTTTTTTGTATTGCCCCTCTCAAGCTGCTCAATAAGGCAATGTCGCCGCAACAGCCCGGTCAGGCTGTCATGCTCGTTGTAGTGCCGGAGCTTGTCCTCCATCTCTTTTCTGTCTGAAATGTCAAGGATTATGCCCTCGAGCGCAACAACATTTCCCTGCTCGTCGTACACCCCCTGCCCCATCTCAAGCACCCATTTGCGCTTGCCGTCGGCGGTTGTGATTTCATATTCATATTTGAACGGTAACTTGCCCTCAACGGCACGCTTCCATTCATTCCTGAGGCTCTCGCGATACTCGGGGGAGATAATGTCGTTGAAGGCCACATCCTTATTGCAAATAAGGCTTTCAGGCCGGTAGCCGGTAAGATTATAGCAACCCTCAGATATAAAGTGCATAGTCCATGACGGGTCGAAATCACACCTGTACGCCATGCCGGGAAGGTTTGAAATCAAAACGGTTTTACTGCGTTCGCTCTCCTTCAGGTTATCGGATATCGCCTTGCTCTCGGATATGTCCTCAAGCAGACAGAGATGCAATGAATCGGAATCGCCACCTGCAAGTCGCCCCACCCTCATTTTAGTCCAAACGCTTGAACCGTCCGGCCTGATGAAACGCTTTTCCATCGAATAATCGCTGATAATACCCGCCTTGAACTGATTGAATTTCTTCAAATCGACTTCGAGGTCCTCAGAATGCGTGATATCCGGCCATCTGACGCCGACCAGCTCTTCCTTTGTGCGTCCGAGAATATTCTCAAAGGCGCGGTTCATGACCGTCCGTCCGTAAGCTGACTCCCCTACAAAGGTTTTGTCATTGACAATCGCAATCCCCACAGGTGCCTGCTCAAATATGCTCCGGTAGAAAGCCTCGTTATGCATCAGCCGCCGGTTTAGCTCTTTGTAGAGAAAACGATGCTCCAGCATTTTTACAAGCGACACGCAGAGCATTAAAACACATGTCACTATTACAATTTCGGGCAGCAGGTTCTTCCATATGACTTTGAGCCAGTCTGAAGTCCGGTAGTCAATCCCCAGCACCGCGACTACACTGCTGTCCCCGTTATATTTCTTCAGCGGCACGAACACGCTTATAATGCTCTCCGGACCTTCGGTCATCTGAGATACAATCATGGCTTCGCCCGACGTCAATAGTTCCCAATAATTTTGGGCTGCTGTATCATATGTTTCCCCCGGCGGCGAAAAATCCGGAGCACCGGGCGGCTCGGAGTCAACCAAAAACACAATGTTCTCGCCCGACTCGTTCAGAAGATAGGCAGATTGTATTATGCTGTTGTTTTTAACCAGCCGCATGATCTTCTTTGGCCAGATTATACTCCGGCTTATTCAGGTCCGCGGGGCTTCCTGTAAGCTCTGTTATGTGCTCTGTATGCAAAAGCGCCTGCAGCGAATTTGCCAGCGTTAACGCCTCGGATGCTGCGATGTTCTCATATCTTTCCCATTCCAAGTAAAGGTAAAAGACGCCGAGCAACGCCACGATCAAAACAAAGATTACCGAACTTATGCGTATTTTATTTAAACTCCGACCAGCAGCCGAGTGTTTTTTATCGGTGCCGTTGTCTTTCCTCATACTCAAAGTCTACTCCTGCCCGCAGTACAATAAAACACATTTGTATAATTTTATCTTCGGCGCGCGTTTTCAGCCGCCGTCGACAAAAGTCATCTGCCGCATTATTGCCATTAAATTTACATAAAAACTCCTTTGTAAAATAAATGTTGGTTCTGATTATACCATGCAACAATACATTTATCAACCTTTTTTTAAATGTTTCAACAATTTTTACTAAAAACTTCTCGTGATTTTTGTCAATTCTATTATTGTTTTTTGTCAACAGCAGCCGTTAAAGTAGCATTCCAAAGCCCTCTCTGCTCCGCCGGTAAAATGGCTTTTTACACTTGACAAAAACCTACAATAGGTGTAACATTCAGAGGGTATGTCTTTTGCATATATAAAGCAGGCGAAAAGCCGGATAAACCAGGAGTTGTTTTGAATTTACCGACAAAAACAAAATCTACGTGGGGCGGCCCCGCCCGCTCGGTCATGCTGCTCTGCTCGTTTGCTTACTTTGCAAGCTATGTAACAAGGATTAATTATAAGGTGATAATCTCGGCAATCGAGTCAGCCTCGGGCATTGACCGTGAGGGCGCCTCGCTTGCCCTCACCGGACTGTTTATTACCTACGGGCTCGGCCAGCTTGTCTGCGGTTGGATCGGTGACAGGATAAAGCCGAGGTATATGATCTTCTCAGGGCTGCTCATCTCGGTTGTGATGAATCTTCTGCTGCCGCTGCACACCAATACGGTGTATATGCTTGTCATATGGTGCATTAACGGCTTCGGGCAGTCAATGATGTGGCCCCCGATTGTCAGGGTACTGAGTACACACCTGAAAGGAAGCTATTATGTAAAAGCCATAGTACGCGTGTCCTGGGCAAGCTCCCTCGGCACTGTCGTGATGTATCTTGTGTCACCGCTGATTATCGAAATTTCAAGGTGGCAATATGTCTTTGTCTTTTCGGCAATAATCGGCGCGGTGAGCGCGGCTGCCGTGCTGCCGGGACTTGCCGCCGCTGAAAAGAAGTTCAAGAGCACCGCCGAACCTGCGGCTGAAGATGCAGCCCCCATGGAAGACAACACAAATAAGGTAAAAGACAGCCTTCTGCCGCTTTTTAGAGATTACGCCGGGCTGTTTGCTGCCGTAATCTGCGCAACAACGGCTCTCGGCATGCTACGGGACGGGGTTGACACCTGGATGCCGTCCTACATATCCGAGACCTTCGACTTTGGCAGGTCGGCCTCGATTCTGACTGGGGTCATTCTCCCGATTTTCGCCATCCTTTGCCACCAGGCGGCCTCGATGGCTTACAATAAGATACAAAATATATCGCTCAGTTCCGGGCTGTTTTTCGGTGTTGCGGCGGTCGCCTCGGTTATATTGTCGATTGTATCAAAAACCGCAAAGTTCCCGGTAATCACGGTGGTCTGCTTTGCAATTATCGCGGGATGCATGCATGGCATCAACCTGATACTCGTCTGCATCCTTCCGGAGCGGTTCGCCAAATACGGCAGAATTTCAACCATTTCAGGCTTTATCAACTTTTTCACATATGTGGGCAGTGCGCTCTCAATATACGGCTTTGCCGCCCTGTCCAGAAGAATAGGCTGGACCGGAACTGTGGTTACATGGATTCTGATTTCCCTGCTCGGCGCCGCCTTCTGCTTTTTGATGCAAAAACCGTTCAATAAGCACAACCTGAGTGAAAACAATAAAATGTAGACACACTCCGTTCCTATGTTTAATAACTAAAAGGCGCGGGACATGGTGCCCGCGCTGCTTTTTTTGCGATTGGGTACTGAAGTTTTTGTGGGAGAGCGCCCCGCGTGAGTTCCAGCAGAAATCCGGCGGCGGAATTGTCATTCCGCCGCCGGATTTAGTTATCTGATATCCACTTTGTACAGGGCGCCGTAGGTTTTGTAGTCGACGTTGAAGGTGATGTAAAACGACTCGCCGAAATGGAAAATGGCCTCGCTCTCGTGTTTGATTTTATCCTCGAAATTTATGGTCTTGATGTGGTTGCCTTCCCAGTCGTATACGACAATGCAGTTTTCCCAGCTTTGCACGAAGTAAATGTATTTGCTGTCGCTGTCCATTCCCTGCTTGGTAAATCCGGTGTTTTTCCCGGCAATAATCTTCTTTCCGACGTATTTGAAGTTGCTGTCGACAATGACGAAGTTATACCCGTGGCTTATCCCCAGCGCGTACCTGTCAAGTTTTGGGTTGTAGGTTATCGAATAAATCTCGTAGTCTATCTTTATGGTCTCGGTAACCTCAAGGGTATCGGGATTTATAAAGGAAACCTTGGTCCGGTCGGGCGCGTTATGGGATACGACAAGCATCCCGGTCTTTGAGTTATAGCAGATGTCGTTGCCGTGGTCTATGGCAAGCGGCTGACTGTCGGCCACGACCTTCCATGTCTCAAGCTCAATCTTGCGTATAATGCAGAGATGCGGGTCAACCTTCTGGTTTTCAAGTATCACATAGGCATATTTTCCGTCGGTGCAGGCTCCCTGAAGCACATTGTGGTTGCCGATAGAGTTAATATTCATGATGTGTTTCAGAGTAACGGTGTTCTCTTTATCTGCCGAGATGTAAGCCGACGGTTCCGGCTCGTCCTCGGGCGGATTGTTTACGTCGGTCGTTGTCTCGGCCGGCGGTTCTGTTTCAGGTTCTGTCTCTGTCTGCGGCTCGGTTTCCCCGGCGGTTGTGGTGTCTTGAGTCTCGCCGCTCGATTCAATGACAGTTCCGCCCTCGGTCGTGTCGGACGTACTGTCGGTACCGCTTCCGCTGCCCGGCTTGCAGGCGCAAAGCAGCATCACAAGGGCAAATATCAGGGCAACAATTCGCAAATACTTGTTCAATCGTGATCACCAATTAATCCTTCCATGTTATTGTTTTGAGCAACGGCACAAAAAGCGAGCGCTCGTCGGCGGTTTCCTTTACATCGGCCCCGGTCACCGGTTCGTGAAAATACTGATAGCAAAACACCGCAACACCCGTACACTTTGTAAGCTTTTTCGTGTACTCGAGCTCGCGCACGAGTATATCGCGGTTCTCAATCCATTCGCGACGCCCGGTCCCCGCCCACTGGTCCTCGCCGCCGCTGTAGCCTGCCTTCGCCTTGCCGAACGACAGGCCGATGATGAGCTTTACCTTATCGGTCTTTATCATGCTCTGATAGGTTGTCACCACCTTTATATAATCGTAGGTTTCATGCTCAAAACCAAAATATGCCTGCGGGCAGATGTAGTCGATATACCCCGGCTTGCCGCACCACTCGTATATGTCGGCATACATGTTCTCGTAAACTTTCGTAAAAGTCCCGGCAGGGCTGATGCCGAAGAGCAAATCCTCATTATGCTCCTTTACTGCCGACCAGAGCCCTGAGACCAGTTTATTTAGCTGCTCGCGACGCCAGTCGGCAAGCGACGCCCGGCCGCCCGATTTCTTATAATCGGCATATGCCGCCGAATCGAATGAGGTATCGATGCCGGTCGGGTAAAAGTAATCGTCCATGTGCAGCCCGTCTACCTCGTATTTTTCAAGTATCTCGCGGGCGCCGTTGATAATGAGCTGCCTCACCTCCTCGTACGCCGGATTCAGATACCAGCGCCCCGACACGTTGACTATATATTTACCTCTTGTCGCCGAATCATCATACCACTGCCTGATAAGGTACTTCTTTTCGACCGAGCTTATCTCGCCGTCGAGCATCGCCCTCATCGGGTTAATCCATGCCTGGACCGAGAGCCCCTCGGCGTGCGCCGCCTCAAGAATTATCGCAAAGGGGTCGTAATCGGCCTCCCGGCCGTAGCTGCCGACCGCCATGCTGCTCATCGGGTAGTATTCCGAAGGATACATGCTGTCGGCGTAGGGTCTCACCTGCACTATAACAGTGTTAAAACCGGCGTTCTTGATGTTCTTTACAATTTGCTTAGCGCAGGTTTTAAAACCTGCCTCGTCCCTCTGCCGCCCCCCGCTGATATAAATATTCTGCATGTCAAATTGCGAGAGCCACATGGCCTTGAAATCCTCGTAATTGACCGGAGTATAGCCGTCACCAACCGGCTGCTCCCCGCCTGCCGGCGTTGTTTCTGCGTTGGTTGTGCCGGTTATTTTTGTTTTATCGCTTGTCATTTCCCCCTCCGTATTTATTGTTTTTTCAGCCTCTCCTCCATGCAAAATAAACGAACAACCGGCCAAAAACATAAGGGCTGCCGCCGCCAGCGCGGCAAGCCCGGACACCCGAATAAACAATTTCATAATGGTATTTCAAGCCTTTCATCGAATAATACAACCGGCAACATGCGTCTTTTGCCGGATAATATCCCGACCGTGCAGGCAACCGGTTTTTTTATATATCATGGCATTGATTTTTTCGACATGGCATAGTATAATTATAAGTAAACAAAGCCGCTTTGTCAATACTTGGTTTTCTGGTTAACTATAGTTGGTTTGGCACATACCGCCGATTATCGCCGGGCTTCGACCTTTTTTGCGCCTTGCTGCAAAAAATCATTTTGGAGTGACTATGTTAGGTTTTTTTAATTATACCGTCATCGCGACTTATTTGTCGGCCGCCCTGGCTGTTTCCGGTCTCTGGCTGGCCTTTGAAGGAATGCCGACGGCGGCGGTGTTCTGCCTTCTTTTTTGCGGCCTTATCGACATGTTCGACGGAAAAATCGCCCGCACACACAAAACCCGCTCCCCCGAAGCGAAGCGCTATGGTATACAGATTGACTCGCTGGCCGACTTTCTGGCCTTCGGTACCCTGCCGGCGGTCATCGGCTTTTCTCTGTGGGGCGGCTCGCCG
>JBMNUI010000068.1:0-6838 GCA_050946195.1 Eubacteriales bacterium
CCCCATGCTTTTCATAAATGAATCTGCGATGCCTTCAAGCTTCTTCTCCCAGACAGTCATTGACATTTTAAAGGTCGATTTCATTGCGCCCGAACCGGTCTTGTTGATAATAAAGTTCCGCACCGTGTTATCGGTAGTCAGTCCGATATCGGTCATGGGCCGCAGCAGGCAGAGATACATATTTTCAAACACAATATCCAGCATATCCCAGGATTCCTCGTCGCGCGCCACCTTGCCGTCGAGCAGGATATCGAAAAATGCCGGGCGGACGATTTTATATGAGTAGTATGCCATGTCCTCGAGTATGATGCCGGTCATCTCAAGGTCCTGATTGTCTTTTGGTATTGAGGTGAAAGAGGACTTGTTGTGTATGCTGGAATAGTACTTCTCCTGGGACTCCTCCAACTTCGGTATCGGAAGGATTCCGAAATCAAGGTCTCCGGCTCTGAGCTTCATAACGGTATACATCAGCTGTACGTAAAACATACTGTGTCCGTTGAGAAATGCTGTTTCCTGCTCGCCGAGTTGCATCCATGAGGTGCAGGCATGAACCTCATAATCTGCCAGGAAATCAATCACCTTGGCAAGCGTGTTGAAGACAGTTTCATCATTGAAGTTTATGTAGGGAATGTCGTCGGTGTCTTTTTCAATAACGCGCAGGCTCGAGCCGTAGAAGAAGGGCGCCCATACATAGGGATTAAAGATAATGCCGTATCTGTCGTCGGCATTCATGACCCCGTCGCCGTTGAGGTCGCTCACCGCCGTGGCGCAATATTTATACATTGTGTCAATCGTCCATTTCCCGTCTTTGACAAGCTGATACGGGCTTTCAAGCGTCAGGTCTTCGACAAGACCTTTGTTGAAGTAAACCGCCGTGACGGCCATAAATGAATGTACATTGGTGTAACCTATGGCAAAGGCGTTTACATTTGAAATTGAGGTTGCATCCATCACCATGCCCATCCACCACGGGGCATCGTAGTTGACGTATGGAACGGTGTTCATGTCAAGCAGATAACCGTTTATCGCCAGAGACAAAGTGTTGCCGCCGTTTGCGTGCAGCACGTCGTAGAGATGCTCGCCGGCATTATAGGTGTTTATGAAACTCTGGTAGATTGAATTGTTGAGCATACGGACCGATTCGATTTCGATGTCGTATTTTTCGCTGACCAGCAGGGTGCGTTCATATGTCGCGTTGCTCATTGTTTCACCCGAATTTTCCCCGTATATTTCGTAGAAATAAACGTCGATGTTGTTTCCGGGCTCAATTTCCCGCTCAAGAAAGGTTATCTTTTTGCCCGAAAATTTGACTTCGGGGAGGTCGGGTGCGGGCTCATCGGTTTCGGGGGCGGTTGTAGTCCCATTGTCGATTCCAGGGGTGGTCGTGTCGGACTCTTGGTCTTGGTCCTTAGTACAAGCGATTGCCGAAAACAAAACAAGCAGCACCAACAAAAGTGCAACAGGCCGTATAACACATGAAAATTTCACAATACATCTCCTTTATCTTTTTAGCCGGGCAAGGCACCCGGACATATGTATCATGAGGGGCGTGCGGTCTGTGTTTTTTCCGAGTTGTTGTATTTTGTAGTTCTTCGCGTTTATCCCCAAAGCCTGCGGTAACCCGGCTGTTACGCCGGAAGCTGGTTGCCGATAATTAATAATACCATAATTATCGCAACAAGTCAACAAAAAATATTAATTATTTTTAGCGAAAATTGTTTGATATTTGACAACCTTTGGGTATGGCGCCGCTAATTTTATCTTATGTGGTTTGTGTCATTCAACGCTTCCCGAGGCTATCAGGTCGGCTCCCGTCCCGAGAAAATTGGGCACGATTACATCACCCGAGTTGACCTTGTCTACAACTAATCTTTTTATTTCCTCCATTCCGGCAAAAAGCAGCTCTTTCGGGATAGGTTTTGAGGTTCTCACTGCTACCAGCGGAACCTGCTTGTTTGTGGTTTTGACCGAGGATGTCAGGATCCTCACCGGGGCAAAAAACTCATTTTCGGCATAGGTCTTGCCGCGCTTGCAGCCAAACCCCTTGATGCTCTCGACAGTACGGCTGCTTTTATCCCCACAAACCGTGATTTCACAGCCCTGCGGGCAGACGATGCATATAATCTTCTTTGTCTCCATTTTTACACCTTCTTTCTCAGCGAACCTCGACCAGAACAGTCGAGACCCCGCTCAAAGCTTCGGCGGAAAGGTCGACACGCTGCATTTCTCCGGGATTGACGGTCGCCAGTTTCTTTGATATGACCGGGTTGCTGTCGACAAGCACACTCAGTGTTACCTTCTTTGCCGGCTCGATGACCCTGAAAAAGAGGGTCGCCGGAGCATCCGGATACAACCTTTGCGGGCAGACATACCTGACATTGTTGCCGGGTGTGACTCTGATTTCCTGCTCGGGCTTTTTCAGCTCGCCCCTTGCATACCGGGCGGCGCTGCGGCCGGCCGTAAGGCTTTCCTCGGTCACGTTGTCGACCAGGTCGTTTACATGGACTACATTGCCGCAGGCGAATATGTATTCGACCTCGGTCTGCATGAACTGGTTGACCTCTGGCCCGCCGGTGACGGGGTGGAGTTTTATACCGAACTCTCTTGTCAGCTCGTTTTCGGGAATCAGGCCGCAGGAGATAAGGAGGGTGTCGCATTCATACAGCTTTTCGGTCCCGGGTATGGGTTTTCTGGTTGCCGGGTCAACCTCGGCAACAACCACACCTTCGACGCGGTTGTTTCCCTTAATTTCAACCACCGTGTGGCTAAGCAAAAGAGGTATGCCGAAGTCCTCAAGGCACTGTACCCGGTTTCTTATCAGGCCGGTGGTGTAATTCATTATCTCGACAACCGCCAGCACCTCGGCGCCCTCAAGCGTCAGGCGACGTGCCATAATCATTCCGATGTCGCCCGAGCCCAAAAGGACAATCCGCTTGCCAACCATTATATTCTGGCGGTTTATCAGCCGCTGCGCCGCGCCTGCCGTATATATCCCGGCCGGGCGGGTACCCGGCGTCATCAGGGCACCGCGGGTTCTCTCCCGGCAGCCCATGGCAAGCACTATGCTCCTGCCCCGGATGGTTATTACCCCGTCTGTCGGGTTTATGCCGGTGACGCTGTGTTCTCCGATTGAGAGCACCATTGTCCCGAGCTTATATTCAACGCCGCATTCCTTGGCTTTTTGGATGAATCTTCTGGCATACTCGGGGCCGGTCAGTTCCTCGCCGAAATATTTCAGGCCAAATCCGGGATGTATGCACTGCTCGAGTATTCCCCCGAGGCTGCTGTCGCGTTCGATTATAATAATATCTCCGGCGCCGGCCTCTTTTGCGCCGATTGCTGCGGCAAGCCCGGCAGGGCCGCCTCCGACAATTACAACATCATAAATTTTTTCTTCCATGTCTGTGCAAGCCTTTCTTTATCTGAAATTTCCGATTACCAGCTCGGACCCCGGTTCGCTTTTCCGGACTTCTTCAACCGGAATGCCGAGCTCCCGGGCGATGATTTCAATTACCTTCGGGGTGCAGAAACCGCCCTGGCAGCGTCCCATGCCGGCGCGCACCCGCCGTTTTACGGCGTCGAGCGACCTGGCTCCAAGAGTGCGGTGAATCGCGTCGCAGATCTGGCCTTCGGTCACTGTCTCGCAGCGGCATATAATATTTCCGTAGCGCTTGTCGCGGGCAATCAGCTCGGCGCGCTCCTCGTCGCTCATCTCGGCAAAGCAGGGAATGCCGCGGCGGCGCGGGTTGTGGTTTGTCTTGAATTCGGCCTTCATGCCCGACTCAATCAGCATATCGGCCACATATTTTGCAATGGCCACCGAGCCGGTAAGACCTGTTGACCGCACTCCCGAGATGTCGACATAACCGGCGAGGTCATCGTACATTTCGATGTTCAGCCCTTCGGGGTTGCGCTGTGCCCGCAGGCCGGAATACTGGGTTATTGTATCCCGAAGGACTACACCAGGGACCATCTTTCTGACATCTTCGGCGATGCTGGCAAGCCCTTCGGCGGTGGTGCGCTTGTCGGTCTTGTCGAGCAGATCCTCGGCGGTGGGGCCGACGAGTATGTTGCCGTGTATTGTCGGGCAGATGAGCTTGCCCTTTGTGGTTTTTGTGGGTATCGGGAGCACTATTCTGTTCACCTTGCAGGAGGTTTTCTTGTCAAGGATATAGAATTGTCCCTTGCGCGGGGTGACATAATATTTGTTTTTCCCGACATATGAGGCGATCTCGTCACAATAGAGCCCGGCTGCGTTTATTACATATTTTGCCCGGATTTCCTCCCCCTTGTCGGTCTTAACTGCTCTAACGGCTCCCTCGCTTACGATGATTCCGGTCACCTTTGTGCCAAGCAGGAAATGCACTCCGTTGTCGGCGGCATTTTCAGCCAGTGCAATGACAAGAATGAAGGGGTCGATTATACTTTCGCGGGGTATGAGCAGTCCGCCTTTCACCTCGGGATTTAGCGCCGGCTCAAGCTCGAGAAGCTCTTTTGCGGTGAGGTACTCGATATCATAGACCCGGTTTAACATTGCTTTGTGCTTCAGAGCCGGCAGCTTTTCAAACTGCTCGTCTGTAAATGCCGGCAGAATTGCACCTGTACACTTGAAGGGGATATCGAGGTCTGCGGCTATTTTGTCATACATCGGGTTCGCGGCGACAACGAGCTGGCTCTCAAGCGTTCCGGGCGCCGCGTCATAACCGGTATGTATAATTGCGCTGTTGGCTCTTGAAATGTCACCGCCCACATCTTCGTTTTTCTCGACTACCGTCACATCAAGGCGGTATTTTGCCAGTTCCCAGGCAATGGCGCTGCCCACAGCACCCGCGCCGATAATTAAGACATCGGTTTGTTTCATAAGGTTACTCCTGTTTTTGTCTATGGTTATTTTTTAAACATCAACCTGTAGTATTTTTCGGTGCGTCCGGCAAGAGCCTCAAGCTGCTCTTTTGCGCCTTCCGCGCCTGTGATATACTGCCTCATCAAAAGTCCTTCCTCAGCGCAGAGCGCCGCCGTGACAGGGAAGTAGTTCTCCCTGAGGAACTTGCCGTACAAGCATAACCGGTACTCGCCGTGCAACATATAATAATTTGAAGGATAAAATTCCTCAAACGCTATCGACCAGCCGTTGAGTATCGCTTCTTTTATGGACTCGGGAGAGTTATCCTTAGCGAAGACGACGGTGTAACGCGCGTCAAAAACCTCCGGGTTGCCGAGAGTGGTATGCGAATCGCTCGAGCCGACGATGGGGATTCTAAGCCCCCGGGCGCGCAGCTCATTGTACAGAGCTATCTGGATGTTGTTGTCAAGAAGGTTGAAGCCTCCGATGAGCTCGAAAACGTCAAACACTCGGTTCATCAAAAGGGCTTCGGTCAGCTCATCCGGGACATTGTAAACATTTTTCATCCAGTGCGGGTGGGGGAAAATCGCTATTCCGCCGGCCTCCCGGACTTTTTTTACCACCCATATGCAAGCGGCATAAGCAAACCTGTAGGCTTCGGGAATAAAATCTGTATTTATGGTCTTTAGAATTTCCTCAACTTCTCTTCTGTATGTATCCGGGTCGTTGAGGTAAATGTCATTGATACTGTACCTGCTCCCTACGTTGACAACATGCACGAAGTTGTCGGGCGAGTGGATTTCCTCGCCGGTAAGCAGGGTCATTCCCAGCTTGCAATCGCTGAAAGCCTCGATCATCTCAAGTGACGGCGCAAACCGCCGGTGGTCGGTCAGGGAAATGAAGTCAAACCCCGCCGCCCGGTAGTTGGCGGCCACCACCGCCGGACTTTCTTTTCCGTCCGAGCGGCAGCTGTGTACGTGAAGGTCGCCGCGAAGCGGCCGGCGTGCGTATAAATCCTCATCCAGGGCATAAACCGAGAGCTGGACAAGCCGCTGGGTCTCGTCGTGCCTGAAAATCCTGATGTAATATTCCTCTTCTTTATCGAATCTGTAGCAGAAGACGAGTTTTTTGTCCTTTGCGCTGACAAATATCGGGTTTTCGCACACGCCGAGGTGGCCGTGTCTTGTGAGCGACCACACCTCCACCTTGTAGGGCGCCTCATCGGTAAAATCAAACCTTGGGTCATTGGCGATTATGGTTACTTCCGAGATGACCCAGGTCCTGTAAACCTGAGGCTCGACGCGGTACCAGTGAAGTTCGTTTTTGATTTTCATCATTATACCCTTTCTTGTTAAACCGTTCAGTTCTGCCTGCCCCAGGCGCTGACAGCCGGGGTGAACTCAGAGTCACTGAAGGGATAAAAGCTGCGCGGCACCCGCGTGAAGTTGAAGGACAAAAGGTCGGAGGAAGCCGAGCCTTTGGTTGCAGCAGGGTATATCAGGTCGGTTATTGGCGCATAAAAGGCCCGGAACGAAGAGCAGGCCTTGACTACCACCAGATCAAAATCAGCCGGGTCGTAGCCAAAGCAGCGATAGAGCCGGGGATTACCGTTGTAGCGGTGTTCGTGACAGACGATTATTATGGTGTTCCGCACTTCAATTACCGCCGAAGGTCCCATGTCGGCCCAATGGTCGTGTCCCATGCTCATAATACCGTCAAATACCGCCTTGACAACCCCGTTTATTCTTGCCGGGGTATAGAGGCTCTTGCTCTTTTTTGCGCCGAGGTCGGTGGTGATTGTACTGCCGGCGCCAAGCTTGTGGCAAAGGTCTGCTACCTCGGCGTCGTTTATATACATCAGCGCCCTGATGTCCGACTTCAGCTCTATTATGCGCTTTATCACCTCGGCGCTGTCGCCGGCAGCCCCGGCATTCGACGAGTCGGCAAAGTCATTGAGTATTACCGGCTTTCCGCTGGTGTTGCGTTCGGCTATTC
>JBMNUI010000069.1:0-6010 GCA_050946195.1 Eubacteriales bacterium
GAATGAAATTCGCCGGGCCCGCGGGCCGGCCCGCTATGCCGGCCTGCCCGGCGGGCAAAACAAAACCGCCCGCGCGCGGGCGGTTTTGCTGTTCAGCGGCCAAAACTACACATCCCGCTCTCCGGGATTTCCATTCAGGTAATTTCCGATGTCGCTGTTCTCGCCGTTGATGCCGTTCTTTTCGGTGTTCTGCGGCCTGATTATCACCGTAATGTTGTCCCGGCTGTATGATTTGGGCTGCAGGTCGGACTTGTCCGATAACCTCACCTTCACGGTACCTGCCAGCGGGTTAACTTCGGTGACAACACCCTCCCCGTCCTCGGTTCTGACCACCGAGTCAACCGGCGGAGTCTTTTTGATTTCGTCAACATAGGTATCATACTCGTACCTCAGGCAGCACATCAGCCTGCCGCAGACCCCGGAAATCTTGTTTGAGTTGAGCGAAAGGTTCTGCTCCTTTGCCATTCTGATGGAAACCTGGACGAAATCGGACAAAAAGCTGGAGCAGCAGAGTTTTCTGCCGCAGACTCCGATACCCCCTATCAGCTTCGCCTCGTCACGGATTCCGATCTGCCTCAGTTCAATCCGCGTGCGGAAGACCGAGGCCAGGTCCCTCACAAGCTCCCTGAAATCAACCCTACCGGGCGCGGTAAAATAAAAAAGCAGCTTGGTATTGTCGAAGGTGTACTGCGCGTCGACCAGCTTCATGTCAAGGCCGTGCTTTGCGATTTTTTCAAGGCAGATATCAAAAGCCTCTTTTTCTTTTTCCTTGTTCTGTTCGTGATGCTCGGTGTCCTCGGGGGTAGCCAGCCGGATTACCGGCCGGAGCGGGAGCACGATGTCCTTTGAAGCGACTTTTTTGTTCGCCATGCAGACCTCGCCGTACTCGAGCCCGCGCGCGGTCTCGACTATAATATGGTCCCCGCAGCGTGCGTGTATCTCACCCGGCGCAAAATAGTATACTTTTCCGGTACGCTTGAACCTTACCCCTACAACCTCTACCGCGTCAGCATCATCTATCACCTTCAGGGCGGGCAGCTCGTCGGTAAAATCAAATGCCGAGAGATCGGGCAGAATAAATTTTTGCGCGGCCGTACACTTCAGCGGGCTGATACCGGAAAAACTGCAATCGCCCTCGCAAGTGCTATTCTGTCCGGCTGCATTCTCGGGAGTGCCGTCAAGCGTGTTAATATTATCTTTTGTAATTATAGTATCGTCCTGTAGCCCGGGTACATCGGTCACAGACTTGTCGGAATTGGGCTGCACTATTTTTTGCTGCCTTTTGCGGTAGTAGCGGTTATGCCTGCTTTTTTTTATCCCGGCCGGCGTTCCGGGTCTGTTTTTTTTCTTTTTATTTCTATTGTTCATTATAATCCTTTCTGTTTCCGGATTTAAGCCTCTGCAAAAACTAAATTGGTCAAAGTGAGCTTTATGTTGGCGTTTCTTCCGATATACTCGGCTGCGGCCTCCACCCGCTTGATGAGCAAAAACAGCTCACCGAGCGAAAACCGGGCCGCCAGCTCAAGCGCCGCAGCACGGTCAGCCCAGAACACAAGCGGCGCTTCCTTGACTTTTTTCAGCACTATAAGGTCGCGGAGTGCGTCGGTTATTAGCCTTAACTCCTCGGCGATTTCCTCGCGTTTTTGGGAGAACATGGAATCGACCTCGAGCTTCTCCCTTGCCCGTGCCTTCGGTGCGGCAGCTTCGACAAAGCTGCGCGCCAGTCGCCGCTTCTCCATTACCGGACGGCGCCGGTCGGGGTCAAGCAGCAAGAGGGCACGTCCGATGCAGCCGCCGGCCGCGAAGATAAGCTCTGCGAACTCCCCGGGCGACCCGGCTTTGAGCTCCGACGCCCTCGTGTCGTGTGATATAATGTAGTCTTCAATAACATCAGGCGATATCGGCTCGGTGCGGATTGTCGGGGCGCGGCTGCGCACGGTTACAAGCAGGTCTTGTGCCGAGCGGCATATCAGCAAAAAGACCGCAAAGGCCGGCGGTTCCTCAAGGGTGAGGAGCAGGGCGTTCTGAGCTTCGGGCGTCATTTTGTCGGCGCCCTCGATAATGTAGACCTTACACGCAAAATCAATCGGCAGGGTCTTGACATCCCGCCGGATTTCACGGGCGACATCAACCCCTATAGATGCCTTGCCCGGCTCGGGAGTAACAGATATCACATCGGGGGTTTTATTTCCGAAAATCTTCCGGCAGGCCGGGCACTCGCCGCAGGGCAGTCTGTCGGGACTGGAGCAGGAGAGCGCCGCGGCAATCGAGCGGGCAAGCGTCCTGCGGCCGCTGCCCTCCTCGCCCTCGATAATATATGCGTGCGGGAAGCTGCCCGACTTTATCTCGGCCGCAAGGCGCGCGCGGAGCGCGGCGTTGCCGGCGATATTTCCAAAAAATTCAGACACCGCCGCACCCCCGTTTCAACATAAACATCCGACCGTACTAATTATACCAAAGTACATGGAACCTGTCAATGTCGGAATCCGAAAATCGGGTGAGCCATGCAGTCAAAGAAACCGGTGGGTGATTGACATCGGTTATATTCAATGCTATAATAATTTTTTAAGATTAGTCGGGCAAATCCGGATGCCCGTGCGGGAGGCAGCCGATGGATGAGAATAATAAGAACAGAAATACCGGTCGGAATGAGCTTGACGACGGGTTTTGGGACGATATCTTGTCGCTCCTGCCCCGCCGCGGGCAGGCAAAGCGACCTCCCCGCAAGCCAAGGTCTACCTGTACTATTGACATCACCATCGACCCTCCAAACACCGTCGCCGGGCCGGATGCCACCTCAAAGGTATTTGATACTCCGGCATTCCGGATCACTGTGAACAAGTCCGAAAAGCAGCCGGGCAAGAGCGAAGTGCTGGTAAAAAAGTTCATCCCCCCGCACACCGCCGAGGAATTTGAAAACCCGCCAAAGCCCGACGACGAGTATGTCCCCGAGCACGTCCTGATACGCAAAGTAAAAATATTCAACTGGAAAACCAGCTACAATTACTACGAGCAGTTTCTTGCCCACGCTCGAAAAATCAGGTATGTCAGGGGGCATGAGTGCAGACCTGTTCCCTTCTTTTCATATGTGCCGCAGTACTCCCAGCTCTCGCGCGCACAGCTTGACTGGTACCTATGGTGGCGCGAGAGGGCCGCGTCGGGCGAATACCTGAAAACCGACTACAGCTATATACTTTTGTTCATATACGAGATTATAAACACCGGCGGCCACGACAACCCCGCGTGGGGGCAGAAGCAACTGCTCGGGCTCTGGAGCGCATACCGCGACGAGTTCCCGCGTTTTGACAAGATGCTCGGCGAGTGGATTTGCGATTTTTCGCTCATCCATCACCTGTCGCCGCCGGCTTCAATCCCCGGAAAGCTCCCGCCCGAGGCGGTGCAGTCCTGCACACTAAAGGAGTTTTATATAGCTGCCGGCGGCAGTTCAGTCGATGCTTACTGCAATATGCTGCTCACATACTGCACTAATTACAACTACAAAAGCAGTAAATTCGCAAAAAGTGATGTACTGAGGCTGTATGACAAGCATATTCCTGGTGCGCTCGCCCGGGTAGTAGAACGCTTTTCAAGCAGCGGCGGGCTGCTCTCGGGGCTTGAGCTTGAGAACAGCAGAATGATACGCGACGCCTTTGCGGGCGCCCTCTGCTCATACAAGATCAAAAAAAGAATCGAGGTGGAGTACTGCTCCTTCTCGCGCTCGCATGAGCTGAGGTTTCTTGTCACCGACATAATAAAATTCTCGGAAAACAAGCTCCGCGCGCACCTCGGGATAAAGTCAAGGCTTAGCATATACGCGCTACCGGTGCCGATCCGCGAGTGTATAGACGAATACTTCGCGGAGCTGCTGCCCAAGAAGCGCAAAGTTCCCGAGCAGCCTGCCAATGAATACGACAAGCTGTATGACCTCCCCCCTGCCCCGCTCTCGCCTGAGCGCGCCGCACAGATTGAGCAGTCCTCATGGGAGACCACAGAACGCTTACTCGAAGCCTTCGGTGATGCCGAGACCGGCGAGACTTCTGACGAACGCAGCACCGCGGTCGACGAGCTGCTCGGCAAGCTTGATGCCGGCACCGATATTGTCGAGAGCACGGAAAAATCCGAGACATCAGACTCACCCGAAAAAAACCCCGAGGCTGCAAAGGTAACCGAAAACACAGCCGAAACGGCAAAAACCCCGCTTGCTCGGGCGCTCGGCGAGTTTCTTGAGTTTGTGCGCCTTGCCGACCGAGGCGACTTTGCCGGGCAACGGCGCTTTGCCGCCGAGCGGGGTATGCTCCCCGACTTTGTGGCCGACAAGATAAACGAAATTGCCGCCGGTGTCATCGGCGATATAATACTTGCCGGGGATGATGCGGGGTATTCGCTCATCGCGGAATACAGAAAGGAGATTTTCGATGACTGAGGCAAATACCACTCCAGCCATACCCAAGCGGATTTTAACCTCGCTTCTCGCGTCGCTCTCGGCCGGCGTGGTCCCCCGCGCCGGGGCGCCTTATATCGCAATCGGGCGCCGGGACGAGATTGCCGCCCTGCTCTCCGACCTTGAGCTTGTAAACGAGGGCGGCGGCACAATGCGCTTTCTTATCGGAAGGTACGGCAGCGGCAAGAGCTTTCTCATGCAGCTCATCCGCGGCTATGCGCTCGAACGCGATTTTATCACCGCCGACGCCGACCTCTCGCCCGAGCGCAGGCTCCACGGTAGCGGCGGAAGCGGAGTGGCCACCTATCGCGAACTGATGAAAAACCTTGCCTCCAAATCCTCACCCGACGGGGGAGCGCTGCCCAAAATTATCGCGCGCTGGATAGCCGGGCTGCAGACCGACCTCGCCGCGGCAGGAATTGAGCCGGGCTCACCTGAGTTTTCAAAAAAGCTCGGTCTTCGCGTGATGGACGAGCTGCGCGAGGTCGAGTTTCTCGTAGGCGGCTTTGATTTTTCCAAGGTTATATCAGAATACTACCGCGCCTACATTTCCGGAGATGAGGATATAAAGAGCGCCTGCATCCGCTGGCTGAGGGGCGAGTTCTCAAACAAAACCGAGGCAAAGTCGGCGCTCGGCTTCGGGGTCTCTGTAATAATCGACGACGACAACTGGTACGATTTTACAAAACTCTGGGCGGCGCTGGTGCGGCGGATGGGATATCGCGGGCTGGTAGTATTCATAGACGAGTGCGTAAATCTGTATAAAATCACCCACAGAGTCAGCCGCGAGAACAATTATGAAAAAATCCTTTCAATGTTCAACGACACCCTGCAGGGGCGGGCGCCCGGACTCGGGATAATCCTCGGGGGCACCCCGCAGTTCCTTGAGGACACCCGGCGGGGGCTTTTCAGCTACGAGGCGCTGCGCAGCCGCCTGTGCGACAGCCGCTTTGCGCTTGACGGTTACAAAAATCTGCTCGGTCCGGTCATCCGGCTGCGCCGGCTCTCGGACGACGAGATGCTCGCACTCATCACCCGGATAACCCGGCTCCACGCGCTGCACTACAACTGGACGCCGCGGATCACAGATGAGGAGCGGGTGAAGTTCCTCTCTATTTGCCTTGAGCGCGCCGGCGCAAACTCGATGATCACCCCGCGCGAGATGCTGCGCGACTATCTCACGGTCCTCAACATCCTCATGCAGAACCCCGACGTCTCTTTCTCGGAGGTTGTCGGCAAGGCGGTAACCCTCAAGACCATAAATGACGACGAAGATGATTATGTAGCCGTGCCCCCGGCCAGCAGGCCGTCAGGTACAAAAAAGTCCGACTTCGACCTAAATGATATAGAAATCTGACAGTTACCACATCCCTTTGCGTTATCCACACCTTCGGCAACACGTCCCCACCGTCTCCTGTCTCGGCACCCCATGTCAATAGGTTTATTTATGGCAGCCAAGCGCAGGATGCGGGACCCGCGCTACAGGATTTGCGATTTGTGTGTATAGTTTTTTGAGGATCTTAAGGAACTTTTTCAAAAAGTTCCTTAAGCGGGGGTTCGGGGGCAGCG
>JBMNUI010000070.1:0-5743 GCA_050946195.1 Eubacteriales bacterium
CCGTCGCCCTCGCTGTTTTTGCTCAGCATCTGAATGCTGTTTGTCAAGGGCGGCGCATTTTTTTGCAAAATTTTTGTTTTTGGGCTTGACATTTAATAGTTAGTCTCCTTTTATTATCATTTATGCGCCTGTTTGTTTATATGTTCTTCTATTCTCTCAATGGCGTCAATCACAGGCCCGTCGCAGCCCTGTTCCTTGAGGCCCTTGAGGCAGGCGAGGACACCCATGGTGAGTATAAGTTGTTCTTCCTTAAATCTCCTTGATGTCCTTATCCTGCTTTTCCTGCTTGAGATACCACCGAAAGAGCGTAAAAACAGCACCGAAGATAACCACAAGCGAGGTTATTATCGATGCCGCGGTAATTATGGTTTCAGGCGTTACCGTCATTGGTGTCCGCCTCCTTTTCAGTATTTTCCGGCTGCTTTTGAGGCATAAACCGCTTGAGCACTTCATCGAGATTTACTTCCGCAACCCGGCGCGTTGATAGGGTCCGGCCTGGACCTTCCACACAAATGCGCCTTTGATTTTTCGGAGGTAAGCGAGGATTTTTTCTGGTAGTAACTTTCATGGGGAACGTATTTTTTTGCCCAATTTTCGCATTCCTCGCGCGTTTTTGAATTGATATTTTCGCATTAGTTCGATTTGAAGGTCAGAAAATCGCGGGTACTGTTCAAAATCCATAAAACCACCTCTTTTGTTTTATGCACAATCTCCAATTTTGTAACACCTAATTTTTCTTAGGTGTTACGCAAAAAAGCTTTATACTATAAAGCGATTTTCGGATTTGTAACACGTAACACCTAATTTTATATACCATTATTATAGAAATATTTGTGCATTAATTCTTGCATTTGCTTTGCTATATAAGGTATATATAAATTATTGTGTATTAGGTGTTACAAGTATTTAAAAAGCTTTATAATTCAAAGCGATTTGGCGTAACACCTGTGTAACACCTAAGTAACACCTAATTATTAGGTGTTACACTTTTTATCAAAATGGCGCATCCTGCAGCCAGTTATTTAATTCGGCTTGTGCGCTTTTCGTGTCGTTTGGCGACAGCATACTCAAGTCAATGGCCAACATCCTTTGAACCTGGTCTTGGAGTTGCCAGCAGTATGGGGTCAAGGACCCGTCGGATCTGTACATAACGCACGGGGACGCGGCAAAGGGCATGATTCAAGCTGCGCTGGACAAGGCCGAGAAAATCGACATATACTCCGAGTCCATCCCCGTAGCCATCCCCGACGCAGGGCGAGTCCGATACGCAGACGCTCTGGCACCTGGGCTTCCCTGCCCTGGGCGTGCCGGGCGCTAACACGTACCAGGCCATCTGGCCGACTTGGAGCAAATGTCCGAGGGTTCGGATAGCTGCCCATCTGGGCCACCAAAAAAGGTAGCAGATTTTGATAGAAATCTGCTACCTTTTTCTATGCCGAAAAGCCTTGCAGCCATCTCTGCAATCAATCAGTCAAAACGGGTGACGCGGATGACGCCATCCAGAGCGCGAAGTCCGCTGATCAACGGCTCTAAAGCGTCGGAGTCCAGATCAATCATCGTGTAGGCATATACCCCTTTAGAGCGGTTAACCAGGTTGGCAATATTGATTTGCGCGTCGGAGATCAGATTGGTGATGGCGCCCAGCATACCGCGTTTGTTGTAGTGACAGATGGTGATACGGCACTCACCGGTCCGCGGCGATGTGACATCCGGGTAGTTGACCGAGTTGGTGATATTGCCGTTTTCCAGAAAATCAATAAGCTGATTTGCAGCCATGACGGCGCAGTTTTCATCGGCTTCCGGGGTGCCGGCACCCAGGTGGGGAGTTGCCAGCACATTCTCAAGGGCAAGCTGTTCCTTGGTGGGGAAATCAGTCAGGTAATAACGAACCTTTCCGCTCTTCAGGCCTTCCACAATGGCTTCGTTGTTGACGACGGGGCCCCTCGCATAATTGATGATCGTGACGCCGGGTTTCATCATTTCGATGGCGGCTTTATCGATATAGTCGTACGTGTCCTCTTTAAGCGGAACATGCATAGAGATATAATCGCAATTCCTGTAAATCTCAGTGGGGTCATTCACAAAGTTGACATAAGGCTTTACATTCTCAATGGCTTGCTTGGAGAGGAAAGGATCGTATCCGTAAACCTGCATTCCCAAATTGGTGCATGCCTTGGCCATCCGGGAACCAATTGCGCCCACGCCGATGATGCCGATGGATTTGCCCATGATCTCGGGACCGCGGAATTTCACCTTGCCCTTCTCCACCGCCTTTCCGGGGTCCACCTCGGTACCGAGCGATTTTACCCACTCGGAGGCCGCTACTACGTTTCGGGCCGCCATGATCATGACACCGAGAACAAGCTCTTTCACGGCATTCGCGTTTCCACCAGGCGTGTTGAAAACCACAATGCCAAGCTCGCTGCATTTATCCACCGGAATCGTATTTACCCCGGCGCCTACTCGCACGATGGCTTTCAGATTTTCGGGGATCTCAATATCGTGCAGGGGATGAGAATGAACCATAATTGCGTCATAGGAGAGGGCAGAATCGCTGATCTCATAACGACTATTATCGAAGAGACCAAGGCCTATGGGCGAAATGTTGTCGTAAGTTCTAATTGTTTTCATACTGTGTTGCCTCCTGTAAATATATCAAACCAAAAAACGCTTTCCATCCCAATCACTATCACTGGGACGGAAAGCGTTGATTTCCGTGGTGCCACCCGGTTTGCCGAAGAGCAGACTTCGACCTCTCGAAGGCTGTAACGGTGCCACCGTCACCGCTCGTCGCGGGCCGCTCCGGGGCGGAAAGCTCCCACAGGTGCCGGCTCACACCAGCCGCCGGCTCTCTTGAACCTGTCCGAGAACATGTTCCCCTTCAATGCGTTTACAAAAGTATATAATATATGTAACACACTTCAGAATAAAAAGCAAGTGTTAATTAAGATAATTCCAAATATTTATGTAGGATTACAATACGGGAACACCACTGGCGTCAGGTTTTTTATCATGATTGACAAAAAGCAACTCGTGGTTTATTATAACCAGAAAGCAAAAGCAGGGTATGATACCCTGATTTGCTTTCTGTGTTTAGTCGATGTCGATTTTTATTGATTTGTCGACGGTCTGTTTCTTCGCAACGGTTATCGTCAGCTCCCCGTTGTCGAGCTTTGCCTTGATTCCCTTGCCGTCGGCCTCCGCAAGGTAGATGCTGCGCTGCATTGAGCAGATGCGCCGCTCCCTGTGCAGATAGTTCTTCTTTTCTTTCTCGGTCTTTTCGTCCCTCGTGACGGCAATGACCAGCCTGTTGTCGTCAAAGGACAGGCTGATTTCATTCTTTTTCACGCCGGGCAGTTCGGCCTCGATGACATAGCTGTCATCCTCCTCGCGCACGTCGACCTTGAAGGTGTCGCAGTCGAAACGCCTTCTTATGGGCCAGTCCGAAAAGAAGTCGTCAATCATATTGTTGAAAAGCTCAAACTCCGGAAATCCCACGCTCTTATTCCATTTGTTGAAAGGTGCTAAAACTCCCATAACAACATCTCCTTTACTCATTATTTTAGCACTCTCAATATTTTAGTGCTAACTTCTGCTATAAATATACTACATTAAAACAGTTTTGTCAATACTATTTCAAAAATTTTTTAAAAAATTTATCAGACACCGGACAAGAGTGACAATTGCCCGGTATATTATTACTAATATTTACCGTAGTTGTCGACACGCCAAAACAACCGGTGCCTTCTCTTTTAATTTTACATCTCTCGGAGGATTTTATCCACTGCCGCCGAATATAAATTATATGAGAAAAACAAGGAGGCTCCGGCTTGAAAAAATACAGGGTTATCATAATCAAAGGCAGGTCGATATTGCTCGCCTTGCTTACCGTCGTGGCATGCGCGGTTTTCATCTCGGCGCTCTCAACCTATCTCTCCCAGGCCGACAAGTACAAAAAAAGCAGCGCGGCCGGCGGTGATTATATAATATTGGCGGCAAGCGAGCAGGGAATATATTTTTATCAGCGTGATTTTGACGCTTTTTTGCTGCTGCCGCCCGGGAATTCATTTAGGGTGCAGGTCTTCAGGCGAGCCGGCGGCGAGGTCGAGCTTGTCAATTCGGGGATTGATGTATACTACTCGATTGTCAATAACACCACCTCGGCCGATAAAATCAATTTCTGGGACTATGCGGCATACTACGGATATGATCTGGAACCGAATATCGGCATTACCGGAAACGGCCTCTCGGGCAAAATGCAGCTTTCGGAGGACGGCAACTACTATGTGGCCACCGCAATACCGTTGACCCCATACAATGACGGCAGCCGGGTGGCCAACCCCTATCAGCTGGCGGTCATAACCGTGATCGACAGCCAGAGCGTCGAGATACTCGCGCAAATCGGCGATGTAGTCATGCCGGTGTCTGACGAACTCGGCTGCCAGAACTGCCACGGGACTGTCGACACCAACCTCAACATCCTGTCGGCGCATGACAGGATATCGAATACCAATCTGCTCGAACAACTCTCAGGCGGGATACGGCATAAGTGCTCGGACTGCCACAGAGACAACGCGCTGGGCGAGCCGGGGGTCCCGGGCGTCCCGCCGCTCTCACAGGCAATACACCGGTTTCATGCCGACAGGATGCTGCCGCGCAGCGGTGTACCCGACTGCTACAGGTGCCACCCCGGGCCGATAACTCAGTTCTACCGCGGCGCCATGTATATGGCGGGGATCAGTTGCACCAACTCCAGTTGCCACGGCGACATGCTGAATGTGGCGCTGACCCAGGCGGTAGGCCGGCAGGCCTGGCTGAACGAACCCGATTGTTCAAACTGCCACCGAGAGGTGTACGGCATAAATCAGGGAAAGCTCTACAGCGACTCGTATCTTCTGAACAGCCCCGACGAGGAGATGAACAATATAATCCTCTGCATTTCCTGCCACAACAGCGCCCATGCCGAATGGGTGTCGTCGAGAAACCTTGACAACCTCTTGCCTATAAGGCTTATGGGCTATCCCGATTACATCAGGCGCTGTACGGTCTGCCACGGGGCCGGGGTCCTCGGCCGGGCGCATGCGTATTATGTAGAAGAAACAAGATAAGGAGTCAAATCAAAATGAAAGGACTTGCCGTTTTTGAAAACCTGCTGCTCCCGGCAGCCGCCGGGCTCTGCTTTGTCTCGGCGCTCTGCTCCTTCTTTCCGGGAAGGCAAAAAAACCGGACAAGAGCGCTGCCCTTTCTGTGGGGTGCGGCGACTCTGCTTGTCACACTGGCGACGGCGCTGATGGTCTGTTATCTTGTGACCGTGAACTGCGAATACAGCTATGTGTACAGCCATACCAGCCGGGACACCCGGCTGGTTTACCGGATTTCGGCCCTTTGGTCGGGGCAGGAGGGCTCTTTTCTGCTCTGGTCGCTTATTATGTGCATAACCGGCATTGTCCTGCTCGGCACCGGTACTCGGAACTTCGGGCGGAGCTTCGGGGTTTTTTCTGTTGTATCCGCTGTCCTTTTGCTTTTGTGCCAGATATCGCAGCCCTTTGCCAGGCTCTCGCCGGTGCCGGCCGACGGGCTGGGGCTGAATGCGGCGCTGCTCGACCCCTTCATGATAATCCACCCGCCGCTGGTTTTTGTTGCCTACAGCGCCATGGCGGCCTTGTTTTCGCTTGCGGGCGCGCCGAAGGATGACAAGGCGACGGTCGTCAAGACCCGGCTATGGATAAAGGTCAGCTGGTTT
>JBMNUI010000071.1:0-5659 GCA_050946195.1 Eubacteriales bacterium
ATTACTCTCTTTTTTTATTATCTTATACCGCTTTGCCCGGCCTGTCAATGCACAATATCGACAAGAGATAATACGATATTAACATATAATTGACAATCGGCGCCTTTTGGGATATAATTGAATCGTGCCAGCATCCTCTCGGAATATGTCGTTATTTCTTCTTTTATATAATGCGAGAAACACCCGCTCGCTCATATCCGCATGGAGGGATACGCAATGCTGTATAAAATTAACACATCGCAGCTGCCGGATGTCCGGCACTCAGGCCAAATAACCTATAACACCGGATGGACCAACAACGGCCGCATTCGCCCGGTAAACATGCTGCTTTACGTGGTATCCGGAGAAATGCGGGTAGAGTTGAGCGGAATGTTTGGCGAACAAACGGTCTCTCTTCTGCCCGGAAGTTACCTGTTTATTCCAAGCAGGACCTACTTCAGAGCCTACCTGTTTGAAAAATGCAACTACCGCTATGTCCATTTTACCCCGCCTGATATATTGAGCCCGGTATCGAGCAGAGAAGCGGCTGCCGACATCGTCAACTTCGAGAAGATGCAGCATAAGATTGCATTTACAGAAAATGTCGCCCAGTCCCTCGGGTATACTTTCGTTTCCCAGACCGGCTCGGCCTCGTCTTACCTGTGGCAACTCGATGCATTGTTCCAGCAGATGGACAAATACAGGATGACCGTCGGCCTTATCGCCAAACACCGGCTTGATTTAACTTTTCTCGAGATGCTTTTGCTAATCAGCGAAGACACCCTGGGCGAGATTGTCCTGGCCAAGCGCCAGTCCTCCGTGCTCTCCGAAATGCTGCTCTGGATTTCAAGGCACTACACCGAAAAAATCACGCTTGAGGACATGAGCCGCCGCTTCGGGTTTTCAAAGCAGCACATCATCCGGCTCTTCAAAACATATCAAAAGCAGGCCGTTATTCAGTATATTAACAAGTTCAGACTGCAGAAATCGCTTGAGATGCTGGCGAATACCGACATCTCGATAGGTGAAATTGCCCGCTCGACAGGCTTTGCAAATTTATATTACTACACCCGGCTCTACCGGAACACATACGGCCATACCCCCACCGAATACCGCAGGCGCTTTACGGAAAACAGTAAAATAGCCACTGCCGGCATTTTTATGGGAACTTTACCCCGGTTTTTGCGTCATAATATACTGTCGCCGGCAAAAATTATTCGGTCGGCACCGGTATGTACGGCAGGCGCGGGTGTTAAAAATCATATATCGCAGTAAATTGTAAAATGTTTACGAAGATACGGTGATATTTTTCTTAACACGCTTGCATTGTATAGGATTGTATGGTATACTATGCAATACTCAAAAGGCGGTTTGCCGTAAACATAATTAAAATTCCGGTAAATCAGGATAAAAGGAGAAAACGATGAAAAAGATTTTACCTGTAATCACATTGTTCATCCTCGCGATGACATTGCTGCTGGCGCTTGCCTCATGTGATAAGGGGTCGAAAGATACGCCCTCGCTCATCAGCACTTCACCCCAGGAAACCACGACGCCGGCGCCCGAAACCACAACAGAGCCTTCGCACGAACATTCATACACCGAGGTTGTTACCCCGCCGACCTGCACCGAGGGTGGATACACCACCTACACCTGCTCCTGCGGCGATACATATGTTGACAACCAGACCGACCCGCTCGGCCACGACTGGGGCGAGTGGAAGACGACCGTGGCAGCCACCTGCACTGCCGTCGGAACCGAGACCCGCTCCTGCACGCGCTGTGACGCCACCGAAACACGCGAAATTCCGAAGGCTGCTCATAATTATGTGGCTACCGTGATTCCTCCCGGAAAGACCACTCAGGGCTATACCAAGCACGTCTGCTCTGTCTGCGGCGACTCCTATAACGACAACTACACCAACCCGACCGGTTCTGTCGGCCTTGACTTCACGGTCAATCCAGACGATACCATTACAATAACCGGTATAGGTACCTGCACCGACGAGGATATCATTATCTACTCGACCTATTATGTCGACGAGCAGGGCAACAGCAAGGTAGTGTCAAGCATTGCCGCCAATGCCTTCAGAGACAACACCACAATCAAGACCATTTCGATTCCCGCAAGCGTGACAAGCATAGGTGACGGCGCCTTTGCAGGCTGCACCAAGCTCACCGAATTCAAAGTCGAGAGCGAAAACAAGAATTTCTCGACAGTCGGCGGAGTGCTTATGAGCAAGGACGGCTCGACCATTGTCGCATATCCCGCGGGACTGAACCTGACCACCTATACGGTATCGGCCTCGATAACAACAATCCGCCCCTCTGCCTTCGCAGGATGCGCCAATCTGACTGTGTTCGAGGTTGCTTCGGGCAACGCGCGCTTTACCACTGTTGACGGCGTGCTCTATGACAGCGACAAAATCACCCTTATCGCATACCCGGCCGGAAAGGCTTCAACCTCGTTCACGCTTCCCGATACCGTCGAGAAAATCGGTGACTACGCCTTCTACAAAGCTACAAAGCTCAGCGCCATTACTCTGAACGACCGCACCTACGAGTCTGACGGCACTACGGTTGATGTCCCCGGCATTTCCTCAATCGGAAGCTATGCCTTCTACGGCTGCACCGGGCTCACCAAGATCACCATCCCGAACATTACCACCGCGGTCAACACCTATGCCTTCGCAAACTGCACCAAGCTCGCCGAGGTGAATATCGGCTCCGGCCTGAAGACCATCAGCACCCACTGCTTTGAGGGCTGTACTGCAATTAAGTACCTTTTGATACCCGAGACCGTTGAGGTCATCGACGACTACGCCTTCTACGACTGCACCAATCTTACAACTCTGGTTCTCCGCTCGGGCGTGAAGGAAATCGGCTACAGGGCCTTCACCAACTGCCTCAACAAGGGCACCGATTCTACCGGCAAGAATATCGCCAGAGTCTATTACGAAGGCACCGCGAGCAAGTGGAATAGCTCTGAAATCACAATCGATGCCTCCAACTGGATGTATCTGACCATGTACGCCGACCTCTACTTCTACAGCGAGACCGACCCCGGCTCGGGCAACTACTGGCGCTTTGTCGACGGCGTTGCCACGCCATACAGATAATCAACACAACAAACCGGGACTGCCGCACGGCAGTCCCGGTTTGTTGTGGGTTCAGTTTGCGTATTTTGTTTTTTCGGGGGTTCCGCCCCCGAACCCCCGCTCAAGGGACTTTTTGAAATAGTCCCTTGAGAATCTTCAAAACTTACAAAACTACAAGCAAATAAAGGAACGCGGGTTCAAGAACCCGCGTTTGCTGCCATCAGTTCACTGACAGGAGGCGCGCGGGGCACGGGGCTGTAACCCGCACCACCCCTACACGGCCTTGCCGATTGACGTCAAATCAAAGCGAAGCAAGCAGAGCCTCATATTTCGGCAGCAGCCACTCGTATGCCTCGGCCGAAAAGTGGTGATTCGGCTGCTCGCCGTTGACTACTCCCTCGTCAATCCAGGCAAGCTGCGCCGGGTTCTGGAAGGAAATGCCCGAATTGTAGTAATTGTTAAAGCAGGGCAGCGCGCACCTCTTGCAGACCCGCTCCATTGCCAGCACGTAATCGATGTCCGAGAGCCCTAATTTGTTCTTTGACGGCCAGCGGTTGTAGTTGGTCATAAAGAGGATTTTTGCCTTAGGGTATTTTGCGGTCAGTCCGGCAATTAGGGTGTTCAGCGCACCGCAAAAGGTCGAAATATCGGTCGAGTCGTCCTCACCAATCGGGACATGCAGGCGCTTGTCGTTGGCGCCGCCGATTACCACGACGTAATCGGCGTTATCTGCCATGTCGGCATACCGAATGCACATCGGCGGTACTTTTTGCACCTCAAGTTCCTGATATGCCACCGTGTTGCCGTTCTGGCCGTAGTTGTAAAGGGTCATTTCATGCTTTGCGGCAAGCAGCTCAAGCCAGGTTTTGCCCCGGCAGTACTTGTTGCCGTGAAATAACGAGTCGCCGAGGGCGACCAACGTTTTGCCGTGCAGGATGTTTGTATCAGCCATTTTAAGGTCCTTTCTTTGGGGAGTGCAAATTAATGATGATGGTGATGGCCACGGTCTGAGCCGTGCTCCTCGCCGATCCGGCAGTCCTGACCATAGCAGCGGTCGCCTTCGGCATCGGTCTGTACGGTCAGGTGGCCAATGCCGAATTTTTCGCTTATCTCGTATATTTCGTGCTTTACCCGGGTGGTGTCGGCAATTGTGTAGCCCGCGGGGACCACCGCGTGAAGGGTTGCAATTGCCGACTCGCCGTCAAAGCTCCAGACGTGCAGGTGGTGAACCGACAGGACGCCTTCTACCCCGGCGAGCGCGGCCTTGTATGCGGCGGTGTCAAAGCCGGCCGGCGCGCGCTCGAGCAGCACCGAAAATGCGCCGCGCAGTTGGACAATAATGTTGTAGATTATAATGGCCGCGACCAGCAGCGACATAACCGGGTCAACATAAAGCGCCACGGGATTTCCCCTGAAAATATAAATCACAATACTGCCGACCAGCACAACCGCCCAGCCCAGCACGTCCTCGAGCATGTGCAGGCTTATCGCACGTTCATTGAAGCTGCCTCTGTGGGTGCGGTATGCCGCGTATCCGTTCACTATAACGCCGAAGATGGCGAGCACTATCATGATGCCGGATTTGGGCGCGGCGGGACTTATAAGCCTTTTCACCGAGGAGTAAACCACAAACCCGCTGCCGGCAAGGAGAACCAGAGAACTGATAATCCCCGATACTATGGAATAGCGCCGGTATCCGTAGGTGTAGGTTTCGGTCGGACGCCCGTGTGAAAACCGCTCAAGGAAATAAGCGCTGCCGATGGCAATGCAGTCTCCTAAATCATGAATCGAGTCCGAGAGTATCGCCACACTGCCGGTATACAGGCCGCCGACAAGCTCTATTATGACAAATCCGAAGTTTAGTAAAAAAGCGGTCAGGATATTTTCGCGTGCATCTTTGGTGTGGGTGCGTTTTTTCATTATCTTGCTTTCTTCCGGGTTTCGGGGACTTGGGATTATGATATAATTATTATATGCAACTCACGGACAGCCGGACAGAGCGCCCGCTTTCACTATTCCAGTTCGGGAGTATAGAACATATAATCGTTTTTCTTATTTCTCTTTACGTAATAGAGCGCGGTATCCGACCTGCGGTACAGGGTGTCGAAGTCCTCTGTTCCTGACTTGGTCAGGACACAACCGATGCTGACACTGAGGTTAAAACCGCAGATTTTGATTTGGGAAATCCGGCAGAACAATTGTTCTACCAGCTCGCGCGCCGCCTGTTCGTCCTTCAGCCCGCAAACGAGGGCCATAAACTCGTCTCCGCCTATCCGGCCGATAATGTCGTCCCCCCGGCCGAGGCAGGAACTCATGGCGCAGGCAATTTTCTTGAGCGCCAGGTCTCCGATGGGATGCCCGTATGTATCGTTTATATTCTTGAGCAGGTCGACGTCAAGTATGAGCAAAAGGCAGAGCTTGCCGTCGTTCTCGGAGAGCTTGTCCCTTATGATGTATTCGGTGAAATACTTGTTGTAAACTCCGGTGGAGGAATCCTTGTGAGCCGCCTCGAGCGCCGCCTGCAGCGCCTGATTCCGGCGCAGGGTCTCAAGCGCCTTTTTGGTTGTGATGTTTTCAAATTCA
>JBMNUI010000072.1:0-5332 GCA_050946195.1 Eubacteriales bacterium
ATGTCCGACTTCAGCTCTATTATGCGCTTTATCACCTCGGCGCTGTCGCCGGCAGCCCCGGCATTCGACGAGTCGGCAAAGTCATTGAGTATTACCGGCTTTCCGCTGGTGTTGCGTTCGGCTATTCTGATTATCTCGTCGACGCTGTAGAGCTTTTTCTTGAATTCATGCCGCATGGCGTACAGGCGGGCTGCCATCTCGCATGCATATTTTTCGGCTTTGCCCTTGTCCTCGGAAATTGCAATAATCGCCGAGCCCCCGGTACCGACGTCGAGCCACGCCTGCATCAGGTATGCGGAAAAATCGAGCAGCTCTCCCGACTCGACAAGAGATTTGCCGTATTGCATAAGACCGGAGAGCGGCGGGGTGTTGGTCGTGTATTCCGACGGCGGGATGAGCATCGGGATATTTACGCAGGCCATGTGGGGGACCAGCCCTTCCTTGAGCATACGGAGCCCCAGTTTGGCCGCGCGGCAGCCGGTCTCAAAGATATCGACATGCGGATAGGTGTGATATCCGCAGATTATGTTGACGTTCTCAACCCATTTGGGAGTGACGTCTGAATGCAGGTCGCTTGCTACTGCAATAACCGCCCTCTCGCCGACCGCATCCCGGACGGCCTTGACTATATCTCCCTCGGGGTCTTCGCTGGCAGTGGTTTGTGCTGCCCCGTGCAGTACCAGAAACACGCCGTCAAGCGGCAGGTTGCGCTCAATGGTATCGAACAAAGACTTAATGTAGTCTTTAAGCACATGGTCCTCGATAATCGCGCCTGCCTGAGCCAGCATGTACCCCCCGGACACCACCTCGCCGCCTGCCTTGACGATTTCCTGATATTCGGCCCTTAATGCATCCCGGCTGTCAAAATAGCGCACATTGCTGGCTGCCAGCCGGAGCATATCATCCCCCATAGCAGAACCGGCGGCACGGAACTGCTCATAGGTGGTTGTCCCGGGCGCGAAGGTGTTGATTTCCTGATGAAACCCCCCTAACAGAATTTTCATGTTTCGGACCATTCCTCCCCGGTTTTCTTGTGCGGCAGTATGCCTTGCTTCAATTATGACACATTTCTTTTAAAATGTCAATACAAACAGTCAAAATTCATCACAATATTTAAAAAATCACATCCATCTCGCAAAAATTCATCAACATCATAAATCCAGGTGTTGACTTTTTACAATTTTAATTATATAATAGAGCTGGTACATAAAAAATCAAAAAGGCAGGAAAACCATGCTGGCATCCGAAAGGCAAAGATTGATAAAAGAACATGCGCTGATATACGGTCAGGTCTCAATACCCGAAATAGCGCAGAAATTCAACGTGTCGGTTGAAACAATCCGCCGGGATATAAATATCCTCTGCCAAAAAAACATACTGAAGAAGGTGCACGGGGGAGCGGTGCCGGTTCAGGTGCCGGTCCGGGAGGATGCGTATGACATCCGGTACTATAAAAACCAGCGCGAAAAAAGCGTCATTGCAGAGTATATTGCCTCAAATATGATTGACGACAATGACAGCATAGCAATCTCGAGCGGCAGCACGATGGAAATTCTTGCCGGCTCCATATCAAAGCGGAATCTTGTTATCGTGACCAACTCAATCAATGTTGCTTCAATACTTCAAAAGCGCATAAGGCAGAACATCATGTCGGGAGAGGTGATTGTCCTCGGCGGGACGATACACCCGGATGAGCACTATACAAGCGGGGTTTTTGCGCTTGAAATGCTCAAGAAGTTTTTTTTCACAAAAGCCTTTCTCGGCGCTTCGGCTGTCAGCGACAGGGACCTTATGACCTCGAACATTGACGAGGGAGTCATCATGACCGCAATGATAAATCATTCCAAGTTCTGCTGCGTTGCCGCCGATTCAAGCAAATTCGATGTGCGCTCAACCTATAAGTATGCCGATATAGCCGAAATTGATGCTATTGTGACAGAGGAGTCAGACAGGATATCAGAAGAGATACTCATGACTTTCAAATCAGCCAATGTAGCCTTTCACAAAGCCCCGATCACATAAAAAGCCCATCGAGAAATTCCCGATGGGTTTATTTGCCTGCGGCGGTATCTAAGGTAATACAGACTTTAAGAGTTTCGCCGATGCTTTCGTTTATGACCAGGTCGGCCAAGCTATCGTATGGCGTGGGAGTCTTATTGATTAAGACCAGTTTTTCCCCCGAAAAGTAATTGATAAGCCCCGCGGCGGGGTAGACCGTCAGCGACGTCCCGGCGACAATGAGCACCTCGGCATTTTCAATATACCATATGGACTTGTTTAAAATATCCATATCAAGGTTCTCTTCATACAGAACCACGTCGGGCTTGACAATTCCCCCGCATAAGTCGCATGTCGGCACGCCGGGGGATTCCAGTATATAATCGAGCGGAAAGAATTTGTTGCATCTCATGCAGTGATTTCTGTATACAGAACCGTGCAGCTCAAGCACCTCTTTGCTGCCGGCCTTCTGATGGAGCCCGTCGATATTCTGGGTGATAACCGCCCTGAGCCTGCCGGCCTGCTCCAGCTTTGCCAGGGCATAATGGGCATTATTCGGCTGCGCGTCTTTGTATATCATTTTATTTTTATAATACTCATAAAAATTCCGGGTGTAATTCATGAAATAAGTATGCGAGAGGATTGTCTCGGGCGACAGCCCCTCTCCCGTGCGCTCGGAGTAAAGCCCCTTGGCACTCCTGAAATCCGGAATATTGCTCTCGGTAGAAACCCCGGCGCCGCCGAAAAACACTATATTGTCCGATGAGTTGATAATCTCCCGCAAGGCTAAAAACTTTTTTGACACGTTCACTGAAGTCACCTCGTTATCAATATTAAAAGCAATGGCTTCCCTATTTTATTATACCACAAAAAATCAAAATGGGGTTTACCTGCATTTCTGCTTTTAACATCATCCGAAAAACCGGTTGAGTTTAGCATATTATATTAAAGGCCGATTGGAGCGTATGCCGACCGCTTCAGACTGGAATCTGCTCTCAATCAAAGATTGTGATAAAATAGCAGGTGAGCGAAATGAACCACTCAAGTGACCGTTTCTTTTTTACCGACTGCAGACACAGATTTGGCGGGATAATTGAAAAAACAGTTAATTTTCTGACAAATGCCGGGCTGAAGGATGTGGCGCTCTGGAGGAAATTCGCAAACCAGTACCGCCTGCGGCCCGACGGCAAAAAGGGCGAGTGGCGGGGTGAATTCTGGGGAAAGATGATGCGCGGCGCCGTTCTGGTATGGCAGTACAGCAGGGATGAGGAGCTGTACGACATCCTCACAGGCTCGGTTGAGGACATATTGACGGTATCCGGAGCTGACGGGAAGGTTACAACCTATGATTCAGAAAACGAATTCAGTGCCTGGGATATCTGGTGCCGGAAGTATGTGATGCTGGGTCTTGAATATTACCTTGAAATCTGCAGAAGTGAAGACTTGCGGGTCAGGATTATCGAATTCCTCCGGCTCTGCGCCGACGGCATTATGGAAGGAGTAGGGAACGCCCCGGGTAAAAAGCATATTACCGAGTGCTCGAAAATCTGGTACGGCATCAACTCCTCGTCGGTTCTTGAGCCCTTTGTCTTGCTGTATGAGCTCACCGAAGACGCAAAATATCTTGATTTTGCCACATATATTGTGGAAAGCGGCGGGGCAAGAGGGATTAATATTTTCGAGCTTGCCTTGAAAAATGAGATTCTTCCATATCAGTACGGGCCGTCAAAGGCTTATGAGATGATCTCCTGCTTTGAGGGGCTTGCGGAATATTATCGGGTGACAAAAAAAGAAAAATACCGTCGGGCGGTGCTAAACTTTGCCAGGACGGTTCTTGATTCCGAGGTGACGATTATAGGCTCATGCGGCTGCACGCACGAGCTTTTCGACCATTCGGCAGCCCGCCAGACCACCGATTATGACGGCGTGATGCAGGAGACCTGTGTTACCGTGACATGGATGAAATTCTGCTCGAGTGTCCTGCGGCTTGCCGGCGAGGGCATATATGCCGACATGATGGAGTCCTCTTTTTATAATGCCTACCTCGGGGCGGTCAACACGAAAAACTGCATATGCTCGCATGCAAGGCAAAAATACGGCAGCAGGGAGAATGTTGACACTTGTCTGCCACATGACAGCTACAGCCCGCTTGTGCCCGGGAGCCGTGGGAGAAAAGTCGGGGGGCTTATGTTCTTTGAGGATGGCAGCTATTATGGCTGCTGCGCAAGCATCGGCGCGGCAGGCGTTGGCATTTTCCTGAAAACCGCTTTCCTTGCTGACGAAGAAGGGATAATACAGAATTTTTATCTTGCCGGAGAATCCGAAGTCTTTTGGCAAAATAAAAAAATACGAATCAATGTGGATACCGATTATCCTGCCGGCGGGAATATAAAAATTAGGATTAGAACCGAGGAGCCGCAAAGTTTTGCTTTGAGGCTTCGCATACCCCGGTGGTCGGAGTCTTCATATTCTGTTCTTACAGATGCCGGTTCGGAAGGCTTGTCCGACGGGTATTTGTGCTTGAGGAAAATGTGGCATGACGACAGTATCGAATTGAAATTTGACATGGAAATAAGGATGCAAACTCCGGTTGCATGGGAGAAGGACATGGTATACACCGTCATTGAGCCGGGGACTTATGCGATCCTCCCTGTGACGGTGTGTCAAAAACCGTCGGAACTAAGATATGTTGCCTTCAGGCGGGGGCCGGTCACGCTCTGTGCCGACTCAGAGGTGTGGGGATCGTCGGATTTTGTTATTTCTCCGAATATTTCAAAGGTAAAATATGTCCCGGAAAATGAATTGCCGGGAATTGACTGCATTGTCGCCTGTGCCCTGACAGATGAAGACGACAATTCCAGAATGCTCATTGACTATGCTTCGGCCGGCAAAGAGTGGGGCACAGAAATTGCGGCATGGATACCGACAGGCAAGGGGATTGATAAAATGGTAAGTGCACAAAAGACGGTGCCTTCAGCCGCAAAGAACAAGAATTTTTGCTCCGTGAGGTGTTGACAAAACAAAATGCGTATGATATAATTATCGGGCATTACTGCCGGGGCGCCAGCGGCAGCTTTTTGGCGGAATAGCTCAGTTGGCTAGAGCAATCGGTTCATACCCGATAGGTCGTAGGTTCAAATCCGACTTCCGCTACCATCATGGCCCGTTGGTCAAGCGGTTAAGACATCGCCCTTTCACGGCGGTAACGGGAGTTCGACTCTCCCACGGGTCACCACAAGGAGCGGGTTTACCGCTCCTTATTTTAATTTGGTCAAAAGCCCGCGGGGGTGGCTTATGTTTCTTTTTATTGCCGTAAACTTTGACGATACAGTCA
>JBMNUI010000073.1:0-4788 GCA_050946195.1 Eubacteriales bacterium
GGACCTTGTCAAATATATGCTACGCGAGTTTGAGGATAACCCCGAGCGGATCTGGGAGTCGAATATGTTCGGAAAGTCGCTCTACGAGCTTATCAACGAAGGGCTGCACACCAAACTCGAACATATGCCCGGTGAGTCGCGCGCAAAGCTATCAGAGACGCTTGAGCGCATAATAAACGAAGGCAGCAGCGGGCTTATATGTATAATTTTGTAGAGCGCGTGTGAGCGCCGCCCCACACCCCGCTCAAGACCCATTTTTGAAAAAGGGTCTTGAGAAACCCCAAAAACTTCTAAACCAAATTTGATAAAATCAATGCAACCAGCTGATATGAAAAAGGGGCTGACGCAATCAATTGATTTGCGTCAGCCCCGATTTATTTTGCCGCTCCGCAAGCGTAGCTTAATAACCTTTGTAAAGCGGAAAAACCTCGCAAAGCCTGGCGACTTCAGCCCTGATATAATCAGCACTGTTCTCAAAATCGCGTGCCGCAAGCCCGAACAGCTTTGCAATCCTTGCCATCTCGGGTTCCTTCATGCCGCGTGTGGTCAGCGCGGGTGTACCGACCCGGACGCCTGAGGTGACAAAGGGCGATTGCGGGTCGTTCGGGATCGTGTTTTTGTTTACGGTTATGTGCACCTCGTCGAGCCGGCGTTCAAACTCCCGGCCGGTGAGGTTCATACAGCGCAGGTCGAGTAGCATCAGGTGGTTGTCGGTGCCGCCGGAGACCAGATGGAAGCCCTCGGCAATCAGCGCTTCGGCGAGTGCCTTGGCGTTTTTGACTATCTGGCGCTGATACTCCGCGAACTCGGGCTGCATTGCCTCCTTCAGGCAGACGGCCTTGGCGGCGATGATGTGCATCAGCGGGCCGCCCTGAATCCCCGGGAAGATGGCCTTGTCAATCTGCTTTGCGTATTCGGCGCGGCAGAAAACAATGCCGCCGCGCGGGCCGCGCAGGGTCTTGTGGGTTGTGGTGGTGACCACGTCGGCATAAGGGAAGGGCGAGGGGTGCAGGCCGGCGGCCACAAGTCCGGCTATATGTGCCATGTCAACCATGAAGTAGGCACCGACCTTGTCGGCTATCTCACGTATGCGCTTAAAGTCGATAAAGCGCGGATATGCCGACGCGCCGGCGACAATCAGCCGGGGTTTGCACTTTAGCGCTAAGTCCTCGAGTACGTCGTAGTCAATCCTATGTGTGACCGGGTCGACGCCGTAGGGGACGAAATTATAATAAAGGCCCGAGAAGTTCACCGGGCTGCCGTGGGTCAGGTGACCGCCATGAGCCAGGCTCATGCCGAGCACCGTGTCGCCGGGTTTGAGCAGTGCAACATACACCGCGGTGTTGGCCTGAGAGCCGCTGTGGGGCTGGACGTTGGCATGTTCGGTTCCGAAAAGCTGGCAGGCGCGGGTTCTGGCGAGTTCCTCGACCTTATCTACACAAATGCAGCCGCCGTAATAGCGTTTTCCGGGATAACCCTCGGCATATTTGTTGGTCATAATGCTCCCCGCGGCGGCCAGCACCGCCGGGGAGACGAAATTCTCGGACGCAATCATCTCAAGACCGGACGATTCCCTTATATACTCGGCACGTATTGCCTCTGCGGTTTCGGGGTCTTTTGCCGCAATACATTCCAGAATGTCTGATAACATTTTAAACCCTCATGTAAGTAGTTTCCGATGTGCAGCCTGTCACGTCAGGTTGCGAACACCAGTATATTATAGCTTAAAAATCTCCATAAAACAAGGCTTGTACTTAAATATTTTGTGTTTTAACATATTAAACAATCAAATAATCGGAAAAAAGCCCGGAGATAAGTGAAATATCGGGAAAAGCTGCCGGCGGGGCCAAAAATTCAGTTGACAAGCAGGAAAACAATATGATATAATAAGCACAAGTATGGCATCGCAGCCAAAAACCGTGTCACGGTATCCGCGGCTTGACATTATGTTTGTTGGGCTAAATGAACGGACTATGTCCCGGCGAACTACGAGAGGGTGAGTTGAGATGGAAATTGCAATAATAGCCCATGACCTCAAAAAGGAGCTTATGGCTCAATTCTGTATCGCTTATTGCGGCATTCTGAGCAAGCATAATCTCTGCGCTACGGCCATTACCGCAAAATATATTTCCGACGCCACCGGCCTGAAAATCGAGCCTCTCTTATCGGGCAAGCAGGGCGGGGAACAGCAGATAGTGTCGCGGCTGGCTTATAATGAGATAGATTTGCTGATTTATTTCAGAGATACAAGGCCGTCCTCCGAAATTGACGTGGTGGAGCACGAGATGCTCCGCATGTGTGATGTTTATAACATCCCTGTGGCGACAAATCTTGCAACCGCCGAGGTGCTGGTCTGCGCGCTTGAACGCGGGGATTTGAACTGGCGCGAGTATATCAACCCGCGCTCGGAGTACAATAGAAAAAAGAATAAAAAGAATCTATAGGCCAGAGAGCGGCATTCCGGGACCATGTCTTTGCGGGTTCTGCGCACAGAGAGAGGACGGGGCTGAGAAGTCCTCCGCAAGAACGCAAAGGTACCAGCCCGGAATAGGTTTTATTGAATAGATGAGGACACCGGTAAAACATGGCGCCCGAAGTGCCGAATGACACCGGTGCAAATGAGTGAAAAGTACGGGTGGAACCGTGCGTAAAGTAAGCTTACGCACCCCGGATGGCATTATGCCGCCGGGGTTTTTATATCAAAAGTGAACATAAAGCCGCAACTGGGCGGCTTCAGGAGGCTGATTATGAAGATTATATCCAGGGACGGAAGTATAGTTGAAACTTCCTTTGATACCGAAGTCGGCAGAGAAGCCTACCGCCACACGACCTCGCACATCCTGGCGCAGGCGGTGAAGCGGCTTTATCCCGACACAAAGCTGGCCATTGGTCCTGCAATTGCCGACGGTTTTTATTATGATTTCGACAGGGATACCCCCTTTGTCCCCGAAGAACTTGAAAAGCTCGAAGCTGAAATGAGAAAAATAATCAAGGAGGCGCTGCCGCTCGAGCGCTTTACCCTGCCGCGCGAGGAGGCAAAGAAGCTCATGCAAGAGCAGGGCGAGTCCTATAAAATCGAGCTGATAGACGAGCTGCCCGAAGATGCCGAGATAAGCTTCTTTCGGCAGGGCGAGTTTGTCGACCTCTGCGCCGGCCCGCACCTGACCAACACCTCGGCAGTCAAGGCTTTCAAGCTTACCGGCATTGCCGGGGCATACTGGCGCGGGAACGAGAAAAACAAGATGCTCAGCCGCATTTACGGCACCTCCTTCCCGAAGGCCGCCGAGCTTGACGAATACGTAAAGCGCATCGAGGAAGCAAAGCGGCGCGACCACCGCAAGCTCGGCCGCGAGCTCGGCCTGTTTGCAATAATGGAGGAAGGTCCGGGCTTCCCCTTCTTCCTGCCCAAAGGGATGATAATCAAGAACAAGCTCATCGAGTACTGGCGGGAACTGCACACCCGCGAGGGCTATCTTGAAATCAGTACGCCGATGATGCTCAGCCGCGAGCTCTGGGAGAATTCGGGGCACTGGGACCACTACAAGGACAATATGTATACCTCGGTCATTGATGATAAGATTTATGCGGTAAAGCCAATGAACTGCCCGGGCAGTATGCTGGTCTACAAAACCGAGGTCCACTCCTACCGCGAGCTGCCGCTCAAGATCGCCGAGCTGGGGCTGGTGCACCGGCATGAAAAATCCGGAACCCTGCACGGGCTGATGCGCGTGCGCTGCTTTACCCAGGACGACGCCCACATCTACATGACAGAGGACCAGATTACCGGACAGATTAAAGAAGTCGCGGCGCTTATCGACGAGGTTTACAGCCTTTTCGGCTTTAAATACAAGCTCGAGCTCTCGACAATGCCCGAGGACCATATCGGCACCGAGGAGGAGTGGGAGACGGCAACAAACAAGCTGCGTGCCGCGCTCGACGAACTGGGGCGCCCCTACGTGATAAACGAGGGCGACGGCGCATTTTACGGCCCGAAAATCGACTTTCATCTTGAGGACTCGCTGGGCAGGACCTGGCAGTGCGGGACCATTCAGCTTGATTTCCAGATGCCTCAGCGCTTTGATATCGAGTACACCGGGGCCGACGGGCTGCGGCACAGGCCGTATATGATTCACCGCGTGATATTCGGCTCAATCGAGCGCTTTATCGGAATACTCATCGAGCATTACGCCGGCAGATTCCCGACCTGGCTCGCGCCTGTTCAGGTGAGGGTCATTGTGGTGTCCGAGGCCGCAGCCGATTATGCCGGCAGCGTTTACTCAAAGCTGAAGGAAGCCGGGATAAGGTGCGAGATCGACACGAGGAACGAGAAGATAGGATACAAGATAAGGGAAGCGCAGCTTCAGAAAATCCCTTATATGCTGATTATCGGCGACAAGGAGCTTGAGGCGGGCAATGTCGCGGTGCGCTCGCGCGACGCGGGCGACCTCGGCGCCCTGCCGCTCGACAAATTCCTGGCCGACATCACCGAAGAAATCAGGACAAGGAAATAGCTTCGACCCCACTCTACTTGAGAAATCGGTGTCCGTATGGCGAGCGTTTGTTTGATCCAAACCAGCCGCGATATTCGCTGAGCTCCGGCAATTGCTTTTTCTAAAATCTCCGGCTGCACAGTATCATTACAGTTCGCTTCGTCCGCGGCAAGCGGAAGGGGGTTCTCAGGGTGGAACCCGCAGGTTTCTCCCTGAGCGCTTTTCTGTGGTTCATTTCTTTGTGCGCACAAAGAAATGAACATATAAAAAAGTTTAGCTAAACAAATGGATAAGAGAT
>JBMNUI010000074.1:0-4636 GCA_050946195.1 Eubacteriales bacterium
CAATCGAACCGAAAATATAGAGGATATATGAAAAGTCATAGGCAAGCCACACAGAGATAAGGGCTGCCGCAAGCAGGCCTCCGCCGAAGATATACAGTGTGTCGTTGCGGGTGAAGAAATTTTCAAGCTTTTTTTGTGTTTTCATATAAGCCGCCTTTCTCGCAAAAGAGAAAATACTGTAACACGCAAGAATTATACACCCGCATGACTGTAATGTCAAGAAATTGCCGGTTGCTCTTTTATATTCTTTTTGGTGATTACGCCTGCATGTTTGTCCGGCGGAATGTTATAATATCAGTCAATCGGCGGGTACCCGGCCCGCTCGTATTGTTCGGGGGTAAGCCAGCGTTCAACCGTCGGCTCAAGTTCGCCGTCGGCATTTATATCCCATGTTGCGACGCAATATATTTCGGTTTCTGAATAGTAGGTCCTGCATTCCTTTTTTACTGCAACAAGCCGGCCCTGACGCCACTGATATGTGATGATCCCGACCTCGCTTATATAGGTCTCGGGCTCGGTCCCGACGGCGGGCTCGATTGTGTAGGTGCGATAGGGTGCCGAGATGGTTTTAGCCTCGTAATCAATGGAAGGGGAGAGCAGTGAGTTGAGCGTGTTGTCAACAGTGAGGGTTTTGCTGTCGGGATTCCAGAGCCAGCAACGGTATTCTATGCCCTCGGACTTATTCGACACGATAAAGCGAAAGTCCTCATGACTATCAAAGTTCAGGTCAACAAGCTCAAACCTGCAGTTTTGCATATCTGCGTGCGCGTCGCTGACCCTGAGGACGGCAACCTTCTGTCCGCCTGAAATCACCTCAATTCTGCGCAGGGTCGTGCGCCCGTAAAGCCGGCAGGTGTACTCACTACCGCTCACCTCGGTTTGCGGGCTCAGAAGCGCGCAGGAGGAAAGCCCCAGCAAAGCGGCCAGAAGACATAAAATTGCAGTTATCCGATTTAGCATTGGCACCGCCTCTCATTTTTTTTGCCGCAGGCAGCCCGTACCGTCGGTGTCTGCCGACGGGCGGGTTTCTTCAATATAATATTATACAACAAGTTTTGACCGTGTAAAGCGTAAAATTATAAAATCGCATTATAAACCGGACCCGAAAACAGAGAGAAAAAGCAGCGAAGGCCAGCCGGCCCCCGCTGATTTTTTAATCCTTAAAAAACATCTCGGCGACCTGTTCGTAATATCGCAGGACAATTTTATCCGATGTCTTTATGTAGCTTGTGAGGTTCCCGCGGTTCTGCATCATCTTGTAAAGGCTGTACGTGTAGCCCTGGAACCCGTCATACATCCCGGCAAAATCGAAAACCCGCCCGTCAAGAACCAGCTGTATGGTTGCAACCGACTGCGGGTCGCGGGCGACTTTGTATTTTAGCGCCTGCTCTGTGTAGAGCGGAAGCGCCACCTTCCAGGTCTCGGCGCTCAACACCGTATGTCCATATTGAAGAAAATACAGGTGGAACGTGCCGCCGTAGAGAGGCAGATGTCGCTGATGGTCAGGTAAATGCGGTTGTTGATAGCCACCGACTCGGTCACAAAGGCAGGGAACCAGGGCTTGGAGAAGTCTATTCCGATCTCATTCCAGTCGGCAAACACTCCCGAGGTGAATATCTTGGCGGAATATAACTGGTGGCCCATGAAGAGGTCATACTCGTCCGACCCCGAAAGTACAGTCGTCTTGAAATCGGTGCACATTTTTTCCTCGGAGCCGAAAACAAAGACAAGCTCAATTCCGAAGCGCTCCTCAACCTTAATGTTGCGCTCATAAATGGCATCGCTTATCACATCACCTGAAATGCCTTCGGAAAACGCATACCTTGAAAATCTCTCCTGAGCATTGATGCGGAATTTTTCGCCGTCATACCGGTTGTTTCCGATGCCGTCGTCGTAATTGGCACGGGTGGCTATAATATCTTTCTCGTCGGGCGGCGCGGTAGTGCTTTCGCTCTGAGCGAGGGTCTGACTGTCCGACGAATCCTTGCCGGGCGCGTCGTTCTTGTCCATACAGGAAACAAGAATAGTACCGAGCAGAATAAGCGCAAGGACCAGAGAGGAAAATCTTGCGGTTTTCTTCATGCGCATCCTCCTCTTGCCTGTCGGCTGGTTGAATTTTGGGTGAGGGTATTTATTCCTACACTGCATTATAACATAAACATAGGTAAATTACAACTATTGTGAGCGTTGAATCCTCAATAATGACGATAAGATTTTTGCTAAAGAGAGCGATGTCATTTTTACTCCGCAGAATCGGCTGAAAATTTAAAAATTTACTTGACAATGCCTGCGTATATGGATATAATATTGTTTGTTGCGCCCTGACCGGCTTGGTTTTATCGGACATAAAAAAGGATGTGAGCCTATGATTATCGACATGGGACCGCTGCTTCGCGGTGAGGTCGACAGGATTTCGATTGATTATCGGCTGACTTCTGAGCCGATGGACGGGGTGGAGTTTACAGAGGACGCCCGGGTTACCGGCGAGGTTACAAATAATGCCGGCTACATGAGGCTGTCGCTTTTGGCCGAGCTGCCCTATCGCACCGAGTGCGCAAGATGCCTCGAAGAAGTGCGGGGCGTGCTCAAGTTTATAATTGAGCGGTCCTTAATCGAGCAGAAGCCGGGCGACGACCCGGAGAATTCAGGCGACAGCCAGGACCCAGACGAATGTGAATACGCCGTTATCAAAGACGGTAAGCTTGACGTCGACCGGGAGATGCTTGAGACGATTATTCTTGAGTTTCCGCCGAGGTTCCTCTGCTCGGAAGACTGCCAGGGGCTCTGTCCGGTCTGCGGAACCCCCAAGCGGCAGGGCTGCGGTTGCTCCGAACGGCAGGTTGACCCGAGGCTGGCCATGCTCGCCCGGCTCCTTGAAAAAGACGACGAAGAGGAGAACGACGTCGGCAGGCAGTAAGGAATATAAAAAATTAATGCAAGGGACTTGCGTTTATCGCATTGTGCAAGGAGGTTAGGATATGGCAGTACCGAAGAGAAAGGTGTCCGGGGCACGCAGGGACAAAAGAAGATCAAATAACTCAAAACTGGCCGCCCCCGTGCTGGTAGAGTGCCCGAAGTGCAGGGAATTGATTACCGCCCACCGCGTTTGTCCGGCCTGCGGAAGCTACGGCGGCAAAGAGGTTATCAAAACCGAAAAAGAAGAGAAATAAACTCAATATCAGAAAGAATCCGATTCTCTCGCACACCGCACCGGGAACCGGATTCTTTTTTACAATGGGGGCGCTGCTCCTACTACGGAGGCTCTGCCCCCATACCCCCCGCTTTTCGTGCAGTGGCTCTGCCCCCGCACCTCCACTCAAGGGACTTTTCGAAAAAACTCCTTAAGAATCCTCCAAAACTTACAAACAAAATCGCAAATTAAGCATTCGGGATTCATTGTAGTAATTAGATATTACATTAGTAAAGCTCGATATTCGGGGAACGGGCGCGCGGAGCGCCCTTAAAAAAAGTCGTACAACAATCCCCGGGAGATTGACAATAATATGCTTCTGTGTTATTATTATTTTACAATACTTGTATCAGATAAGATGTTGAAAAAGAACACGACGCATGCGCCAACATGAAAGATTTTCAGAGGACAACCGAAATGAAGACAGACGAAAACAACCAAATCAAGCGCATTGACATTCAAAAGCTGGCTTTGGGCATTGCAGACAGGATATTTAAAAACGAATCAAAGCTCGAGGCGGCGATATTCTTCTGTGCGCTGCTGTTTACGGTTGTATCAAGCATACTCAATATAATCACGGGAATTGCCGCCGGCGGGGCATGGAACATACTCAGACCGCTTACAATCGGCCTTGCGCTCCTTTTCCTTACGCTGCTTCTGCCGGTGAGCGACTCGTTTTTTGTCGTCCGAGGAAAGTCGCTGATTCTGTTGGCGTATACTGCTGTCTCGATTGTGCTCTGCGGCATTGACCTCGGCACCGCTCGGGGCGTTTCGAATATCATACTTGCCGTCCTTAGCCTTCTTGCCGCGCTGGCGCTTTACGGCACGCTGATTGTCGACCAGTTTGCAACAGACGACAAGCCCGTAAAATACTGGCTGATTTACGGCGGCGCGCTTTATTTCATCCTGTACTCGCTTGTGATTCTGATACTTGACGGCATCAGGGCGGCCGGCGTTTTGGGCACCCTTGCCGCGGTGTTCGGTGGGCTGGCATCAATTTTTGTGATACTGATGCTCCTCTGTCTTTTTGACAGCCTGAGCTTTGCCGAGTATATGTTCTTTGAAATTGTCGACGCCGGCGACGATGCAGACACCGGTGAGGATTCGGAGAGCACAGGTTCCGAGGACAGCGTCGATACTCCGAGTGCCACAGAGGACGGACAGGTCACGGAGGATAGCGGCGAAGAAGGGGAGTATGTGCCTTATGAGGAGGAGCAGCCGGCAGAGGCACCCGGGCAGGACGAGCCGGCAGACAAGCCGTCCGATACCGAGGATAGCATGGACATCCCCGATGAGGAGGTTTACAAGCCCTTTGACGATATTTTAAATGATTGCGATGTGCCTGTAGTCGCCGCTTACGATGAAACGGCGGAGTCAGACGAGGACGGCGGGCAGTCGGATGAGGCAGGCGATGATGCCTCCGGAGAGACTTCAGGGTCAATGCCG
>JBMNUI010000075.1:0-4124 GCA_050946195.1 Eubacteriales bacterium
AGGTAAATCTCCTCGGTGATAAAGGGCATGAAGGGGTGCAGGAGTTTGAGCGTGCCGGTCAGCACATATGCAAGCACCCTTTGCGCCGTGAGGTTCTCGGGAGTATCTTTATTGGCAAGCCGGGCTTTTGAAAACTCGATGTACCAGTCGCAGAAGACATCCCAGATAAAGTCATAGAGCGAGGAGAGGGCAATCCCCAACTCAAAGCGGTCAAGCGCCGAGCGGACGGCGCCGACAAGGTTGTTGTAGCGGTGGAGAATCCATTTGTCCTCGGGGCAGAGTTCGGATTTGTCGGGGAGAGTGACCTTGTCGATGGTCAGGTTCATCCTGACAAAGCGCGCTGCATTCCAGAGCTTGTTGGCAAAGTTGCGCGCCGCCTCGATTTTTTCATCCGAGAAGCGCATGTCGTTGCCCGGGCTGTTGCCGGTGGCAAGTGCGAAGCGCAGGGCGTCGGCGCCGTATTTTTCGATTATATCAATCGGGTCAATACCGTTGCCCAGAGATTTTGACATCTTGCGCCCCTCGGCGTCGCGCACCAGTCCGTGAATCAAAACCGTTGAGAAGGGAATATTGCCGGTGTGCTCAAGTCCCGAGAAAATCATGCGCGACACCCAGAAGGTTATGATGTCATAGCCGGTGACCAGCACGTCGGTGGGATAGTATTTTTCAAGGTCGGGTGTTTTGTCCGGCCAGCCCATGGTTGAGAAGGGCCAGAGCGCCGAGGAAAACCAGGTGTCAAGCACGTCGGGGTCCTGCCGCACAGGGCCGCCGCAGGCCGGGCAGATTGTGATATCCTCTTTTGTCACCGAAATTTTGCCGCAGCTCTCGCAATAGAAGGCCGGAATGCGGTGCCCCCACCAGAGCTGGCGGGAGATGCACCAGTCGTGCAGGTTTTCCATCCAGTTTATATATATCTTTGCGAACCGCTCGGGCACGAATTTTATCCGCCCGTCGCGGACCGCCTCGATTGCCGGGCCGACCAGCGGCGCCATTCTGACAAACCACTGGTCAGAGGTCAGCGGCTCGACCGTGGTGCCGCAGCGGTAGCAGCTGCCGACGTTGTGGGTGTGCGGCTCGGTCCTGACAAGGAATCCCCCCGCCTCAAGGTCGGCCACCACCGCCCGGCGCGCCGCATAGCGGTCGAGGCCGGCGTACCTGCCGCCCTCGGAATTTATCGTGCCGTCGTCGTTCAACACTTTGATAATCGGCAGGTTGTGGCGCTGCCCGACCTCAAAGTCGTTGGGGTCATGCGCCGGGGTGATTTTGACGCAGCCGGTGCCGAACTCCATGTCGACATATTCGTCGGCGATAACCGGGATCTCGCGGCTCATAAGCGGCAGGATCAGGGTCTTGCCGACGTATTTCCGGTAGCGCTCGTCATTCGGGTTGACCGCCACGGCAGTGTCGCCCAGCATGGTCTCGGGGCGGGTGGTCGCCACCTCAAGATACCCCGAGCCGTCCTTAAAGGGATAACGGATATGCCAGAAGCGGCCGGCCTGCTCCTCGTATTCGACCTCGGCATCCGAGAGGGCGGTCTTGCAGTCGGGACACCAGTTTATTATGCGGTAGCCGCGGTAAATCAGTCCCTTTTCGTAGAGGCTGACGAAAACCTCGCGCACGGCGCGCGAGAGCCCCTCGTCCATTGTGAAGCGCTCGCGCGTCCAGTCGCAGGAGGAGCCGAGCTTCTTGAGCTGGCTGATAATCCTGTTGCCATAAAGATTCTTCCACTCCCAGACCCGCTCGAGGAATTTTTCGCGCCCCAGGTCGTAGCGGCTGAGCCCCTCGTTCTTCCTCAGGTGCTCCTCGACCTTTATTTGGGTCGCGATTCCGGCGTGGTCGGTGCCGGGCAGCCAGAGCGCGCTGTAGCCCTGCATGCGCTTGTAGCGGATGATGATATCCTGCAGCGTCTCGTCAAAGGCATGGCCCATGTGAAGCTGCCCGGTGACGTTGGGGGGAGGGATCACTATTGAGAATGCGGGCTTTCCGTCGTCAACCGACGGGGTGAAGTAGCCTTTTTCCTCCCAGTTCTTATATATCCGGTCCTCAAAATCGGCCGGGTTATAGGTTTTGGGCAGTTCGTTCTGTGTCATGGCTTCCTTTCCGGGGCAAATAAGGTCTGCCCCCTATCTATTATAGTCGTTATTTCTGTAAAAAAGTTCCTTATCAACACAAAATGCCCCGCGTCCGCATCAGGACGCAGAGCACGCGGTACCACCTGATTTCGCGCTCGCCCCGGCAGCCCGGAGCACAGCGCGCACTCAACGCGGCCATAAAAGCCGCATGGCTGTAACGGCGCCGCCGTCGGGAATTACTCCCGGTGAATACAGCCGACCTACGGCATATCAGTCCGGTTTGACTCCCGCCCCTCGGAAGCGACTTCGGCGGCTTATGCTGCGGACTTGCACCGCCCGTCCGCTCTCTGAGAGCATTATACCGCTTACTACTCTTCGTCACAGGGTTTAGCACAGTATATCACACAATGCCGGATTTGTCAACATTTTTGAGAGGTTTCCCTCTTTGGTGGTAAAGCAAGGTTTGATGACGAAAAATCAAAAAAACACTTGACATAAAAAAAAGTATTTGATATAATAATGCCTGCCCGCTGGTATGGCTCAGTAGGTAGAGCACATCCTTGGTAAGGATGAGGTCATCAGTTCGATTCTGATTACCAGCTCCACAAGAAAACCCTTGTAGTGTAAGGCGAATTGCTTTAACTGCAAGGGTTTGTTATTTTATTCAGTAAAAAAGCGCCACTTCTTGTGGTGGAGGATTCTTTTTTTTATTTGGAGTAGTGCTTTTATAATATCATTAAAGGGATAATATGGCATCACATGTATATTATTCACAACAAACTTCGCTCTCTTATAATGAAATTATCTAATAATACAATATGTTTTCGTGTTGACATATTTCACGTTTTATAATACAATTAAATGCCCGCCGTATGAGGTATTATCTGCTTTTTTGGGCGGGCGACCCCGCGATAACGACCACTTGACCCGCAAGGACATGACCCATATTATCGCGGCCAATTACACGGGGGATTTATGGAAACGCTACTAAACCGGCAGCTAAGGCCGTCTCAGCTCGATGAGCTGAAATCGAACGCGATGCCCGACGACCCGGTACTGTTTGCGATCATAGGGGACATTTCAAAAGACACCAGATATACCCGCAGCGTTTTTGCGGTTTCGTCAAAAAGCTTTTTTACATACGACCTTGAGAGCGGCAAGTGTGGCGAAAGATATTTTTTTGGCGAAATTGAAAGTATCTACACCAAGCGAATGTACGGCAACGGCGTTATTCGCATAAGGCTCGTCAGCGGTGAAACAAAGGATGTATACCGCTTTACTTTTGCGGTAGCAGGTCTTTGTGACGCCGCGGTTTTGTTTATTTCGGCGATAAAAGACGGAACCAAGCTTGAGGAGGCCATGGGTGCCGTCGAGGCGGCATATGAGAAGCAGCTTTCGGTATGCTCCAAATGCGGTCGGACTCTCTCGGCACCGGGGGTAAAGTGCATAAACTGCGAGAGCCGGCGCAGGATTATTTCGCGGCTTGCCAAGTACATGAAGCCCGAAACCCCGATACTTATAATCTCGGTGATTATATCGGTCATAACCACGGCGCTCGCCCTCATTCCGCCCTACCTGAACAGGACACTGGTCGACGATATTCTGGTTGCCGGCAGCAGGGCAGACTCTACGATTCGGCTGTTCGGCAGGTACAATATGCTTGTGCAGGACAGCCTGCTGCTCATCGGCGTGATGCTTGCCGTCAACTATATCGTACGCTACGGTCTGGGCGCCGTTCGGGGCTATTACCTCAGAAAATCCGGTCACCGGATTGTCAAGGCGCTGCGGAACGACGTCTACGAACACGCCCAATACCTGCCGATGCGTTTTTACGACAAGACCTCAACCGGCTCTGTCATCAACCGCATATCGGGCGACAGCTCGACGCTGCAGTCCTTCATGCTGCGCATAACGCAGGAGGTAGTAGTCCAGTTCTTCAAGATGATCGGCATTATCGTGGTCATGATCATAATGAACTGGCGGCTTGCAATTTACTCGCTTGCCCCGGTGCCCTTCGTGGTGGTGGGTGCGCGGATTTTCTCAAAGAAAATA
>JBMNUI010000076.1:0-3207 GCA_050946195.1 Eubacteriales bacterium
CCGCACACACAAAACCCGCTCCCCCGAAGCGAAGCGCTATGGTATACAGATTGACTCGCTGGCCGACTTTCTGGCCTTCGGTACCCTGCCGGCGGTCATCGGCTTTTCTCTGTGGGGCGGCTCGCCGGTGTATGCCCTGCTGGCGGCACTCTATGTGCTCGCGGCGCTGATCCGGCTCGCCTACTTTAATGTCACCGAGGAGATACGGCAGGACCAGACTACCGAGGAGCGGACCCACTATACCGGGCTGCCGGTCACCACCGCGTCATACACCTTCCCGCTTATCTGGTGTGTCTCGCTCCCGGCAGTCAATTATTTCGCCTACATATTCGCAGCGATAATGCTCCTTGAGGGGGCGCTGTTTGTCTCGAATTTCAAAATTAAAAAGCCGCACGGGAAGAGTTTCACACTGCTCTGCGGCGTGGGGATACTTATTTTCGTCATGCTCATCATCTCAACAATAGTCGGAACAACAATATAGCAGCCGCGCTGCCGATAAAATATTCATTTAGGAAGGGATGCCAATGGATTATCTCGGAAAAAACATACCCAAGCTCGGTTTCGGGCTTATGCGCCTGCCAAAAAAAAACGGTGTAATTGACATCGCCCAAACCTGCGATATGGTGGACAGGTTCCTTGAGGCCGGCTTTACCTATTTTGACACCGCATATGTGTATGAAGGCTCCGAGGCCGCGATAAAAAAAGCCCTTGTGGACAGGCACCCGCGCGAGTGCTATCAGCTCGCCACAAAGCTGACCGCATGGACGGCGGTAAAAAACGCTGACGAGGCAAGGCAGATGTTCTATACCTCGCTCGAGCGTACCGGCGCGGGCTATTTTGATTTTTACCTGCTCCACAACCTCGGCGACGACCGCACAAGGCTCTACGACGATTACAAGCTCTGGGACTTCGTATTGGAGCTCAAGGAAAAGGGGTTGGTGCGGCACATCGGTTTTTCGATGCACGACACGGCAGCGGCGCTCGACAAAATCCTGACCGCCCACCCCGAGGCCGAGTTCGTCCAGCTTCAGGTGAACTATTCCGACTGGAACCATAAAGAGGTACAGTCCCGTCTCTGCTGCGAGGTAGCCAAAAAGCATAACAAACCGATAATCATAATGGAGCCGGTGCGGGGTGGCCTGCTGGCAAGCCCCCAGAAGGCTGTAGCCGAGCTCTTCCGAAAGGTAAACCCGGAAGCTTCCCCCGCGTCGTGGGCGCTGCGGTTTGTTGGCTCGCTCGATTATGACATTATAACCATTCTCAGCGGCATGTCGAATATAGAGCAGCTCAAGGAGAACATAGCCATCTTCAAAAACTTCAGGCCGCTTGACGACAAGGAGAAGGAAGCGATAAGGGCGGCGCAGGAAATTTTCGATAATGCCAAGACAATCCCCTGCACAGACTGCCGCTATTGCATGGAGGGCTGCCCCGAGGGCATCGCAATTCCCGGAATACTCGAGGCGCTCAACAGGTATATAGTCTACGAAAACCTGCCGGTCGCCAGGGGCAAATACAGGCGAGCCACAAAAGGCGGCGGCGTTGCCTCAAAATGCATTGAGTGCGGCCAGTGCGAATCGGCCTGTCCGCAACACATCGGTATAATCGACGAGCTCAAACGGGCGGTAGAGGTGTTTGAACATTAACAACGGGGGCTCCACCCCCGAACCCCCGCTCAATGAACTTTTTTGAAAAAAGTTCTTTGAGAATCCTCAAAAAACTTCTCAAAAAATAAATCGCTTATAAAGTAGCGCGGGCCCTATATCCCGCGATTATATAAAAGAAACGCGCCGGCGACCGCAGGTCGCCCCTACAATGAATAGAGGAGCGCCCGGCAGTCGCAACATCATCACAAACCGAAGATACACAGCTTATGCTCAAATTCAACGAAAGCAACCAAAAAAAACAATGAACAACAACCTTCAAAAAGCAAAAAAGTTGCTTAAAAACAGCAATTACACCTGCGTCCTCTGTCGCGGAGACGACATCCTCACCTCAGACCTCTCGGGCATCGCACCGATGATGAATTTCATCAAATTCGGCCTTGACCTGCGCGGATATTCAGCCGCCGACCGGATTGTCGGCAAGGCCACAGCACTCCTTTTTGTACTTGCCGGGATACGCGAAGTTTACGCCGGAGTAATCAGCGACGGCGCCGTGGCGGTGCTCGAGGAGCACGGGATACTATACGAATACGCAAAGCGAGTTGAGTTTATAACCAACCGCGCCGGGACCGGCATCTGCCCGATGGAGGCAACCGTCAAGGATATCGATGACCCCGCGGTGGCTTATAAGGCGCTTTCGGCAAGAATAAAAGAGATGTCTGCAAAATAAAAAACCTTTCGCCAAAACAGCGAAAGGCCTTTTTATCTGTCTGTTATTCTTCGGAATTCTGTTTTTCCGTCTCAAGCCGGCTGAAGTCGCAAAAGCCGTCGACCCCGCCGCGCTGTATGGCGCCGAAAATCCGGTGCCGCAGCCCCTTGTGCCGGCGCTCGAGCGTGGCGAGCAGCTTTTTCATCTCCTCGCGCTCGGTCCGACCGTTTGCCGGGCAGGGCGAGTCAATCACCGGCAATTTCGCCTTGGAGGCAAAATAACGTATATCCTTCTCGGGCATGTATATCAGTGGCCTGATGAGGGTGATGTCGCGCCGGGAGAGGTATGTCACCGGCTGAAAGCAGCCGATGCGCCCCTCGAAAAACAGGTTGAGCATGAAGGTCTCGACCACATCGTCAAAATGATGCCCGAGCGCGACCTTGTTGCAGCCGAGCTCTTTTGCGGCAGCGTGCAGGGCGCCGCGGCGCATTTTGGCGCAGAGCGAGCAGGGATTCGGCTCGCGGCGGATATCAAATATGACCTTCGCAATCTGGGTCGGCACAATATGATACTGCACGTCAAGGCTTTCGCACAGCCCGGCGACAGCCGAAAAATCGGCATTCTCAAAGCCCATGTCGATGGTAACCGCACATAGGCTGAATTTATTCGGATAAAACCGGCGCAGCTCGGCGAGAGCGACAAGAAGGGTCAGCGAATCCTTCCCGCCCGAGACGCCGACCGCAATGTTGTCGCCTTCAGAAATCATTTTATAATCGTCGACGGCGCGCCGGACGTAACTTAGCACTCTTTTTATGTTTTCCATAAATACCTTGTTACAAAAGACAGGTTTCGTAAATTCGGGCGGCCTGTTCGGTCATTATCCGGGGCTGTGAGCAC
>JBMNUI010000077.1:0-3111 GCA_050946195.1 Eubacteriales bacterium
CGAGCGGCAACCCGACCTCTTCGATTGCCCGCCGGTAGCCCTCAAAGCGCTCGGTGTTTGAAATGGAATTAGGGGCGCAGTTTACAAGTCCTATCCGGCGGTGTCCGTTCTCATACAGATACTTTGCGGCAAGATAGACCGACTGCGGCACGTTGACTCGGATTGAATCGTATTCGGAATATGTGCGGCCGACCGCTACTACCGGGATATTCCGGTCTTTGAGAACCTTCCTGACGACATCCGGCATTAGGAGCGAGCCGATAACAAACAAGCCGTCAATCCGGTTGTCGGTGAACATAGGGGGCAGAACTGTTTCCCCCGGGGTCATGTACGAAATCATAAGCCCGTATCTGGTGGTGGAGAGCCGCGCTATAATTCCCCGGCTTATGTCCTGAGCATAAACACCGGTTTCCTGTGCAAACCGGTAATCGGTTGCAGGCTTGTCGGTATGAACGATGAGAGCTCCGAGTATGTTTGTTTTCCCCTGCACGAAATTGCGCGCCGTAAAGTTCGGAACGTATTTCAGCTCGCGTATTGTGTCGAGCACAAGCTTTCGGGTTTCTTCTTTTACCCCGCTTTTTCCGCACAACACGGCCGAGACTGTGGTTTTGGAGACACCCGCCGCGCGAGCAACATCAATAATTGTTACCGGCAAAGCAAATACCCCCGTTTGGAACGTTCCGGCCTCATAATATCATAAGCCTATAAGTCTGTCAATATACAGATTTTCTAATTTTTCGCCGACTTATTTATACATAATCGCAAAAGGCGGGTGCAGAACCAAAGATATCTTGTGCAATAATGTACATGCGGGTTTTCTTATAAAATGCTGTTTGTAAAATGCTTTTGTTCCGGCCGTCTGCATACATTATTTGATTCGGGAGGACAATAAAGATAAAAGGAAAAAGCGAGGTAAGAATATGAGCAACCGCATGATAAACGAAAAGTCCCCCTATCTTCTGCAGCACGCCGAAAACCCGGTCGACTGGTACCCCTGGGGCGAGGAGGCAAAAGAAAAGGCGCTGCGGGAAGACAAGCCGCTTTTTCTCAGCATAGGATACAGCGCATGCCACTGGTGTCATGTGATTGCCCGCGAGTCCTTCTCGGACAATGAGGTGGCAGCGGTTCTGAACCGCCATTTCGTGCCGGTCAAGGTCGACCGCGAGGAACGCCCCGATATCGACAGCGTCTATATGTCAGCCTGTCAGGCTCTCACCGGTTCGGGCGGCTGGCCGCTGACAATACTCGCGCTGCCCGACGGCCGCCCCTTTTATGCCGCCACATATCTGCCGAAAGACAGCCTGCTCAAGCTCCTGAGATCCTGCGCCCTGCAATGGGAGGGCGAGCGGACATGGTTTTATAACAATGCTAATAGTCTGACCGAAGCCTTAAGAGAGGTAAAGAACAAAACGGCAGCCCCGGGGCGGGAGGCTGAACCCGAGAAGCTTGCGGCCGCGGCATACCGAGAACTTTCGGATAACTTTGACTCCAGATGGGGCGGCTTCGGCTCCGCTCCGAAATTTCCCACACCGCACAATATCCTCTTTTTACTCGACTATTTCCGCGACACCGGCGAGGAACAGGCACTTAAAATGGCAAACTACACGCTCGAGGCCATGTACCGCGGCGGGATTTACGACCATATCGGCGGCGGCTTCTGCCGCTACTCGACAGACAAAATGTGGCTGGTGCCGCATTTTGAAAAGATGCTCTATGACAACGCCCTGCTGCTCTGGGCATATGCCGACGCATATATGCTCACCGGGCGGCCTCTCTTCAGTTATGCCGGCGAGTCAACCGCCGATTATGTCCTGCGCGAGCTGTCCGGGGCTGACGGCGAGTTTTTCAGCAGCCAGGACGCCGACACGGGCGGCGAGGAGGGCAGATTTTACACCATGACCCCGAACGAAATTAAAGCTGCTCTGGGCGAGGAGGACGGCCGGCGCTTCTGCGAATGGTTTGACATTACCGAGCGGGGCAACTTCATGGGCAAAAGCATTCCGAACCTCATTCACAACCCGAAGTTTGAGGACGAGCCGGAGGAAATTTCCCGGCTGCGGCATACAGTATACGAGTGGCGACGGCAGCGGGCCACCCCCGGGCTTGACGACAAGGTGCTGACCCAGTGGAACTCGCTGATGATCTGCGGGCTGGTCAAGGGGGCCGAGGCCTTCGGGAGAGGCGACTATCTCACCGCGGCCGGCCGCGCGGCAGATTATATTGTGAAAAACCTGCGCGGGCCAGACGGCCGTCTTTATATCCGGCGGCGGGAAGGCGAGTCATTCGGCGCCGGAATTGACGCCGACTACGCCGCGACCGCGCTCGCGCTGCTGCTTCTCGGGCGCGACGATGAAGCAGCAGCGCTTGCCGATATTCTGCTTGAGCATTTCTTCGACCATGACGCCGGCGGCCTTTACCTTTATGCCGACGACGCCGAACAGCTCTTTATCCGGCCGAAGGAAACTTACGACGGGGCGATCCCCTCGGGCAACTCGATTTTCTTGAGGGTCCTCGCAGAGCTTTTCAAGAAAACCAAAAACGAAAAATGGCGAGGAGCATATGTAAAGCAGCTCGGCTTTATCTGCTCTGCCGCCGCGCGCTATCCCCTCGCCTGCGCCTTTGCGCTGTGCTATAAGCCGTCAGTAAAGTTGTTAGATATTAGGCATTAGTAGATGCGGGGAGCGCGGAAACAAGCACTCAAAAAAAGCAGGGCTGGCGCAAATGTTGCGGTTTGCGTCAGCCCTTTGGGTTGTCAATAGGGATAATCGGATTTGTCAACCAAATATATTGAGTAATACTCGCCCTGCTCGGTTTTGTCCGCAACAGTCCTCCCCTCGGTAAGCACTTTGCAAACAAGGTAGTACCCGCCGGCCGGTAGGTCCTGCAGCTCGGCCAGCGAGCTTATTTCGCGCTCGGTTTCAAGGTCGGTGTCAAGCAAGAGATACTGAACACTCTTTACATCGTTCCCTGTCGCGAAGAAAAGCCCCATCCCGTCGGTAATTTTTACCGCCGGAATTTTATCCCTGTTCATTTCAATCTGCGTCCTGTGGCCAAACCCGTCGACAATCATCCATTCGCCGTTTGTTTCGTCATACAAATAAGCCCACGACA
>JBMNUI010000078.1:0-2968 GCA_050946195.1 Eubacteriales bacterium
ATATATCATTGAAAATTATGAAAAGGCGGCGTATATGACCGCCGCCAGCCTCGGCAGTCAGACAGGAGTGTCTGAATCCACCGTCGTCCGCTTTGCGCTGAAACTCGGATTTCTTGGCTATCCCGAAATGCAGCGCGCTCTGCAGGAGCTGACCCGCACAAAGCTCACCTCGGTCCAGCGCATGGAGGTGACCAATACCCTTATCGGCAACGCCGACATCCTTGCAAAGGTGCTGCTCTCGGATGTCGACAAAATCCGGCGCACGCTCGAGGAGATTGACAGGGAAGCCTTCTATGGTGCGGTCGACAAAATCGCTGCGGCAAGGAATATCTATATAATCGGGGTCAGGACTTCGGCCGCGCTTGCGGGGTTTCTCAATTTCAGCCTGAGGATGATATTCGACAACGTCAGGCTGATACAGACCACCTCGGGCAGCGAAATCTTCGAGCAGCTCATGCGCATTGAAAAAGAGGACGTGATGATTGCCATCAGCTTTCCGCGCTACTCAAAGCGGATTATAAACGCGGTGGCCTTCGTGCGCTCCCGCGGGGCCGGCGTCATCGCGCTGACCGACAGTCCGAAGTCCCCGATTGCCGGGTATGCCGACCAGCTTCTTACAGCCTGCTCCGATATGGCCTCTTTTGTTGACTCGCTTGTCGCCCCGCTGAGCATAATAAATGCAATGATAGTAGCGCTTTCAAGGAAAAAGAGCGACGAGCTCAAGGAGCGGCTGCGCGAGCTTGAAAAAATCTGGGATGAATACGATGTCTATGACAAAAACAGTTGACGTTGCCGTGAGTGATGACGCCGGCGGCGGGGTTGGGTCTTCCTCAAGGAGAGTAAAGGTAGCCGTCATCGGCGGCGGTGCCTCCGGGATGAGGGCGGCTGCGGCAGCGACAGGGCTCGGGGCGCGGGTTTTTTTGTTTGAAATGAATCCTGTACTCGGGAAGAAGCTGCGCATCACAGGCAAGGGAAGATGCAATGTGACGAATGACTGCCGGCCCGACGAATTTCTGGCAGGCATTCCGGCTAACTCCCGTTTTTTGTGGTCTGCAATCAGCCGTTTTTCACCCAAGGATACTGTAAACCTCTATGAGCGGCTCGGCGTGCCGCTTAAGACCGAGCGCGGCAGGAGGGTTTTCCCGGTCTCCGACCGCGCCGCCGATATTGCAGAAGCGCTGATTCGTGACTGCCGCAATAACGGAGTCGTGATTGTCCATGAGAAGGTACTCTCGCTTGAGATAAATGACCGGCGCGTCGCAGGGCTGACAACCGGGCGGGGGAGGTATGACTTTGACGCGGTGATTGTCACGACCGGGGGAATGTCCTATCCCCAGACCGGCTCTGACGGCGACGGGTATAAATTTGCCCGCGCCGCAGGGCATCATGTCACAGACATTTTGCCGTCGCTTGTGCCGATAGTCTGCGAGGGTGACATTTGCGCCGGAATGCAGGGGCTGACACTGAAGAACGTGGCGCTTGAAATTATACGCACGAGCGACGGCAAAGCAATATACCGTGACTTCGGCGAGCTGCTCTTTACGCATTACGGCATGTCGGGTCCGATAGTTCTCAGCGCCTCGGCGCATATCCCCGATATTTCACCCGGGAAGTACGAGGCTTCAATCGACCTCAAGCCGGCGCTCGACGAGGCAACGCTCGACGCCCGCCTGCTCTCGGATTTTGCAAAATACTCAAACAAAAATTACGAGAACGCGCTCGGCGACCTTCTGCCCCGTAAGATGATACCGGTTATAGTGCGCCTCTCGGGCATCGAGCCGACAAAAAAAGTGCACTCGATTACAAAAGAGGAGCGGCAGAGGCTGCTTAGCCTTTTGAAAGATTTCAGAATCAAACTCCGCAGCTTCCGGCCGCTTGCAGAAGCCATAATAACCCGCGGCGGGGTCGACACCCGCGAGATAAACCCCTCGACAATGGAGTCGAAGCTGGTTGGTGGCCTTTACTTTGCCGGCGAGGTCATAGACGTCGACGGGTACACCGGCGGGTACAATCTCCAAATTGCCTTTTCAACCGGCACGCTGGCAGGCGAGAGCGCGGCAAGGCAAGTAATAACAGAGTAAAATCAATATCATAAATCAATAAAAAGGAGATGAAATATGATAAAAATTGCGATTGACGGACCCGGCGGGGCCGGGAAAAGCACGCTTGCTAAGTCGCTTGCCGCGCGGCTCGGGATAATATATGTCGACACCGGAGCACTCTACCGCACGGTCGGGTATTATGTAAAGAGCCGTGGAGTTGACCCCAAGGACGCCGGGGCGGTGGAGGCGCTTTTGCCCGAAATAAAAATAGAACTTAAATACGAGGCCGGAGTGCAGAGCGTGTATCTGAACGGCGAGAATCTCGGGGACAAAATCCGCCAGCCAGAAATCTCAATGTACGCCTCGGCGGTCTCGGCAATACCCGCGGTGCGCAGATTTCTCCTTGAGACGCAAAAATCTGTGGCGCGCGAGAACAGCGTGGTAATGGACGGGCGGGATATCGGGACCGTGATACTCCCCGACGCCGACATCAAAATATTTCTGACCGCCTCGGACGAGGTCAGAGCCCGTCGGAGATACAACGAGCTGCTCGCCAAGGGAATGGACGTAAAATACGAGGACGTGCTGGCCGACATGAAGGAGCGCGACGCCCGGGACCGTGGCCGGGATATCGCGCCGGCAATTCCCGCGCCGGATGCGATAATTCTTGACAATTCGGATTGCACCAACGAGGAGTCGGTCGAGGATGTCCTCAGAATAATAAAGGAAAAGCTGGGTGACATCAATATATAGACGATAGGGAATGGTAATCGTTACAAATGGATAGATTCTACCGCATCTGCCACCGGCTTTTGGCGGCGCCAATAAGGTTGATATTCAGAATCAAGGTCACCGGCCGCGAGAACGAGCCCGACCCCGGGGCCGGGGGGTACCTTGTCTGCGCAAACCATATGTCGGCATGGGAC
>JBMNUI010000079.1:0-2708 GCA_050946195.1 Eubacteriales bacterium
TATTTTAAATGATTGCGATGTGCCTGTAGTCGCCGCTTACGATGAAACGGCGGAGTCAGACGAGGACGGCGGGCAGTCGGATGAGGCAGGCGATGATGCCTCCGGAGAGACTTCAGGGTCAATGCCGGAGGGCATCTCCCCCACCGAGTTGAAGTATGTCAGATTTGCCGCCGCGCACCGCAAGCCGGATGAAACTCTGCAGGTTACCGGAATGTCGGGCGACCTGTTCGATGTCTGGGTGGACGGTGACACGATTTGCTTTTTGAACGATCTCGGCCAGGCCACAGAGGGGCGCGGGGTCAGGTCGGCGGTGATACCCTTTGCGGACGTCAGCGGCCTGAGACTTGAGAAGCTTGAGGACGGGGCCGAGTGCGTGGTTCTGACATATGAAAAGGACGGCGAGCCGCGCGAGATCAGGTTTACCAAAGAATCCTTCGGCAACTTCAAGCGGGTGATGGAGCAGGCTGCCGGGGACTGAATGGATTAAATAACAATTAGAGCCCGCTCCGGGAGTTTTCCCGGAGCGGGCTTTTGCATTGTTGGTTTGTTTCATTTGGCGTATCGGCCCGTTTTTTGTGCAACCGCAGGGGCGATCTGTGATCGCCCGCGTATCTGTGGATTAAGCGTGGGGTTGGGGGCGGAGCCCCCAGTATATTACATTATCAGCGACAGGATGCCGAAGACTGCCGGGATGGTAAGCAGGGCAATTACATATGAGATAAAGCAGATAACACCGGTGCGCTGGTAATCGAGCTGCTCGGGGCGCGAGAAGATGACGACATTCATTCCCACCGGCATTGAGGCCATGACCACCGAGAAGGCAAGGTACAAACCGCGCAGGCCGACCAGGTAGAGGACAAGGCCGGTGATAGCCGGTTGGATTATGAGTTTCAGCGCATTAAAGTAGTAGGCTTTCCATGAGCCAAAAATCTTCGAGAGCGGGAGGGCTGAGAGCACAAAGCCGGTAAGCAACATGGCGACCGGGCTCATGCAGACGGCCGAAAAGCTGAAGAAATCCCGGACGATACTCGGCAGCGGAACATTAAGCAGTCCGCAGAGCGAGCCCAGAATGACGGCGGCAAAAACCTCGTAAGGCAGGGTTGAGAGGTCTTTGAGTGAAAATTTATATTTAATTCCTATAGGTTGGCTGCGCCGTGTGGTCAGCAGGTATGCGCCGTATGTATTGATTGAGAGCGTGAAGGGCAGGGCGAAGACAATGAACTGGGAAAGCACCTCCTGCCCGTAAGCCGCCTCGATCACCGGGTATCCGAAATAACCGAAGTTCGGGTAGGTCAGCATGTAAAAAGCCATCAGCCTCTCGAGTGCATCACCGCGAACCGCGCGGGAGAGCCCAAAGGCAAGCGCAAGCAAAGCCATGTGAAAAATCAGGCCAAAGAGCAGATACTTAATGTCGACACGCAGCTTTTCGGCGCTGAGGTTTTCCGATAATACGGTGAACAGATATGCCGGAAGGAAAAACCGGGTTTCGAGCACCGCCAAATCCCGCCCGGCCCCCTGGCTTACGATTCTTTTCCTGCCGAGCAGGTAACCGATGGCGATAAGCGCCATCATAATGGCGGTTTGTTTTAGTACAACAAAAAAAACATCCATATTCAAAGCCTTTCATAATGTTAGGAAGGTCTTGAATGCTCAGAAAAGCGGGAATATCTGAGTGAGAGCGTGCAGAAAAGGCAGGCAAGCGTTTTGACATAAAAACAGTCAAGATACTCACGGTCGGGTGGCACTATAAAGGACGTGACAAGGGCCAGTGTTGCGGCGTTTGCCGCCATTATGTTTCGGCGCAGCAGCCCTGAGATTTTCCGGAAGATGTGGTGTACTCTGTTCGGGCTGTGTGCGGGGATATGATACTCTGCAAGAGCAGACGACCTGCTCATATATTTATTACCGTTCCTGATGATAAGAATTAGCGTAAAATATTTGCCGGAATGCCCGGCAAACGCGCTTATTGTATCACCGGCGCGGTGTTTTGTCAATAGAGGGTGTTAATTATTTTGAGGGCTGAAAAGTCAACGAATACCGGCTCGCAGGCGGTTTTTTCAATGCTGCAGACCGCCGCATGATAGCCGTTTTCAAGGCGGAATTCGGCAAAATGATACTCTTCGTCCCCGCGCAGATAAGGCGGGTTGTCGGGGACTATCTCAAAGGAGGAGAGCGGGGTGGCAAGGCCGGTGCCGAGGGCTTTTATATAGCATTCCTTGAGAGTCCATAATCTGATAAACTCGTGTTCCGGAATAGCTGAATTTATTATTTTGTGATACTCGTTCTGATGGAAAAGCCGCTTTGCCGCTGCAAGATTATGTCGGCCGGGAGCCTCGATGTCGCAGCCTACGGGGCCGCTGTCCGAGAGGGCGCACATGACCATTTTGCCCGAGTGCGAGAGCGAGAAGTCGAGGTGCCCGTGCCCATCAATGCGGGGTTTGCCGAATTGATTGTAGCTGTACTCGGCGGAAGCCTCGTTGACTCCGAGCAGCGAGAGTGCATAGGAAAGCAGATATCCGGCGCCGGCCGAGAGCAGCCTGTTCTGTTTTGTCCCGCAGGTCTCGGCCTTTTTGCGGCGCTCGGGCGAGAGCCGCCCGATAACCGTAGCATAGTATTCCGGTTTCTCAAGGGGCGTGACATCGGCAAAGTAGACGCAGGTCATGCGCGGCTCTCCTTTCGGAATACGGTGTCTTTAATATTATAATATA
>JBMNUI010000080.1:0-2688 GCA_050946195.1 Eubacteriales bacterium
CTGCTCGAGCATTTCGGTGGGCTGGCGGCAATAAAAAAGGCCGGGGAGAGCGACATTGCGGCGGTGAAGGGAATATCGAAACGCGACGCCGAGGCGGTGTATAATTACTTCCATAAGTAATTTTTGAGTTTTGCTTTGCGGCTTGATTCCCCCGCCTGATTTTTGGTAAAATAGGAGCGGCACATGATGCGCATTATAACCGGAAAAGCGCGCGGAACCCGCCTGCTTGCCCCCGCGGGCGAGCGGACCCGCCCGACTGCCGAACGGGTGAAAGAGGCCGTCTTTTCCATGATTCAGTTTGATATCGAAGGCCGGGAGGTGCTCGACCTTTTTGCCGGCTCGGGGCAGATGGGCCTTGAGGCTCTCAGCCGGGGGGCGGCTCACGCGACCTTTATCGACCATTCGGGCGATGCAATTCAAATTATCCGAAAAAACGCTGAAAAGACCCGGCTGCTTGATAGTTGTACCATACTTCAGGGCGACTTTGCCGATGTTCTCGGGCGCCTTGCGGGAAGAGCTAAGTTTGACATTGTCTTTATCGACCCGCCGTACGGGCAGGGGCTTGTGGCAAAATCGCTCGAGCTGCTTGACAAATATCGCCTGCTCGGTCCCGGCGCGCTGATAGTCTGCGAGGGCGGGGAGACCGACATCTTCGGTGGGTCGCCGGTGAGCAGCCGGTTTGAGGTAATAAAGACCAGAAAGTACGGCATTACGCAAATCACCCTGCTGAGCCCGTACAGAGATCGGGACTGAGCAAAACGTGTTTTTCAGGATTCCATAAACAGCGGAGCCGAAATTACAGGACAGGAGAGGAAAACAATGAGGATCTGCGTATTTCCGGGGAGCTTTGACCCCTTCACGCTCGGACACCTTGACGTGGCCATGCGCGCGGCGGGGCTTTTCGATAAGGTTTATGTTGCGATAATGCAAAACTCCGAAAAAAGCGGGATGTTTGATTTCTCCCGCCGGAAAATGATAGCCGAGGTCTCATGCGCGGGGCTCGGGAATGTCGAGGTGATCGCCGCACAGGGGCTGCTTGTCGACCTTGTCGCAAAGCTCGGCGCCGTGGCCGTGGTCAAGGGGGTCCGCAACGAGGCCGATTTCGGCTATGAGATGATGCTTGCCGGCATCAACAAGCACCTCGGGATGAAGGCCGAGACGGTGTTCATACCGACCTCTGCCGAATACTCCTTTGTCTGCTCGGCTTTTGCGCGCGAGCTGATAAGATACGGGCGCGGTCTTGAGGGGGTTCTGCACCCCGACGCTATCGAGCTTATCAAAAACGGCTGAACTCCGACAAAAACTACCGGCTTGTCCGGCAAATAAAAGAACAAGCGTGTTCTAATTGATTTTGTCCTCCCATATATTTTTACTGATAAATATATGGGAGGATATTTTTATGCCTGAGCATTCGATTTATAAAGATATAGCCGAGCGGACCGGCGGGGATATCTATATCGGCGTCGTGGGGCCGGTGAGGACCGGCAAGTCGACCTTCATCAAGCGGTTCATGGAGGCGCTTGTCCTTCCGAATATCGCCGAAGGGTACAGCCGCGAGCGCGCGCGCGACGAAATGCCCCAGAGCGCGGCCGGCAAAACGGTTATGACCACAGAGCCCAAATTCATACCCGACGAAGCAGTGCCGGTAGTCATCGACGGCGTCGCGTCCTTCAGGGTCAAGATGATAGACTGTGTCGGCTATGTCGTGCCCGAGGCGCTGGGAACTATTGAGAACGGCCAGCCGCGCATGGTCAATACCCCGTGGCAGGCCGAGCCGATGCCCTTTGTGCAGGCCGCCGAGCTCGGAACCTACAAGGTTATAACCGAGCACAGCACGATAGGTATGCTGGTGACTACCGACGGCACTATCGGGGACATAAAGCGCGAGAGCTATGTTGACGCCGAGGAGCGGGTGGTCAGGGAGCTCAAGCAAATCGGAAAGCCCTTTGCCATGATACTCAATTCGGCCAACCCCGCCTCCGAAAAGTCAATCGCGCTGGCCTACGAGCTTGAGGCCAAGTACAAGGTTCCGGTGGCGCTGGTGAGCTGCCTTGACCTTGACGCCGAAGATATCAGGCATATTCTCGAGCTTGTGCTCCACGAGTTCCCGGTGACCGAAATTGCGGTGAAGCTGCCCGAATGGACCGCCGCGCTTGATGACAACCACCGTATTAGGACATCGCTGCTCGAGAGCATAAAGAAGTGCGCCGGCCGGGTCAGCAAGACCGGCGACATAATCGATGCTTTCAGCGACTTGGGCGACAACGAGTACGTCAAGTTCGCCGAGGTTCAGAATATCAATCTCGGCAACGGGAAAGCGGTTGTTGCGGTGACACTTGAGGACGGCCTGTATTACGATATTGTCAGCGAACTGACCGGATTTGACATTTCGGGCGAGGAGGACTTAATCCGCCACCTGCGCGACTTTGCGGCCATGAAGTCCGAATATGAGCGGGTGGCCGACGCACTCGCCGACGCCGAGGAGAAGGGTTACGGAATTGTAATGCCGACCATCGAGGACCTGCGGCTTGAGAATCCCGAAATAGTCAAGCAGGCCGGCGGTTACGGTGTGCGGCTGCGGGCCTCGGCGCAATCTATCCACATGATAAGGGCTAATATCGAGGCCGAAATCAACCCGATTGTCGGCACCGAGCAGCAGTCCGAGGACCTTGTCAAATATATGCTGCG